>RECX01000164.1 GCA_007693825.1 Balneolaceae bacterium
GAATTGTTGTGTAAAAAAGTGATATCTTTCCTTATTATCGGATAGAATATAACCAATGGCAAACAACAGATGGAAATCAATCTCTTTACCATCCTGATTTTGATCTTTCTCTTATTTCCGTTCCTCAGACGGATTTTTGAGGGACTGAAAGGGGGAACAGAGCGGCCGGACGAAATGGGAACAGGCGAAGATGCCTGGCCACAGGCTGACCGCGGCGACCAACCGGAATCCTCTGCCAGAACCACGCGTACGGGCGCTCACTCCCGGGAAGAGCGTGGGGAACAGAGCTGGGAAGATTTTTTCGAAGGGTTGGAAAAAGTGGTCGCAGGCGAAGAGCCGGTCCAGCAGCGCTCCCGAAGTGCGGGGACCGAACAGCGTCCTGAAACAGCAGCACAGGCATCCGGGCGACAAGCCGCCAGCCAAAGCACACGCTCCCAAAGCAGATCGCAGCGTGATTCTGCGTATCGGCACCCCTCACATGGTCCCATTTCCGGATCGGGAACAGGATCCAGACAGGGATCGGTTTCTCCGTCCTCTGATCCGTTTTCCTATGATGATGGGTCCGGTACAGAGATCGGCAGGCAGGCCGACCAGGTCAGCCGGGAACTGATCGAAGGGGACAATCCCATTTATCAGGATCTGGGTGACACCCCTGAGGTAGTTGTTACTGGTACACGGGGCAGAAAGTACATCAAAGGGGTTCTCATGGATTCCGAGAAACTCCGTGACGGTATCCTTATCAAGGAGATCCTGGACTCGCCGAAATCGCGCCGGTCCAACCAACACAGATTCTGAACATTTCCCGTGATTACCGTACTGGCCGACCGGCATCATTATCAGTTAAAACGATTCCTTCATCCCTCCCTGCGTCTTATGCAATACGATCCCATAGCGGGGTGGACTGCGGATCAGGTTCGGGAGGCGGATGTCCTGCTGGTACGGACAACCAACCCTGTCAACAGCACAACACTTCCTGAAAACAGCAGGGTTCGCTTTGTCGCCACCGCTTCCGCGGGCAGGGATCATCTGGATGAGGCCTGGCTGAACCGCCTGGGGATTACCGTTGCGGATGCAAAGGGGTCCAATGCCCGAAGTGTTGCCGAGTATGTCGCCGTTGCCGTCCTGTCGGCTTGTGAAGCCCTGGAGATTCCGCCATCGGAGCTTACCGCAGGTGTGGTCGGTGCCGGTTTTACGGGGTCCGCTGCGGCGGATCTGCTTGAAAAGATCGGCGTAGGATGCAAACGGTACGATCCGCCAAGGCAAGAGCGGGAGCTGGAAAGCTCCCGGGACAGCGGTTCCGGTTCCAGTTTGGAACAGCCACCGTCAGACCCATCTTACCACACATCTTTCCGTGCGGATTCCCGTTCGGATTCCCGTTCGGATTCCCAGCCGTCTTCCCAGCCGTCTTCCCAGCCGGATTTCCGGTCGGCTTTCCGGTCGGCTTCCCTTGAGGAGGTGCTGGGTTGTGATATCCTCACGTTGCACGTTCCGCTCGAACACAACGGCCCCCATGCAACCCGGCACTGGCTGGATGAACACAAGCTTGCAACGGTTCCAAAAACACTCGTGATAAATGCGTCGCGCGGTGGTGTGATGGACGAGGGGGCGTTGCTTGCGGCGCAGCAGCGGGGAATTGTCCGGATGTTTGCCTGTGATGTATGGGAGAACGAACCCGTTTTCTCGGACACCACTGCAATCAGTGCCAGTCTGGCCACACCGCATATCGCCGGGTACTCCATCCAGGCGAAGCGCAACGCTTCTGAAATGATGTGCACGGCGCTGCACCGTTTTTTGGGTCTGAACAACCCGGAACCGGCGACTGAAGAACCGCAGTACGAGGCACTTCCTGACAGGCGCACGACGCTGCGCGATGTGCTGGGCCGCTTGCATCCCGTATTCTCGTATGATTCTTCGCTGCGCCAGCTTATCGGGATGCCCGACCGGACAAAGGGTCCGGCCTTTCTCCGTTTACGCCAGGACATGCCGCTGCGGAATGAGTTTCAGGAAATCGGACTGGATCCTGAAATGCTTGACCGGCACCCCGTCCTCAACACCCTTGGTTTCCGGGCAACGCAAACAGGAACAAGCTGACAAAGCGCAACGTGCTCACACCACTCACATACCGTGCCATTCCCGGACGCCATGTTTCAGCGGCCCGCCGGATCACCGCGATGATCCCCGGGCTGGTCATTCTGCTGGCGCTCCTGTGGCTTGCGCACGAGCTGGCACTGGAAGAGCGCATCGTACTGTTCCGGTACCTGGCCATGGCATTTGCGGGATGCATGGCGTTCATTACCCCGCACATGCTGTTTCCGGATGGCGACAAGACGCTGGTCCTGCAGCTGAACCCATCCCCCCGGCGGCTGTTTCTGCATCACCTGGTGAAGCTCCGTGCGCTGTGGCTCTACGGGCTGGCTGCCATTGCCGTCATTGCCTTTGGCGACACTGTTAACCCGGCCCAGGACTTCCACGAGAAGACCCGCCTTTTTGCCACAGGCCTCATCGCGCTCACGGCCATCATTCTGTATGCACTCTACCGTTTCGCAACCATCGGCGAATCGTCGCAGAGCTGGAACGAAGGCAAATCCGGTCGCCGGCTGTTTGAATCGCTCGACTCCGTTGGCAAAAGCACCCCTGTGGATGCCGGCATGTTTCCAACATTTCTGAGCACGATCCTGGTCACGTTCGTCGGCATGATGATCGTGGTAGTCTCAGCGGCCATCCCGCACATGGTACTGGCCATTCTCCCCTTTGTGCTTTTTCTGGGATACTCGGGCTTCCGGCTAGGCAGTGAGATCCGGCATTACGACCGGCTGTACTACCAGAGCGATGCCTTTTACGACGAGCTGTTCACCAACCCGTCCACCGGTACCAAAGAATCGCGAGAGCCTGCCTCGTACGAGTCCATTTACTGGGTTCCCGGACGGTGGCGGGCGGCTGTCTGGACCCAGATCGTGCAGCTGGACCGCAAGCGTCCCATGGGCCGCATCATCGCCCTGCTCAGTTTCACCTACTGGCTGCTCATCTGGCTCGGGACCCCCGAAAGCTGGCACGCCGGCTGGCTCCTCTTCTGGATCCTGGCGAAAAACATGCTGGCATGGCCAGTGGCTGGGCCATCCCTTTCGCCGCCGGTATTCCACTGGTGGATGTTACCTCCCCGGGACTGGATGATCACCCGGTTCTTTTTGCAGACACGCTGGACACTGGCGCTCCTGCTCACCATAGCCGCAGCGGCCCTCTTCTCCGAAGCGGTAAGCTGGCAGGCTGTGTGGATGTGGACGGTTGTCGACATGGCGGTATCGGCCATCTCAGCCTGGCTGCTGGCCCGTAACAACGAGTTTGCCTTTCGGAAGCGATATGCATGATGACTTTTTTACATACAAAACAGGATAACCCATGCCGGTGACAAAATTTCCAAATGCCGGGTTGAACAACGGACCCCGTTGCCGGCGCGACGCTACAAGTGATGCACTATGAGTGACTTTCTGAATGTCCAAAACCTGTCAAAACGGTACGGTACCGGTCCCATGATCCTGACCGGTATGGATCACCACTTCCAAAAAGGCACCGCAACCGGGCTTATTGGTGCCAACGGATCGGGCAAGACAACGTTTCTGAGGCTGGTCTCCATCACGGCGTTTCCTACCGAAGGGACCATCACCTTTCTGGGGGAAACGATCTACGATGCCCCGCACCGGTTTTTGAAACATATCGGGATAGTGACTGACGCCACGGACCTGCCGGCCTATCTTAGCGCCAATGAGCTGCTGGAATGGACCATCCGGGCGCGGAAAAAATGGGACGACAGCGAATCGCCCCGCCGGATGGACGAGCTCTTTGAACGGCTCCATTTCGATGAGCGGCGTGAGAACCTGATCGGCACCTACTCCAGCGGAATGCTCCAGAAAACAATGCTGGCCTGCAGCCTCATCACACAACCGGAGATCATGCTGCTGGACGAGCCCTTCCGCGCCCTCGACGAATCCAGCAAAAAGGCATCGCTCGAGCTGCTTAATGAATACAAAGCCGGCGGCGGCACCATCCTGGTCTCCAGCCACCTGCGCCGCAGCCTGGCCAAACTGTGCGACGACTACATCACCTTTCCGGTGAGGGAAGATGCTTCCGGCCCTTCATGAAGTAGATATGCGAATGCCAGCAACCGGATTTCACTGATAGCACAAGATACCACGACCATGGAAACAAAACCTGCGCTGACGGATAACCGGACCTCATGGAAAATCCTCAGCGCCTTAATGGGGGTCGTCAGCCTGGGGGTTCTGTCATGGGCGGCAAGCGCCTTGATTTTTGACCCGGATCATTCAAACCTGAATATTCTGATCATTTGGCTGATGGTCATTCCTGCATTGGTGCCGCTTTTTACCTCCTGGTTCATGTGGAAAGGCAGGACCTGGGCCGTCTGGCTGCTTCGGATATATCTGATGCTGATTCTGGCGTCGGGTACGGCATTGCAGTCATTCGGTTTGGGAGTCTTTTCCTTTGCACCCTTCGCAATTCCCTTCATATCATTCTGCGTGATATGGCTGGCGGTTTCGTTCTGGCCGGCCGGATCTGGCACACAACACCAACGGCAAGCATGAAAAACGTCAAAAAACTTCGAAACAGCTATCTCGCCGTGAGTCTTCTGGTGTCTGTAGCTGTCACTGTTTCCGGTGTTTTCGTATTTTTCTACCTGTTGGGGATGACGGGGGAAGAAGCGATCGGACTATTGGAGGTGGTGGGAATGCTGATATTCGTCCTGCTTCTTTTCATTATCGGCGTGGGCATTGGGGGATGGTTCTGGGCATTCATCGCGAAGGTGTTCTTCGGCTTGACGCTGAAGGAAGTATACGCGATGCTTTTTGACAAGCAGCCAGACATCCCCGTAATCACCGCGTATAATTTGTGGTGCCTGAAAATTCTGTATCGGGATAAGGAAAGCCTCGAGCTTCTGGAGTTGCTGCGAAAGAAGCATCAATCATAATGAAATCGGGTGAGGCATGTTTTTGGCCATGCATAAGTCCTGATCCAGAACGCGGAAGAGTCCCTACACCGCATGCGGTAGCCTCTGAACTCAGGAGAGCCGGAACAGCCGGCGGGCATTTTCCGTGGTGATACGGTCCGTCTCCTCCAGGGAGATGCCAAACAGTTCGGACAGTTTTTGCGCCGTGTATTTCATGAAGGACGGCTCGTTCCGCTTTCCGCGTTTCGGTACGGGAGCCAGGTAGGGGGCGTCCGTTTCCAGGACGAGCCGGTCCGGTGGCAGATCGGCCACCACCCGGTCTACCCCGGCGTTTTTGAACGTGACCACACCGCCTATGCCCAGGTACAGGCCCAGGTCCAGTGCCCGCCGCCCCTGTTCCGGCGTACCGTTGAAACAGTGCCAGATGCCACGCAACCGTCCATCCTGCTGCTCCTTGATGATATCCAGCAGGTCTTCCGTGCTTTCACGGTTGTGCAGGATAACGGGCTTGTCCAGCGTTTTGGCCGCCTGACAATGCTCCCGGAGACTCTGCTGCTGGGCGGAGATATGTTCTTTTGACCAGTAGTAATCCAGTCCCGTCTCGCCAATAGCGATGATCTCGTCGGCATCCCCGCGTTCGAACAGCTGTTTGCCAGGCCCTTCCGGTGTAGTGTTGACGTCGCAGGGATGAATCCCGATCATCTTGTGAAACCGGATGTGTGGATGGGTAAGCGCGTCCATCTGCTCCAGGGAGCCAATGTCGATAGCCGGCATCATGATATCGGTGATCCCCGCATGGGCGGCACGATCCAGTACCTTCTGGATGTCTTTCTGAAACTGGGGCAGATAGATGTGGCAGTGGGTATCGACCATGACGTCAGTTATTGGACTCAGGTGTTCGGAGCTTCGAAAATAAGAATTCTTTTCGGGGATTTCGAAACGGATCGGTGACGCAGGTTTGGTGTGATTCGGTCTGCAATAGCACAAAACGATGCACTATCGCACAAAAAGGCAATATTTTTAGTGGATTAATCGCGAAATGGATTGTAAGTTTTGTCCAGGTTCCTTGTCTTAACAGGTAAAGATTTCCGCAAGCAGTGTTGGTATTCTTGCGAAAAGAAAGTATATTCTCACATATTTTACACATATATAAACAGGAGTGCAATCCAATGTCTGATAACGAACGCAGAAAAGCAATAGACCTGGCTGTGGGCCAGATCGAAAAACAGTATGGCAAAGGGACCATCATGCGCCTGGGCGACCAGCCCATTGAAAACATCCCGTACATCTCCACCGGTTCGATGATGGTAGATCATGTGCTGGGTGTAGGAGGCATACCCCGGGGACGTGTGACCGAGATTTACGGACCCGAGTCGAGTGGTAAAACCACCCTGGCCCTCCATGTTATTGCCGAAGCTCAGAAAGCGGGTGGACATGCGGCACTGATTGACGCCGAGCATGCCTTTGACCCCAAATATGGCAAGGCGCTGGGAATCAAAATCGATGAGCTGCTCATTTCTCAGCCTGACAGCGGGGAGCAGGCACTGGAAATTGCCGAAACCCTGATCCGTTCGGCCGCACTCGATGTCGTTGTTATCGACTCGGTAGCTGCACTTGTTCCCCGTGCCGAACTGGAAGGCGAAATGGGTGACGCTCAGGTCGGGTTGCAGGCACGGCTCATGTCACAGGCCCTGAGAAAGCTTACAGGAGTCGTGAACCGAACTCATACCGCCGTGATCTTCATCAACCAGCTTCGAGAGAAGATCGGTGTGATGTTTGGAAATCCTGAAACCACGACCGGTGGCAAAGCGCTCAAATTTTATTCTTCGGTCCGGATCGATATACGCCGTATCGGTGCCATCAAACGTGGTGATGATGTAATCGGGAATCGCACCAAGGTGAAAGTGGTAAAAAACAAGGTGGCTCCGCCTTTCAAAACCTGCGAGTTCAATATCATGTACGGACAGGGTATTTCACGTATCGCAGAACTGCTCGATCTGGCCGTTCAGTATGATATTGTCCAAAAACGAGGCAGCTGGTACCGGTATGACGGTGAACCTATAGGACAGGGAACCGACTCGGCCATGCAATTCCTGCAGGAAGATCCCAAGCTCAGCGCTGTAATCGAGGATATTGTACGGCGCAAGCTGATGCCTGACCAATATCCGGATAACGGCAAGGAGAAGGACTCCGCATCAGCCAAGAGCACAGCAGCAAAAAATGCGGCATCACCCGTCAAATCCAGTGATACCGCTGAGAACTGAGGGGTGAATTCTTTATAATAACATCCATAAACGGTTTTATTAATGGATGAATCGGCATCTTCCCTGCCTGGACGCTGTACAGATATCGTTACACAGAAACGCAAGAAGGGAAGGGTTTCTCTTTTTGTCGAGGGATCGTTTCTGGATGGGTTTCATCGTGCCGTCATTGAAAAGGCCGGTATTTCCAAAGGTGATCTGATCTCGGAAGAACGTTACAGGGAGCTGCGCCGGCTTGACAGGCAACATCAACTGAACGATCAGATCTACCGATGGCTGGCAGTACGGAATCACAGCTCCGGCGAGATCATCAAAAAAAGTCTTGCCAAAGGATACACAATAGAAGAGGCACGATGCGCACTGGGGCCTTTCACGGAAAAGGGGTATTTGAACGATGCTTCGTTTGCCGAAATCTTCTCCCGGGAAAAAAAAGACCGATACGGATGGGGGCCGGCAAAAATCAGGCAGGCTTTGGCTCAAAAAGGAGTAAAAAAACAGTATATTGATTCGGCTCTTGAGAATTCCTTTACGGAAACCGCTCTCATTGATGCTCTGGAACAGGCCGCCCTGAGTGCAGCAAAGCGATTGATGAGAACGGAACCGGGCTTGAAGCGCAGAAAGAAACTTGCAGACTTTCTGATTCGAAGAGGATTTCCGGGTCACACAGTAATGGAGAAATGCGATGAACTGTTAAAAAAGCTGGAGAATGAAGAGCTTTAACATCGAACGTTTTATTCGATTTCTTATAGGACTGGCTATTGTACTGCTGATCCTGTTCGTTCTCTATCGCTTTTTTGTACTGATTCTCTACGCGCTGATTGCACTGGTCTTTTCCTATATACTCGATCCTTTTGTCAACCGCATGCAGGCTTTTGGATTGAACCGGACCCTGGCTATCAGTCTCGTTCTCTCCACGCTGGTTTTGCTGCTTGTCTGGTTTTCAAGTACCATCCTTCCTGCCATTGCCGGCCAGGTAATCATGCTGGGGCAACAGCTTAATATTGATGCCGTACTGAGAGTCACTGCAGAAATTGAGGAACAGATCCTGAAAAGAGTCCCTTTCCTGCCTCAGGGTTTTCTGCGCGAGAATATTCCTGGTGCCGTTGAAACCCTGTTCCAGACGGATGACATCTCCCGCACGATCAACAACATCCTTGGAATTTTTGCCAATATATTCTGGGCTTTCATCGTCGTACCTTTTGCCACGTTCTTCATCCTCAAAGACGGAGCTCAACTTCGTCGGAATATCCTCGAGCTTGTTCCCAACAAGTATTTCGAAAGTGTACTGACCGGCATTGAGAAAGTCGAGAAAAGACTGGTCACCTACTTTAAAAGTGTCGGCCTGCAAAGCATTATCATTGCCACAACGTCAACCATTTTGCTCAGTTTTGCAGGCTTGAACAATGCATTATCAGTTGGTATTGCTGTCGGTGTAGCAAATATCATTCCCTATTTCGGGCCGGTCATCGGTTATATTCTATCCATCATTGTCTCTATTCTTGAGACCGGTGATTTCTCATTGGTTATCTATGTGTTCATTGCCATACTCATCACCCAGATCATTGATGTCAGCATCGTACAACCGACACTCTTCTCCAGATCGGCCAACCTGCATCCTCTTGTGATCCTGTTTGTTGTCATGACCGGAGCTGAACTGGCCGGCATATTCGGCATGCTTGTTGCCGTACCCATTACAGCCACTATCGTAATCACCATTAAACAGATCCGATGGAGTTTTGAGAATTACAAGATATTCAGCCCCGTCGAACAGAAGTAATAAAATATTCCCATGATAAAACTCAGACCATTGCCAGAAGGTGGAACCATCGGCATCATGGCTCCCTCTTCACCTATTGAGCCCAAACGACTTGAAAATGGTGTCGCATATTTTGAAAAACGGGGATACCGGGTAATCGTCAAACCAAGCTGCCACGCACGGGACAACTACTTGGCCGGCAGTGCCGAAGACCGTGCTTCCGAACTGATGCAACTGGTCACGGACCCCGATGTGGACCTGATCTTTTTTGCCCGCGGCGGTTTTGGCAGCAGCGCCATGCTCCCACTGCTTGATTTCGAGGCAATCAAATCAGCCAGAAAACTGATGATCGGCTACAGCGACATCACGGCACTGGAATGGGGAATCTACGCCCGGACCGGCATCCCCTCCCTGTCAACCGGCATGCCCGCTACTGATTTCTACATGGATCCGGTTCATCCCGAATTTGAGAAGACCTTCTGGGATTTCATGCAAACCGGAAAAATCGATTACGATCTCCGGGTTCCTGCCAGCCGCTCCACCGGTGAAGTCAGGGGGATTGCCTTGCCGGGCACACTCTCTGTTGCAGCCAAACTGAGCGGCTCTCCTTACTTTCCCGATCTTGAGAACACCATTCCGATTCTTGAGGATGTGGGCGAACCCCGTCACAAAACCGAAGGCTATCTGTGGCAAGCCAGGCTGGCCGGTTGGTTCCAGGCAGCCAGTGCTGTCATTTTCGGGTCATTTTCGCCTCCCGAAGAGGAGACCTTTGATGACGTACCATCGATGGAAAAAGTACTGGACCGGTTGCTGAAGGATACCGACCTGCCGGTAGTGCGGGATGTACCCTACGGACACATCGATCATAAAATACCTTTTCCACTGGGAGTGGAATTGTCACTTTCCTTTGGTAATACGGTTAAAATCACCAGTACACAATCAATTTTTGATCTTTGAAACCAAAGAACATCGTCGTATTTGCCTCTGGCGGGGGATCGAATTTCAAGGCGCTGCATAAGGCCACTTTGAATAAGGAGGTTCCTGCCCGTATCACCGCGCTGATAAGTGATAATCCGGATGCCGGTGCGCTGAAATATGCCCGGGAGAATGAGATACGCGGTATCGTTCTTTCACCCCGGGACTATGACAATCAGGCGGCATATACAGATATGCTCCGCAAAATTCTCGAAAAGGAATCTCCCAAACTCATCGTTCTCGCCGGTTATCTGAAAAAAATACCGGATGAAATAGTGGATTTGTACAAGCGCAGAATAATCAACATACATCCCGCCCTGCTGCCAAAATATGGCGGCAAAGGATGGTACGGTATGCGTGTTCACCGGGCCGTCATTGAAAACCGCGACAAGGAATCCGGATGTACGGTCCATTATGTAACAAGGGATTATGACGAGGGACCCATCATTGCACAGTCCAAGGTTCCTGTCCGGGAGGATGACACCGCGGAATCACTGGCTGCCCGGGTCCTGAAGCAAGAGCATCTCCTGTATCCCAAAGTTGTCCGGTTCCTGCTCTCCCACAACTGACAGTTATTCCATATGGCTTTTTTGCATCCATACTCCAGATAACATGACTTCTGATTCCCATATCCAACTTCCCGCCATTTCCGTAACACGGGCCTTGATCTCCGTTTCCGATAAAACCGGAATACCGGAGCTGGCACGGGAACTCCATCAGTCTGGAATTCAGATAATATCCACGGGCGGTACTGCCCGTCTGATCCGCGAATCCGGTATTCCTGTTACGGACGTCTCTGAAATAACCGGGTTTCCGGAATGTCTGGATGGACGTGTCAAGACACTGCATCCCAAAATCCATGGGGCATTGCTGGCACGTCCGAAAATTGAAGAGCATGCCCTGACGCTGAAAGAAATGGATATACAACAGATCCAGCTTGTGGTCGTGAATCTGTACCCCTTCCGGGAAGCCGTCCGGGAGCGGCCCGGGGACACGGAACATGCCGTTGAGAACATTGATATCGGCGGTCCGGCCATGGTCCGGGCTTCCGCAAAGAACTTTGAGAATGTCTGCGTAGCCACCCACCCCGGCCAGTACCGTAAGCTTCTTGATGAAATAAAGGATAACGAAGGCAGGATAAGTGGAAAAACCCGTGCCGAGTTTGCTCTTCGGGCGTTCCAGATGACGGCATCTTATGACCAGGCCATAGCCAATACTTTGGATCTGCTCTTGCAAAATTCAGGGGCCGTCACAGGACTAACAGAAGATGCGGAAAGGAATGATGAAGCCGCGGAAAGGAACAACGAAGCATCCGCCCCGCCGATCCAGCCAGTCCTGGAAATGCATCTTCCCTTGTATCGACAGTTGCGTTATGGAGAGAACCCGCATCAGGCGGCCGCAGTTTACGGAAACCCGGAACAGTACATTGACTGTTTTCACGGCAAGGAGTTGAGCTACAACAACTATCTGGATATTGACGCTGCCCTGCGGCTGGGTTCCGACTTCCCGGAAACAGACAAGGCACTATGTGCCATTTTCAAACATACACTTCCCTGTGGTGCGGCCCTTGCAGACACTACGGAGAGTGCCTGGAAAAAAGCTTTTTCTACCGACACCACATCCCCTTTCGGTGGCATCGTGCTCTTTAACAGTCGGCTCGACGCCACGACGGCCGCTTTGGTCGATGAGATATTTACTGAAATCATTCTGGCCCCATCCTACACGGATGAAGCTCTTGAACTGTTGAAACGCAAATCAAACAGGAGGTTGATACGGATTCAGTCATGGCCGGATGCTACCCTTCCAAGGGTGCGTTCCACAGTGGGAGGATATTTATGGCAGCACGCGGACACGGGATTCCAGAATGAGAAGCGGGAGGTGGTCACCCGGGTTCATCCCGATGAAGATCAATTGGCTTCGCTTGAATTTGCCTGGATCGTTGCAAAACATGTGACATCAAATGCCATTGTATATGCCCGGGACCTTCAGACCATTGGCGTCGGTGCGGGCCAACCCAATCGTGTGGATGCATCAAGGATCGCCTCCGGGAAAGCAAAAGAGTTCGGACACGAGCTCAAAGGGTGCGTAGTGGCATCAGATGCTTTCTTTCCCTTTGCAGACGGCGTTGAGGAAGCCGCGCGTGCCGGAGCTTCTGCTGTCATTCAGCCAGGAGGCAGCGTCCGCGACGATGAAGTGATAGCCCGGGCCGACGAGCTGGGAATCACCATGATCCTCACCGGGACCCGGCACTTCCGGCACTGATGTAAATCCTTTGCAGTGACTTGAACAGCGCGTAGCAGTGGCGATTTGAACAGGCCTTTGCAGTGGCGATTTGAACAGCCCGTTGCCGTGGCTTGAACAGGCCTTTGCAGAGACACGAAATCCATCTATTTATTTCAAATTTCACCCAAAGAAATTCGCAAAAGGCCGTTTAATATTGTAAATTTGAAAGCTATAAGATATCGCTCCCCACGAGTACATGTAATTCCCCTAATATTTATCTATGCAGCAGTCTGAAGCTACTTATACAAAAACATCCGCCAGCCAGAACAATGCCAAAGGCGGACTTTTTGATTGGCTCTACACCGATATCGCAATCGACCTGGGTACCGCCAACACTCTCATTCATGCCCGGAATCAGGGCATCGTGCTCAATGAACCATCAATAGTTGCACTTAATCTGGAAAATCAGCCTGTTGCAATCGGACATGAAGCACGCCTGATGCATGAAAAAACGCACAGGAAGATCCGAACAGTGCGTCCGCTTCGTGATGGTGTCATCGCAGATTTTGAAGTTGCCGAACACATGATCCGGGGAATGATCAAAAAGGTAAAGGTTCGCTGGTATTCATCTACCCGCAAAATGGTGGTTTGCGTACCGAGCGGCATTACCGAAGTTGAGAAACGTGCTGTCAGGGACAGTGCCGAACATGCGGGTGCGAAAGAGGTCTATTTGGTGGACGAGCCCATGGCTGCTGCCATCGGTATCGGGCTGGATGTTCATGAACCCGTGGGAAACATGATCGTGGACATCGGTGGAGGCACCACGGAAATCGCTGTGATCGCCCTGTCGGGCATCGTCTATTCGCAATCGGTCCGGCTGGGCGGAGACGAGCTTAACGAGGACATCATCAATTACTTCCGCCGCAACCACAACCTGCTTATTGGCGAGCGCACCGCAGAGCAGGTCAAGTGTCTGATAGGTTCCGCAGCGCCGCTGGATGAAGAACTCGAGCTTACGGTCAAAGGCCGTGACCTGGTGAACGGCGTACCACGCACACGCATCGTTACTTCAAAAGATATCCGCGAAGCCATCTCGGAATCCGTGAATACGATTGTCGAGTCTGTTACAAAGTCACTTGAGCAGACACCCCCTGAGTTGTCCGCTGATATCCTGGATCGCGGTATCTTCCTGACGGGTGGCGGTGCGCTTCTGATGAACCTCGACAAGCTGATCATGGAAACGACAGATCTGCCGGTTCATATCGCTGAAGACCCCCTGACGGCTGTGGTCCGTGGCACCGGCAAGGTTCTTGAAGATCTGGAATACTACCGTGCCATTCTAACCTGACAGAATGTTACCTGAATGCAGTTTTCACTCCGCAAGACGGATGATGTACGAGATCATGTCCTGACCGTACTTTTCCTGCTGATCGCTTTTTTTCTCATGGTTTTCCGCCATGACGGCGGACTGCAGACGGTGCGCAAGGCATCCATTCTCGCCATGAGTTATATCGAGCAACCGCTTTCCCAGGTGAGGGTTTACCGCAACGCATTGCAATCAAGTGAACAGCTGGGCAGGCAGAATATCCTGTTGCAGGATGAGCTCAGCCGGCTCCGTTCCGTCAAAGAGGAAAATCTGGTCCTGAGGAACATGATCGGCCTCCGGGACACAACCGACCTGGAGCTCATTCCCGTCAGGATTGTTGCAAAAAACCTGACCGGCATCAACAACTCATTCACCATCAACAAGGGCAGCCGGGATGGCATAGAAGCGGGAATGCCCCTGATCACACCGGAAGGCCTTGTGGGGCAGACCATCCTGTCCAGAACGGGACATGCCCAGATTATGCCTTTTTTCAATCCGTTATTTCGGGCGAGCGCCCGGATCCAGGGCAACAGGGCTTACGGAATCGTATCATGGAGCACAGACCAATCCAATGAACTTGTGATGCGCTATGTGCCGCTAACGATTGCTGTTCCAGTCGGATCCGTGGTGGAAACTTCCGGTTTCAGCAATCAGTTTCCTTCTGGTATTCCCATTGGAACCGTTACGAGGACCAGACCCGAGGAGGGCCGGGACACCCAGCAGATCTACATTCGTCCGTTCGTCTCGCTGCATCAGACGGCCGAAGCATTCATTGTCCGTTTTCAACCCGAGCCTGAAGTGGAAGAGCTTCTGCTGCAATACGAGAGTCTGTTTCAATGAAATCAGAACTGTTAAAATTCGGACTGATCGGTTTGGTGGCCGTTCTGCTGCAGATGCTAATTTTCAACCATCTCAGCTATGGTGCCATACAGGCGGATATTACCCTCGTTGCGCTCATCTGGGTGATGGCCACTCAGGACCGTACCAGGGCTATTCTCTTCGCAGCATTCGTAGGCCTGCTCAGTGATTTTTTCCTGGATTACTGGGGACTGCACCTGATGGCAAAACCATTGACGACCATGATAGTCTACAGATTCGTACCCCGGATGGAGGAAACACGACTTTTTTTTACACCGGTTTTTCTGATATTACTGGGTATATCCGTAGTCCACAATTTCTTTTTCCTTCTCGCTGCGCTTTTTGCGCAAATTTATCAGGCGGAACCGGTGTTGATTCAGATATTGGCCGGCAGCAGTCTTATGACAGCCATTACCGGCAGCATCATCTACATTTTACGTGATAATTAGGTAACAGGCATGCTTCGCAACAAGCAAGAAAAACGGAATGATGTATCCATTCGTGTGCTGCAGGTAATCACTGTCACCATTATGCTCATTTTTGCCGGCAGACTGTTCCAATTGCAGATCATCGAATACGATACGTACGGCCCCCTGAGCCTGGCAAACAGTATCCGTCAAGAGAGTGTAAGCCCTGCCCGCGGACTCATTTTCGATCGCAGCGGCAGGATGCTTGTGGACAATCAGCCCATCTATACCGTTACTGTCACACCCGCCAATTTTGACTCGTCCACCATTCCACTGCTTGCAAAATTTCTTGACGTTCCAGAAGAAATGATCGAAGAGCGGCTGCAGGCCGCCAGAAGATATTCCTGGCACCGGCCATCGCGGCTTGTCACGGACATCAGTTTCCACCGCTTCTCACAGATCCAGGAAAATATCTGGAAGCTGCCGGGTGTAGGGTACTATGTTGAGTCCAAAAGACACTATCCCACCGATGTCGACGGCTCCCACATCCTGGGTTACCTGAGTGAAGTCACCCAGCAGGAGTACCGGAGCTCCAGGAGATACAGTTTGGGTGACAAGGCCGGAAGAAGCGGCATTGAATTCATCTATGAGCAGGATCTTCGCGGTGAAGTGGGGGCCCGCTACGTCCGTGTCAATGCTCTCGGCCAGACACTCGGACCTTTCGAGCAGACCCATATGGGCCGGACCCCCATTCAGGGAGCGGACTTGTACACCCATATCGACTACGACCTACAGCATCTGGCTGAAGACCTTATGGTCGGCAAAACAGGCGGTGTTGTCGCCATGGATCCCAATACCGGCGCCATCCTTGCTCTGGTCAGTTCCCCAGGCTATGACCTGGACCGCCTCACCGGAAGGATTGACATGGATTACTGGATGTCCCTCAATGCCGACACCACAAATCCTCTGTTCAATCGTGCCATTTCAACCATGCAACCGCCCGGTTCAACCGTGAAGCCGCTCATGGGACTTATCGGGCTCGATTTAGGCATCATCGATCCGGAAACGGTGGTTACGTGCCGGGGTGGATTTACGCTTGGCCGTCTGTACCGGTGCACCCGAAATCACGGCCGCCAAAACCTGGTTGAAGCCATCCAGAATTCCTGCAATACCTATTTCTTCTCTTTGATGAACCAGACCATGAACAGGGTAGGGCTGAATGCCTGGCACCGTCACACCTCCTCTTTCGGTTTTGGACAGCTTACACATATAGATCTTCCCCACGAGCGAAGGGGCATTTTGCCGGACAGCTCGTATTACAACACCCATTTTGGCAGTTCCCGCAACTGGGGGATCGGGGATTTGATCAGCGTAGGAGTGGGTCAGGGAACCTTCTCGAGTTCTCCCTTGCAGATGGCCCTGGTGGCTTCCCAGATTGCGAACGGGGGGTACCGCGTGCGTCCGCATATTGTTGACCGGATTGTCTATCCGGATGGATCCATGATTGCCCATACGCAGGAGAGGGAACGTGTCCCCTGGATTAAGGACGAGCACCTGAAGGTTATCCAGGAGGGAATGCGCAAAGCCGTCTCGGAGGGCTCCGGCCGTTTTTATGCTGATATATCCGGAGTTGAAGTAGCCGGGAAAACAGGAACGGCCCAGAATCCGCACGGTATCGATCACGGCTGGTTCATTTCCTACGCACCCTACGAACAACCTGAAATTGCCATTGCCGTTCTGGTTGAAAATGCCGGTTTCGGTTCCATTTCAGCCGCCCCGATAGCCGGCCTGATGATGGAACAGTATTTCCACGGACAGATCCGGCGAAACTGGGTCTATCAGTACGTCAAGACGTTTACTCCCCGGGAAAGAGACGACCGCAATGAATCCAATGACGAGGAAGTACTGTAATGGCCTGGTATCGACAATTTGACTGGCTGTTGATCATATGCTGGATCCTGCTGTTTTCAGCCGGACTTGTTGCTATATACAGTGCAACCCTGGGGCCGGTTTCGCAGTTTCTTCCCGCTTACATCCAGGGCAACTTCCTGAACCAGGTCGCATGGATTGGAATCTCCATCATTGCACTGGCAACTATCCAGTTCACCAATCCACGCACTTTCCAGCAGATTTCGTATGCGTTGTATGTGATTTGTATCATCCTTGCAATTGCAACCGTGATTTGGGGAGTGGAAGCCGGTGGTGCCCGCCGATGGCTGGTGGTTGGTGGATTGCGTTTCCAGATCAGTGAAATGCTGAAACTGGCAACCATTCTTGCCGTAGCCAACTATCTGACGAGCAGACGGGATATTTCGGCTGAGCACATCGGCTCGGCCCTCGTCGCTGTCGTGCTGATGATTATTCCGGCCATCATCATCATTCTGCAAAATGATACCGGAACCGCGCTGGTCCTGCTTGCTCTCATCCCCGTCATGCTTTTCTGGTCCGGATTGCCTTACGGGATTTCTCTCTTTCTGATCTCTCCTGCCATTGTCGCGTATTTTGCTGTTATCAACTGGAAGCTTGGGGTTGCAGCGACTATTGTACTCACAATCGCTGTCTTTTTCATTCAAAAGAGACCCTGGCTGACCAGTTCTGCTTTCATTCTGGGCAACCTGGTAGTCATCGGGGTTCAGGTGGCCCTGTATCAGATTCTCAAACCGCACCAACAGTCACGGATCGAGGCATTTGTCAATCCGGCCCTCGACCCGCAGGGTGCAGGCTGGAATGTGCTTCAGGCCAAAACGGCTATCGGGTCAGGGGGGTTTTGGGGCAAGGGCTTTCTTGAGGGCACGCAGACCCAGCTGCGTTTCCTTCCCGAGCAATGGACTGACTTCATATTCCCGGTGATCGCAGAAGAATTCGGTTTTATCGGTGCCGGTTTGCTATTGCTCGTTTTCACCATCTTGCTGCTGCGTCTGCTCAGCAATGCAGGAGAACACCGGCATCCGTTTGCCCAACTTGTTATCGTTGGTGTTGCGATGACCTTTTTCGTCCACCTTCTTATCAATCTCGGCAGCGCCATGGGACTCTTTCCAGTCATCGGCCTTCCCCTTCCTTTTGTAAGTTACGGTGGATCCGCCTTTCTCTCCTATTCCATCATGCTGGCTATTTGTATCAACTTCCATTTCTTCAAACGGGAATTCAGCATCTACTCCTGAACATCCGGCGCATGATGCGGAACCCGGACAAAAATTCCATCCCGGTACGGCACCCGGCAATCTGCCTTGCCAATTCTTTTCCGCTCCCTGGCAAAAACCGTGCTTTTATTTCAGGGTTTGGGGGGCTGCAAACCATCTCTGTGATGGTATAGCCGGTCTGTCCCAAGCCGGAACGAAGTGCGATGATAGGGGGTGATACCGAATTTGTTCAGCGCCTCATAGTGGCTTACTGTCGGATATCCCACGTTTCTGTCCCATCCGAACTCCGGGTATTCCCGATGCAGAACAGCCATGTACTCATCCCGGTACACTTTTGCAAGGATGGATGCAGCGCCGATACTGTAACTGAGGCTGTCTCCCTTGATCACTGTCATGGACGGCGTGAGCAGGGACGTGATTCCACGATTGCCGTCGATCAGCAGATAATCCGGCGGCGGATCCGTCTGGTTGACGCATTTTTCCATTGCGCGCAGGGATGCCTTCAGGATATTCAGTGTATCAATCTCCTCCCGGTCACACAAGGCGATGGTCCAGCAAATACTTTTGGCCTTGATATATCCGGCAATCTCCCTACGCTGGACGGCCTTTAGTGTTTTGCTGTCGGCGATTCCGGGAATCTCTGCATCAGGATCCAGTATAACTCCTGCAGCCACTACCGGCCCTGCCAGGCAGCCTCTTCCCACCTCATCCAGTCCCATTACCCTTTGGAAACCCTCTTTCCAGAGTTTCTTTTCAAAAAAAAGGGGATCCGAATGATTTCCGGAGATGGCGTGCATCCGGTTACACAGATTGAGGTTACGGCAATTACATCAGATCCAGTCGCTGCATCACTTCGTCGGTGATGTCAAAGTCACGCTGGGCTCTTTCAGAAGCGTAAAGGATTATAAAATCGCCATTGTTTGTCATGGTATTGAGAACAAACGTCAGATTTCGCTCTTTGGCGACGTCTTCTATGGCTCCCTGGATTTTGTTAAGCAGCGGTTCAATCAGTTCAAACTGGCGCTCCTGGATTTCCTGCTGGAAATTCTGCTGAAATTCCTGGAGTTCAAGATTGAGGGAGGCAAGCCGTTCTTCTTCACGGCGTCTTGCCTCATCGGAAATGACAGCCATTTTCTGTTGATATTCCTCCACTTCCCTGCGGAAAGTAGCTTCTTTATCTGCAAACTCCTGCCGTTTGCGATCGATGAAGTTCTGAAGGCGGCGTTCGATGGCTGCCATCTCGGGCATGCTTCTCATGATTGTTTGGGGATCGACATAGCCGATCGTCAGTTCGTCCTGTGCCTGGGCCTGAGTTTTTTCAGCAGGAAGGGCAAGTCCGATTAAAAGGAAACATCCGAGAATAATCCAAGCTTTTTTCATTGTAAGGTATGTCTGCTTAATGGTTATTGTAACATTCTTGCGATGACCTGGTCGGTCAGGTTGAGATTCTCCTTGCCATCATCCGAAATAAACAGAAGGAACATCTCTCCTTCGCTTGTTGCTTCATTGAGGACATAGTCCAGATTCCTTTCTGCGGCAAGGGACTCGATAACGATATTCATTTCCTGCAATATGGGTCCTAACAGTTCGGCCTGACGCTGTTCCAGTTCCCGTTGCACTCTCATTTGAAACTCTTCCAGTTCCCGGTCCCGTACTTGCAGTTCCTGCTGCCGGCGCCTGGTTTCCTCTTCAGAGAGATTGGGGGCTTCCTGCTGGAATCTTGCCAGCATATTCTGGAGTTCTATTGCTTTTTCTTCAAATTCTGCTTCTCTGCTGTCCAGGAATCTGTTAAGCTGACGCTCAATGGCCTCTTTCTCCGGGAGGTTGTCTAAAACTACTTGCGGATCCATGTAGCCCACCCTCATCTGAGCGCTTGCAGCAAGAGTAAGTCCGAGCAGGAGAATAATGGTTGTTGTGAAATACTTCATCATGGTGTGTTTGCAGTTAACGTAAAAAGTCTGATAAGATAAGGTGAATCTGAGTGCATTTGCAAAACGTCATATTAGAATACGAAAGTCCATACCCAATAATTGTGCCGATCGGTATCAAAGCGAATCATCATCAAGAAAAATCCCCATTTCCTGCAGCACATCACGGCTGATATCCCAGCGTCTGCGCGAATAGAGGAACAAATAGTCTCCTGCCCGGTCAAAAACGTGATCAAAGCCTTCTCTTTGCGCTACTTTTATGACTGCTTCGAGGATGCGCTGCTGCAACGGTTCAAGCAGTTCTTCCTGCTGTCTGAAATAGTCCCCATCGGGACCAAAACGCCGGTTTATATACTGTTCCCGTTCACGGATTTTCTGATCGATTTCCTGCTGGCGCTGTCTTCTGATATCCGGTGTGAAAAGGATCTCGCGCGCCTCAAAATCCTGCTGCAGGCGCTCGATCTCCACCTGCATTTCATCAATTTCCTGTTTCCAGTTCTGTGCAATCGTCTCCAGCCGCTGCCGGATTCCCGTATACTCCGGTATTTCACGCATGATGACATCGGAATCGATATATCCGATTTTCTGCTGCGCGGTTGCGGAGGGTACCGCAAAAAAGGCAAACGCAACTGGAAGGATGAGGATGGGCAACAGTTTTTTCATGATCAGAACGGGGCTCCAATATTGAACAGGAACTGCCATTCATTGGCGTTCACACCCGGTGTTTCGAGACCATCGAACCGGTAGCCGTAACTCAGGTCAATGAGTCCGAGAATAGGCATGAAAATACGTGCACCGAATCCAGCGGCCCGCTTGACGTTGAAGGGATCAAATTCCTTGTATCCGAGGAACGCATTTCCGGCTTCGAGGAATGCATAAGGGATAAGCTGTACCTGCTCGGTGCTGACCAGCGGATATCTGAGTTCGGCCATATATTTGTTATATACGGTTCCGCCAATTTCCTCCCCGTCACGGTACGGTGAGATGGAGCCTTCAAAGCCTCCGGGATACCCTCTCATATCGATGTTTTCCCTGGTAAATACCTGCTGCTGCTGCAATGGGGTGCCACCAAGGTAGAATCGCTGGAACTGGCTTCTGTTGGATTTGCTGAACCAGCTCATGTAACCGAACTCCATGCCGTATGTAGCAACAAGCTTGCCAACAACAGGAATGTGATACTGATAATCCATCCCCAATTTGAAATACTGGGAGAAACCCGGCAAATTTGGAGCGGCCTCTCCGCTGATGGAGAAGCGTGATCCTACATTCGGGGATATCGGGTTGTCGGTTGAATTACGCTGCAGTTCCTGAGAGATCGAAATTATGCTTGCCTGGCCGCCGAGCAGTCTTTCAAATCCGGTCACATCAAAGTACTGATAGCGCAACCGTGTGACATGGCGGAAATAGTCATCCGGCCAGTTCAACCGTCTGCCGTAAGCAATGGAACCGGAGAACATCTCCTGCCGGGTTGTCGAGGATCCGAAGAATGTCCCCCTTCCACCCGAGAAGAGGCTGTAGGAGAGATTGATGCCAAACGAATTGGGCCTGCCCATAAACCAGGGTTCCTGGAAGCCGAAACTGAAATGCTGGTAACCGCGGCCTGTCAGCTGCACTCCCATGGAGAGCCGCTGTCCGTCACCGCTTGGCAGTGGGCGCCATGCGGAGCCGTTAAAGATATTCCGTGCGGAGAAGTTGTTGAAATTGACCCTTGCAGCCAGGATGAGTCCGAATTGGCGGCCGCCATACCCGCCTGAAAACTCGAAGTTATCCGTGCTCATGGACTCATCCAGATAGTAGATGATATCCACTTCCTTATCCTCGTAGTCAACATCAAGATCGGGCTGAATGGCTTCCGGATTGAAATAGCCAAGCTGAGCAAGTTCACGGATGGAACGGATGATCGCCGAGCGGTTGTATCTGGAACCGGGCAGGTTTCTCAGGGTACGCCGGACCACATCGTCATGGGTCTTGGTGTTGCCCATGAACTCCACCATGCGAACTGTCGCGATATCATCCTCGATCATGAACAGGGTGATGTCCAGCGAATCCCCTTCCACCCGCTCAAATTCGGGCTGCACATTGAAAAAGAGGTACCCGATATTGTGGTACATGCTCGTGACATCGTTTTCATGCCGGTTCTGCCTGAGATTTTCTTCGAATTTTCTTTCGTTGAAGACATCACCGGTGGCCATATCGAGTGCTGCCGAAAGCTGTTCCCCGGTATATACGGTATTTCCCTCCCACTCGATGTTCCTGACCCGGTACTGCGGTCCTTCATCAATGTTGAGATAGACGCCAATGGATTGCTTGTCCCTTCTTCGGGAGTACACAAAGACCGAGTCTTCGGTAATCCTTGCATCGAGGAATCCGTTTTCACGGTAAAATGCCAGCAATTCTTCCTTTCCTTCTGCAAATTCTTCGGTGCTGTAGGTCTGCCGGCTGAAGACCCGCCACCACCGGTCCCGTTTGATATCCCCGATATTTTTGCGCAGTCTGCGGTCGGAGAAACTTTCATTGCCTTCAAATTCAATGGTCCGTATCTGGATCCGTTCCCCCCGGTCTACGTTGAAGGTGAGCGAGATGCGGTTGCGCAGCGTATCGGTTTCTGAAGCCACCGTTTCAACTGTTGTTCCACGATAACCGCGGTTTTCAAAGTATCTGAGTATGGTTTTTTCGGATTGTGCTTTCGCGGATTCGGTTACTGCAAATCCCCGTGACAGCGGAATCTTTTTTTCCAGATCCCTTCTTTGGGAACGCCGTACGCCCTCGATGGTATATCGTTCCAGTCGTGGCTGTTCCGTCACTTCAATATCCAGGATTATTCCATCCCGTCCCACCTCACGCTTGTAGATTTTGACATCGGAAAACAGTCCCGTGTTATACAGTCTTTTAACGGCCTGGGAAATGTCGTCACCGGGAATCCGGATATTGCCTCCAACGGTCAGGTTGGATGCGTTCACGATGAAGGTTTGGCTGTAAAAATGGCTCCCGGTGGCAGTGACTTCAACCAATTCAAAGAGCCTTGGCTGCATTTCCATCGGGTTGCCCGGTCGGAACACAGGCTTCTCTTCCGGTGGATCAGGCGCAGATTGCGCATGGAGCATGGGTACAGCCGAAAGGCTGAGTAGGGTTGCAGTTGCAACGGAGAATAATATGGTACGGAAAATAGGAAACACGGTATAAGAACGTCTTGTCAAAATCTTTATTTCTGATGGCGTGGTACTTTTATCATCTAATGGCAAAAGGGGATTCCTCGAGTTCAAAATGAGAGGAAACTTTGCCAAATCGACGCTCTCTGTTTTGATAGGATTCAACGGCCTGGTACAGTTCGTTCCTCCGGAAATCCGGCCAGTATGTTTTGGTGACATACAGTTCGGAGTAGGCTGATTGCCAGAGAAGGAAGTTGCTCAACCGGAATTCACCGCTGGTCCTGACAATCAGGTCAGGGTCGGGGATGTGGGCTGTGGCAAGATGGTCTGTTATGGTCTCGTTGGTAATCTCATCAGGACACAGGGTGCCTTCCTTGACTTTCTGTGATATCCGGCTCACGGCCTGACGGATATCCCATCTTCCCGAGTAGCTGAGCGCCAGGCACAGTTCCATCCGCTTGTTATCGGCGGTAAGTGAAATGGCCTCTTCGAGTTCACGTCGACAAGTTGGCGGAAGACGGTCGATCTCTCCGATAGAAGTCAGTTTGATCTCGTTTTCGTGGAGTTTTCGGGTTTCCGATCGCAATGACTGAACGAGCAGTTTCATCAGGGCACTGATCTCGCCCTTGGGACGCCCCCAGTTTTCGGTTGAAAAGGCGTACAGGGTCAGATGCCGGACTCCCAGCTGCCCGCAGGCCTCCACGATATCCTTCACAGAATCCACCCCGGCTTTATGGCCTGCAATGCGGACGCTTCCCCGGCTTTTTGCCCATCTGCCGTTTCCATCCATGATGACGGCGATATGGCAGGGGATTTCTCCCCTGTTCCGGAGAAAGTCCTGTTTAAGCTTGTCTTCAGGGGATTGCTGTTGTGATGTAGGTTCTTCGGTATTCAAAGAAAAATCGGTTAATAATATGTTATCAAACGGTATTGCGAGTGCTGTTCCGGCCTCAGAGAGTATCAATCTGTCCGGAAAGCGAAATCATTTCGAGTACGGTCATTGCTGTTTCTCCACCTTTGTTGCCGGCTTTTGTACCTGCGCGTTCTATGGCCTGCTCAATGGAGTCTGTGGTCAATACTCCGAATCCAACGGGAATCTGATACTTCAGCATGACATCGGAAATTCCTCTGCTCGCGGCTCCGGCGACGAAATCAAAATGCGGAGTGGATCCGCGGATAATCACTCCGAGGCAGATAATCGCGTCATGTTTGCCTTTTTCGGCCAGCCTGGATGTGACCAGGGGAATTTCAAAAGAACCGGGGCAATATACGACATCTATATGCGATTCCTCAACCCCGTGGCGTTTCAACATGTCAACCGCGCCCTCCAGGAGCCGTTCGGTAATAAAGCTGTTCCATCGGGATACCACAATTCCGATTTTGACACCTGTAACGTTGAAAGTACCTTCTATCTTGTTCACTTGCATAGTGTTTGTAAATATGTTTCTGTTTGGTCATGGACTCCGTTGCCGGAGTTTTTCAGCAACGGCGAGTCCGGCTCAAGGGGAATATGAAGTACCCCGAACTGATAATAATC
>RECX01000354.1 GCA_007693825.1 Balneolaceae bacterium
AACGTCATGAAATCGCCGACGATGCCAATGAACAGTTTGGGTTCATCATGCCTTTGAGCAGCGACTGGATTGATCCCATAACCGGTTTTTTTGAGCATGACGGCGGGTTCGTCAACAGCCGCGACTACAGGGAGATCATGCGGAAGCATCTTGGCGAGGGCATGATGGATGTACTTGGCGATTAAACACGTTTTCATCATGATCCCGGCTTCGAATGTGCTGCCGTTCCGGTATCGAGTCGATCGTTTTTCGTTTGACCCAATTGAAAAATCAGCAATGAGGATGGTCTGAAGCATTGAAACGAATCAGGGATTGGAATTGTTAAATAGATACTAAGTCAATGGAATCTAAAACCTTACAATCCCAATCCATAATTGCCTGTCAAGGAAACTTGATGTGTCACAAATAACTGTTGCTTATACAACAATGTAATAACAACATTCTGGCTCTTTTGTGCATATATCGTTTCATGGAGTGGTGATCCACGTGGATCGCGTAAGCAACAGTAAAATTGATAACCCTGATTCAAAAGTTACTGTTATGAAATGGCCATGACGGCTACCCGCCACACAGAAGCATGATTATAACCGTCATGGACATTCTATGTGACCTGTTGAATCAAAAAAAAAAAACAGATGAAAACGCTATACATTTTGATGACTTCCATATTTATGTTGTTTGGCAGTATGTCGATAGCTGATGCGCAACCAACAGACGTCACGGAAACGTTCAAGAAACACTTCAACCATACGGTTCAGCAGGTGCATCGGGCAGAGTGTCCCGATGAAAAGCGAATGATCCTGAATGAGTCATTTTCAAAAATGATCGAAGCCATAGACCTCATCGAATCCCGGGCAAATCTGTCCGGCGATGAAAGGGCCATGCTAAGCTCGTTTAAAAGTGATCTGTCAGAGAAACAGAATGAACTGAACGGCTTGGATGGATTTGAACAAGTGGAGGACGCCGATCTTGATGAGTTTTCGAGTTTCTCCCAGGACTATATGGAACAAGCCAACCGTACACTGACTCTCAGCGTCACAACAGCTCTGTTGATCATTCTCATTTTGCTGCTGTTGTAAGTGTACCGGTGATACCTGTCGAACCATAACCGCACTGCTTTCAGGCTGCATGCGTATCCTCCAGAGTCTAAAAAGGATACGCTGCAGCTTTTATATAATCCTTTCTGAATCACGATCATCGTCAATACAGATTTATGTTCCATCCATGTTCCGCATCCACAATCCTGATCGGGACTGCGCTGTTCGTGGGTGCTGTGCTGTCAGGGTGCAGCCATACTTCTGAGCTGCCACGGGAGGATGTCCTTGATGAAACAGCAGACGTGGACTATTCGGTGATCTATTACATCCATGCCGATTCCGATTATCTTTATCATGATAACTCCGGAAGGCCGGTTCTGGGAAATAGAAGGGTGCTGGATAAGGCACGCAATGTTGCTGAAAACGCGGAATCAGGTGAAGTTTTTATTTTTTACCAACGCCCGGAGAGGAGAATCCTGGGCCTGTTTCCGCGCAGAAGCAGCCGCTTTTATCACTATGTGAAAGGAGAACTGGCCAGCCGGGTAAACTACCGCCACTCCGATAGCAGCGAAGAGTTTCTCACAACAGAAGCCCGGCTCCATAACCGGTACGGAACCCGTTCCGGGAAAGAGAATCAACGAAAATTCTTTCTGTTCTACGGACATGAAATACCAGATGACGGGGGGAAGAACTACCACCGGACCAAACCGGACATCGCAGTGAATACCGGGTCGTTTTCGACAGGTGTTCAGAGGTTTTTGATGCGGGATGAGCAACAGTATGATCTGATAGTCCTCTCAACCTGCAATAACGGCACCCCGGTTATGGCAGATCGCCTCATCTCTTTTTCCAACGTTCTGCTTGCCTCCCCGCAAAACCTGCATCTGTCACACATCGATTCGGAGAGTCTGGATTTACTGGAGAGCGAACCCGGGATATCCGCCGTTCAACTGGCCCGCTCCATGGCCGATCAGACCTACAAGCGCCTGGCATCAGAAATACAAACGACCATTACACTTACCGTGTATGATTTTGAAGTTGTTCGAAATTTCAATGACGAACTTCACGCGTTTGCCATGGCGTATGACTCTCTGGGCAGCAGGCACTCCTTTTCGGAAAATATTGATTGTAAACAGGTTCCCTTTTTTGATGATGATACCTTCAGCAAGGGAATAAAAACATGGTATAGACCGGCAAGATTTGGAAGACAATCGCACACTGATGGTCATTCTGGCTGGGGATGCAAGCCGCTTATGGAAAATGGACGGGACAGGTAAACGTGCGCATTCCATACCAGGAAAACAACCTGTTCCATTTTTTTCCAAACTCAGCTTTTTTATTGTGAAAGTGCCGTTACTGTTTGGTCATAAGCTTCTATGGTCCGGCATTACAACGGTATGCCGGTTGCAGCACAACGATACCGTTGAAGCACGGCTGGTCCGCATCCAACAGAAAAAAAAACTGCAAGGGCGGAGGGAAGCGGATTTTTGATGATGATCAGCGGCAGAAATCCGGAAATCTCTTCTGCAACGCGCGTTCGCGAAGCAATGCTTCAACAAAGTAGTAGTCCGCATAGATGATCGGCTCATCCACTTCTCCGCCTTCCGCACGGTTTCGGTTGCCGACCGAATGCCACAGTATCGCTACATTGGAACCGTCTGACCGATAGTTTTTTGCCAATGCGTCAAGTATGCTGACGGCTTTTTCCCGGTAGAACTCCCTGTCGGCAGTATCCGTGACCAGTTCCGAAAGTTCAAGAAGGGCCGATGCGGCTATGGCGGCAGCTGACGCGTCCCGCTCCTCATCGGGTATGTTCGGAGCATCAAAATCCCAGAAGGGGACCAGGTCATCCGGCAGCTCCCGAATGAATTTGTCAGCCAGCATTCTGGCGGTGTCCTTGAACTCATCCAATCCGGTTTCCCGGTAAGCCATGGTAAAACCATATGTGCCCCAGGCCTGACCACGCGCCCACATGGATTGATCATGCGCACCCTGATGTGTGACGGCCTCTTCGAATTCACCGGTTTCCATGTTGAACAGGGCGACATGATACGTGGATGAATCGGGACGGATAGTATATCTCGCGGTTTTCCGTGCATGATTTATTGCCGCCTCGCGGTAGGATGGGTCTCCTGTGGCGTTCGAGGCCCAGAACAGATACTCCAAATTGATCATGTTGTCGATGATGGTGTTGTGCCTGCCATCGTAGCGCTCAAGTGCAAACGGCCAGCTCATGATGGTCCCGACGGTTGGATTGTACAGCGACATGAGCAGATCCGCGCCATCAATGAGGATCGGCACATAATCTTCGTTTCCGGTGAGGCGAAGGCCGTTTCCAAAACTGTTGTGCAACATGAATCCCAGGTCGTGGTTGATCCTCTCCCAGCGCCGGAGCGGTTCCAGTTTCATGGTCCAGTGATGGGCATGTTCCCTCCACTGATCGTCGTCGGTGGCTTCGTAGGCATGCCATAACAGGCCCGGCCAAAAACCACTGGTCCAGCCATGTATGCCGGTCGTACTCCAGCCTCTTTCGCCCGGCGGGATACTTCTAGGGATCTGCGCCTGGTCAGCATCGAGAATCTCAAGTGCCTGACTCATCTGGGCAACTGAAAAATCAAGCCATGTTTCCGTGTCAAGACATGTTCTCTTTTCGGTGCACGAGGCTAATAAAAAGAAGGCGGATATTAGTAAAACTGGAAAGTATTTCATGATTTCCGTATTGAGTGATATTTAAATAGTTACCGTCAGTTTGGCCAGGTCCAAAAACCGTTTAAAACTTGTTCTGTCAGGCTGTCAATTTAAAAGTTTTTGGTGATACTTCCCCCCAAAATGTGTCCGGGGCGCCATAGAAGAATCTTCCGGCGCAGGTTTTGCAAGAGATCAAGCCAATTAAAAACAGACATACGGGGGCAATTCTGGCTGCTTCAACCTCAAACCAGGTCATCAGTGAGCCGTCATGGCCATGGCACTTCGCGATGTTCGGTTCAGGTGATTCCTGGAAATAGATTCTTGGCGGCGTGACAATACGGTTACGCTTGCAGTTGACCCTAAAAAAAACCGATAGCGGCGAAATCCCCTTTGACCTCGACAAATTTCTCCCCTTCGTTTTCAAAATCAGTGGTACGGGCGGTCAGCTCGAATTCACCCCCGATTGCATTGGAGGCAGATGTTGTAATCCGGACCCTGCCGGATACCGAGAAAAAAAGTTCCGTGCCCCCTTCATCCGGGACGAGAACCTGGACATATACCCGATCCGGATCCTGTTCCTGTTTGATGAGGTTTTCCGCAGAGGTGTCGTACTGGCCGACCTCATAGGCCGCCTGTCCGGGCCGGGAATCTCCGGGAAAAACCAGAAACAGCCCCAATCCGGTCCGCGGACTTGCCGAGGCCAGCGTAATGAGCAATCCCGGTGTGCCGGTTATCGGGTCAAATCCCTGAGAGTTGAACACGGCCTGGCCGGACATCTCCGTGGAAACATCCCCTGTCACCTTTGCACTCCACTCGCCGGGGCTGGATTTTGGTCCGGTGGGACTGTCACTACCGCAACCGGCCACGAGCATGGCGGCCAGCACCAAATAGAAAACATATCTGTTTCTCATCCTTATCCCTCCGGGTCATTCTTTTCCGGTTGTCCGGTATCCTCGTAAAAACGGGTGAGCCTGCCTAAAGCATCTCTGGTTTCGTGGTTATCATCTCCAAAAAGATCCCTGAGAATCTGATACCCCCTCAGATAATGTTCTTCTGATTTTTTATTCTCACCTGTCAGTTTATGTACGTAGGCAATGGCAAGATGACTGTAAGCCGGTTCGGGATGATTTTCACCGTAAACAACGATTTCGATTTGCAGAGCCCGGTGAAAATATTCAAGAGCCAGATCATAGTTTTCCATATTACGGAGCGTGACTCCAATATTTCCATACGATTGAGCCACATGATGACTTTCACTTCCATAGAGTGCGATTCTTTGGGAGAGCGATTCCCGGTGAATTTCCTCTGCCTCAGCGAACTTTCCCAGGTTGTCCAGATTATTGGCAAGATTGTTTAAAATCACTGATATAACCGGGTGATCGTCACCATAAAACTCTCTGTAAATGGACAGGATTTCGCGGTTTATTTGTACCGCTTCTGCGTAATTCTGCTGATGGAAGAGTAATGCTGCATATGTGGCCATGGTCATTGCGGTATGCGGATGATAATTTCCCCAAACTTTTCTGGCAGTCTCCACACTTTGGGTGAGATATCGTTCGGCTTTTTTGTTGTCT
Organism: Balneolaceae bacterium; assembly: GCA_007693825.1. GTDB lineage: Bacteria > Bacteroidota > Rhodothermia > Balneolales > Natronogracilivirgulaceae > SKNL01. The sequence continues at coordinate 5,300 of RECX01000354.1, forward strand.
CCCAGAAAAAGCTGTACATACCCGAGGTTTGACAGATAGTTGATCACTCGCGGGTGATCATCACCCAAATTTGTCAGTATGTACGAAACGGCTTCCTGATAAAGAGCTTCGGCTTCCTCATAGCGGGCGGTGCTTTCCAGCACCTTTCCAAGACTGTTTTTAAGGGATGCGGCCGCCATGGCATTATCGGGATCGTCCGAACCTGGTTCTTCAAAAATGGCCAGAGCTTCGGTGTACAATTGTTCGGCCTTCTGAAAGTTGCCCTGTCTCTGATTCAAAAAACCCAATTGCTGAAGCGTTATAGCGATATCGGGGTGATTCTGGCGAAGATTGGCACGCCGGATACGCAAAGCGGCCGAAAGATTGGAATCGGCAGCTTCGAAATTCCCATACTGTATATGAATATTCCCCAAGTGATGGTAATTGACACTGAAGGAAAGGTGATCTTCCGGATAGATTTGGCGTTTATAA
>RECX01000093.1 GCA_007693825.1 Balneolaceae bacterium
TCGGCGAGTTCAGGCGGTGGTACACCTCCCAGTCCTCACCGTCGAACCGGGCCAGGCCGTCATCCATCCCCACCCAGACCACCCCGTCATTATCTTCAAAAACGGCATGAACGGTATTGGATGGAATTCCGGAGTTGCCCTCGTGATAGATGGTCCATTCGTCCCCTTGGATGCGGATCAGTCCGCCCCCGCCGGTTCCTATCCATTTTGTGCCCTCAGCGCCCATGGTGATGACGTGGACCCGGTTGACAGACAGCGGCGAGTTGGCGGCATTGTAATAAATCCGGCTGCCGGTGATGATGTTTTTCACCGTGATGCCGCCGCGGGATCCGGTCCAGAGATGATCGCCATCCCTCGCCACCGTGAAGGTCCAAGTACTGGTGGTGTAGTTGATCCATTCCTGATGCTGGGCCTGGACCAGCGGCATTGCCATGGATATGATGAGGGCGCACATCCCCCAGGTTAAAAGTGCTAATCTTGCATTCATGACATCCTCCGAATATGACCTGCAAGTGATTATCAGACAACTGATTAATTCCCTTGAAAATGCCAGTCCCAAGACTGCGTATACGGTGCAGGGAAATGAAGTCAAAGGCGACTCCCCTCCCGTACATTTAATTACAAATTAAGAATAATTAATTACTTGTGCGACATCCTTTCGTAAAAAAATATCTTTCCGATTCTTCTGCATGCTCTTCCGACTATCTGTGCACCCTTCCGAAAAGCTGCGTGCCTGAAGAACCTGCCGGTGCATTATCTGCTGGATTAGTGGCGCTTTGAGGAAATCACGAATGCTTTTCAGGGAGCCCTTGTTTTATCAACATTCGGGATGTACTTTTGACCAAATCCAACAATAACTTATCTCTTTACCGATATGAAACAGATTGTCTGCTCGCGTCTCAACCTTAAAACGCGCCGATTGCTACTTGCTCTTCTGCCACTTTTAATGCTGGCTCCCGCGCTGTCAATCCAAACCGCCGCCGCACAGGATGGCTACCAGGAACCGCAGCCCAGGCTCAGCCCCGTCGTGATCGAACGCACCATGGTCAACGACACCTACATGAAAGTGGTCTACGGCCAGCCATGGATGCGGGGACGAGCCATCTTCGGAGAACTGGTTCCCTTTGACCAGCTATGGCGGACCGGAGCCAACGAAGGCTCCGAAATTTATTTCCAGTCGGATGTGACTTTTGGCGGCGAACACGTGCCGGCCGGCCTCTACAGCCTGTTCACCATCCCGGGTCAATTCAGCTGGACTATCATCCTGAACGAGCAGCTCGGCCAGTGGGGTTTGCGCGGCTACGATGCCGAACACGACGTCGCACGCGTAGTATCGCAGGTCACTGAAACCGAAGAGCCCGTGGAAGGTTTCACCATCCGTTTTCTGGAGGCTGAGGGAGACGCCGATATCCAACTGAACATCGCCTGGGAGCGCACCTCCGTATCCGTGCCAATATCCGTGAACTGATTAGGAACATTAGAATAGTCACATTCCATAACCGCCGGACCGGAAACAACCCGGCGGTTGGCCAATACAGTGACCGATGGTACGGCACCTGCACCTGCAGCAACCTGCCGGCACCGTGCCATTTCCGTCATTTAACCAGTGTCATTTTGTGCGTTTTGACAAACGATCCGGCCTGGATGCGGTAGACGTAAACGCCGCTGGCAAGCTGCGAGGCGTCAAACGACACGGTATGGGATCCGGCCGGCTGCATGCCATCCACCAGCGTGACAATCCGCTGTCCAACCACATTGTACACCTCGAGCCGCACCTTGCTGTCAACCGGCAGGTCAAACGCGATGCTCGTCTGCGCGTTGAACGGATTGGGGTAGTTCTGCTGCAGACGGAACGCATCCGGAATATCCGACAACTCCTGCCTGTCGGATTCGCCGGTCAGCACCGCCTCCAATGACTCCCACGCACCCTTGTACGGGGCATCGGTGTTCCGCGGATTGCCGAAGATATCGGTACTCACGGACGGGAGGTACGTTCCTGCCAGCAGATTGTCCCCTTCGGACTCCTCCGCCAGCCGCAGGTCACGATCCGACCGGTAATACACCCCGGCGGTCCTCGAATTATGGTCCACATCGGACAGCTCACACCAGCGCGACATCTCCGGCGCGTCCTGTCCCTCGTACCAGCCCACCAATGCCCGCCCGGACACATCTATGTTGTTGCTGTGCACACTGCGCAGATTGCCCACGTGCCAGCGCCATCCAAAAGCATTCATCCGGTCGTGACGGTTGGTCATCAGATTGTTGATGATGAAGTAATTGGCCGGCTCCTCATCCGGCGTCACATTCTCCCAGCCGATAACCGCCGAGTGTCCGGTCTGGCCCGTGGCCCCGAGATAGATCGTGTTGTGCAGGAAATTGTACCGCTCGCCCTGCCCTTCCCGATGAATGCCGACACCGTAAACCCGGCTCGCCGAACTGCTTCCCCGGTTCACAAAGTCGTCCGTGACACTGATCATGTTGTTGATCAGGCTGATGGAACCCTCGTTCTGGTTGATGTTCACCCCGGCCGCATAGCGCGCTGACGATGCGTTGATACCAAGCATCCGGATCTGGTTGGCGCGCACCGTGGTGCCCCGCGTGCCGGCCAGGTAGATTCCGGCATACCAGCTCGGATTGGCATAATGTCCTGTGATCTCTATGAGATTGCCCTGATAGGTGTTGCTTTCGGTAAAAAAGGTCGTAATACCCCGGTGACTGGCCACAATATGGCTGCCCGTAACATGGGCCCGGACCCGCAACATCGGATCGTTGGTCCCCCAAAGACGCACACCGTCACGGAACGGATGCTCAAGACTGCCAATTTGCAGCCCCTCAAGTGTGATGTACTCCGGTGCCACCGTCGCGGCATCATCCCGGCGCACCTGCACCCCTATCGTATTGGAATGCGGACCGAACTCATGGACGATACCCAGATTCCGCAACGCCACATGGCGGCTGCTTCCCACGATCCAGATTGCCTGTCCCGCATCGGCTTCCTCCATTTTGAACCGCAATCCGCGATCCTCCCCGCCGGCAATGGTTACATGGGACGTGTTTTCGATCAGCACCGGATGAGCAATGCGGATGGTGACATCCGACCCGGCCGGCTCCAGTGTCATGCGCGTGCCGGCGGACAAATCCTCCCGGTTCAGATACAGCTGCGCCCCGGTCTCGTCCAGGTCCTGGTGGATGAGGAACCGGAAGGGACCCTCCGCCCCGTTGGCATTAAGATCGGCAAACGCTTCACCCAGCGAGTCATACCCCTTGTCGTGATCGCCCTGCGGGATGTGATAGTCGCCGGACAGCGTCGGTGCCAGCGTCGGCTCGGGTTCGTGTGCGCCCATGTAGGGAAATACGGGATGGCGCGGGTTGCCCAGGATATCGGCCGGCACGTCGGCCACGCCGCGGCCGGTGAGCGCCACATCACCCCGGGACAAATCATCCAACAGTAATTCCGTGTCGCCGGAGAAATGGACCGGCACCGTTTCGGTACGGTCATCGCCTGTCAGCAATTCCATCTGTTCGGCGCCATCGGCCGTCTGCCCGTTGATCCAGCCCGACAGAGCGTCCACAGTCGTAAACCAGTTGTTGGCGCGGGCGCTCCAGCCGGCATCCGTGTCAAGGCACAGCCCGAGCGTCCCGGCCTCATCGCACTCCTGGCCGTTTCCGGTGACATCGCTGCCAACCACGGCTGATCCGGCGCTTCCCATGCTGCCTGACCCGGCTCCCGCACCGGCAAATGCCGTTTTCTTCAGTAATGGCTGATGCTCGTTTATCCACAGGTTGTTGCGCACATCGATATGGAACTGGCGGTCCCCTGCTGTTCCTGTCACGCGCAGCGACGCCGTGGCTGGCGTGTGCACCAGGCCATGGATGCGCACCGTGTTGTGATAGAGCCGCATGGCCGCGTCATCGTCCGCGCCCGGATCCTCTCCGGCGGTGTGCACGGCAATGCCCGCCGTCCGGCTTCCGTCTGACGCCGCTTCCAGGGGAATCACATTGATCATGTTGTTGGCCAGAAGGTTATCACCGCTCAGTCCGAAAAGGCGGACACCATCCACCGTCACGTTTCCGGCACCGGATTCTCGAATGACTATGCGGTTGTCGCGCACCTGCAGTCCGCTTCCCTGCAACGATGCGGCGGCAAATTCAGGATGTGTCCGGATGGATGCGGGTTGCGCCCCGCCACCGTCCTGAGTGGCAGCCGAAGCAGGGCCGACTCCGCCATCAAAGTCGCCATCCGCATCCGCCGAAACAAAAAACCGGTTGCGGCTTACTTCGGCATCGAAAACAGGCCGGCTGAACAGCAGCGCGCTGTGCGACGCATGGACGATGTTGTCCGTGATTTCAAGCTGCGAGGCAGATGCCACCCCGTCCACGAAAAGCCCGGCATAAAACGACGCCGATTCAGTGCCGATCCGTGTGTTTTCGAGCGTCAGGTGTCCGGGAGCGACGTCGGTTTCGGCGCCCAGGCCGAGCTGAACCGCCATCGGAATATCCGAAACGGCCTCGTCGCGCGTCAGGTGCAGGTGCTTCAGTGCCACGCGCTCGGCACCGGCCTGCACGGCTACGACCGGCATCTCGACCGGACCCGCACCATCCCCAAAATCATGATAATGCAGCAGGTCGCCGGTGTAGTGGATGGTCAGCCCGGGCTCGTCGAGGCCGTTGTTGCCGTCCACAGTCACATAAGGCGCGCCGATCACGAACGGACGATCAAGGGTGATCACCGGTTCGGAGCCATCTGCGGCAACGATCGACAGCGGGGTTTGCATGGAAAACGGGTAGCTGACCTGAAGATCATTGCCGCGCTCGTCCAGATCGTCGGTGATGACGAAGCGGATGCTGTTTTCCAGCTCCTCCTGCACATTGACCCAGTCAAGCGCCTCGCTGAGGGACGCAAATCCGGCGTCGTGATCGCCCTTCGGAATGTGGTACTCCACGGCAGGCATGATACCCCGCGCCGAGACCGCCCAGGCCACACTCACCAGGTTCTGGTTTCCGTAATTGTATCCCGGCCAGTCATACACCACGTTTTTTCCCTGATAGGATGGATATGCGATGTTCTTGTTGCCGTAAGGGTCGTGGACGATGACGGTCCGGCGTCCCTCCTGCACTCCGAGGGCCAGGATCAGATGTCCGGCCGAGGTAAGCATCACACAAAGCGGATACGGATTGCCGTCCTCAAGCTCCTTGACCATGTCCGCATAAGGCAGCGACCACACCTGCACCGACTCCAGGTCGTGGCGGTTGATGTAGCCCGCCATGGTGGTCCGCGGACTGCCGGAGGCTCCGTACTGTGAACTCCACATGTAGCCCATGCCGCCCTTCACGCCGCGGCTGACCGTATTGAAGGTAAATCCGTAGGCCGTGTACTCCAGGCCCACATAATTGGCGTAGTTGCGGGTGATCCCCTGATGGCGCGAAGACGGCCAGGGCGGTACTTTCCTGAAGTAGCCGATCGCCATGGCGGCCGTGGCCGGTGCGCATGCCGCATAATTGTAGTTGTTACCCGAGAAGAAAGGCGTATCCCATACCTGGTTTACAAACGGCACATCGGTGATCAGCACCGAGGCGTTCAGGCCCTGCGCCGTGACCGATGGGGCCAACGACGGTGCCGAGGCCAGGGCCGGGGCGGAAACCGGAGCAAAAAAAGGTGACGCTACCGGTGACGTGGCTGAGATCCCGGTGGTGGATGTGGCAGTGGTGCCGGTGGTGGAAGTGGCCGTGGTTCCGGTGGTGGACGTG
>RECX01000105.1 GCA_007693825.1 Balneolaceae bacterium
TCCTCAAAGGAAATGAAAGAAGAGAGATCCTCCTCGGTTTCATCTGGCTGGCCCTTGGTTTCATCTGGCTGATCCGGAGTTTCTTCCGGCTGATCCGGGGTGTCATCCGGCTCATCGGCGGCATCCGTATCCACCAGTTCCGGTTCTTTGCCGGCTTTGCCGAGATCGTATCCATGCTTGAGTTCCGCGGCCTCTACATAGCGTCGCATTTTCTCCAGGATCTGGATCTTGAAGAGGCGGGCGCGCCGGTGGTCCGGTTCCGCTGCCAGGATCCGGTTCAGTATCTCGAGTGCCGCCACGCTGTTGCCGGACTTGTACAGCGTCTGGGCTTCCTGGTACAACGGTTCCACACTGCCCTCATCCTCTTCGGTATCCGTATGGCCAAAAGAGCGCAGCATGCGGAAGGCCTTCTCCTGTCCCGAAAACGACAGCTCGGGTATCCGCAGCATGGCCAGCACGCACTCCTTCTTGCTGCGGTCATCCATCTCCATGCGCCTGGTTTCCCCCTTTGCAAACAGTTTTGCCGGGACGGGGTCGGAGTCGGCCATCAGGCGTATCGCCAGTTCGGTGGCATGGCGGGTGGACCAGTGCGGATCGGTGAACTTTCGGATGGACCGCATCCTCCCGAGGTCGAACAGATAGTTGCGGTCGTATGGAATCCGTTCGTTCTGAAGCAGGTGGAGCCAGTCCATGGGCGATTTCGGGACCGGATCCTCCATGGCGATGGCCGTGTGGGTGTTGGATGCGATCAGTGATTCTATGGTCTCGCCCAGCCAGTCCTGATCCACGGAGTGCAGGTTTTCAGGGATCCAGAGAACGCGTCCGCGCACCTGCTCCAGGGCATTGTTCAGGGAGTTGCCCCTGCCGCGCGGCGCTTCCTGCTCAAAGAAATAGGTTTGGTCGTGCTGGTAGTACTCGATCAGTGAACGAATGGATTCCGTGGTGCCGTCGGTAGAAGCATCATCAATGATGATGAATTCGCAGGGGATGCGCTGGATGGAATAGAGCGCCTTCAGGGTCGGCTCAACCCACTCCTCGCGGTTGCGGAAGACACAGATGACGGATAATGTGGGTTCTGGAATGTGCACGGCGTCAGATTGCGTCCAATAATTTGCGTCCAATGATCGGTTCACCGGTCAATATACGATGTTCCTGAACCAGTTACGTAATGCTGAAATACCTTTATGCTTTTAGCAATCCGAGGGGTACACCATCCGATGCCGGAGCCGTGGTGCCGCATGTCAAGCGGCGGATTCCGGCCGAATGTCAACGAGCGGCATCCGGTCAGATGCCCGCAAGCAGTATCCGTTAGCGGATATCGGTTATCCGTTTCCAGTTTCCGGATCCTTGCCGCCGGAGCTTGTTCCGGGATCATCATGCTCGATGATGGTGTCGAATCCGCGCCGGCTCAGATCCCAGTACAGTACGCCGATGGCGACCGCGCCCACGACCGTGCAAAGCAGGGCATAGCCATAGTTGCCGAAGAGGAAATGGCCGAATCCGAACAGGGCCATGTAGACCAGCACCACGCCGGCAGCCCAGTTGCCGAGCAGCGGCCAGAGTGAGCCGTCCGCTTCCACATCGGGGTTCCGGGCTTTGAGCGGCCCCCATCCGGGTCCGCCCGGACGCACACGGCGGTAGAACTTTTTGAGTTTGTCGCTGTCGGTCGGTTTGGTCAGGAAGGTGACCAGCAGCCAGACCACGGTTGTGATGGCTACGACGTAGAAAAGATTATGCGGGAAAGGATCGGTGATGCCGGGGACCTGCACGCCAAGCAGCACCAGGATGACCAGGAAGATCGGGGTGAGGGAGGCGGCCAGTTCGCTCCAGGCATTGATCCGCCACCAGTACCAGCGCAGGATAAGCACCAGGCCGAGTCCGCCGGAAGCCGTCAGTACCAGTCCCCAGGCCTGCTTGATGGTGTCGAGCTGGGTGGTTACGATAAAAGCGGTGACAGCCAGCAGGGCTGTGATGATGCGGGAAACGGCGACATAGTAGCGCTCGTCACCGTCCTGCCTGATGAACCGGCGCCAGAAGTCGTTGACCAGGTATGAGGTTCCCCAGTTCAGGTGTGCGGCGAACGTGCTGGTGAACGCAGCCAGGAAGGCGGCGAACAGGAGTCCGAGCAGTCCCGGGGGCAGCACGTCGCGCATGACCAGGACAAATCCCTCGCGCGAATCGTCCAGTTCGGGATAGAGCACCAGCGAAACCAGCGCCACGATGATCCAGGGCCATGGACGCAGGCAGTAGTGGGCGATATTGAACCACAGGGTAGCGAAAAGCGAGTGCTTCTCGTCCTTGGCGCTCATGATGCGCTGGGCGACGTACCCGCCGCCGCCGGGCTCGGAGCCGGGATACCAGCTCGACCACCACTGCACGCCGAAATAGGCGGCGAAGGCGCCGACGCTGAGCGTAAGCACACCGAAACCTTCGGCTGCCTGACCCACACTCGGGAGGAAGTTGAACGTTTCCGAAGGCAGTTTTTCCTGGAGTCCGGAGAGGCCGCCGATTTCAGGGATATTCACGGCGAAGACGGCAAGCACGATGGTTCCGCCCAGGGCAATGATGAACTGGAAAATATCGGTGACGGCGACGCCCCACAGGCCGGAGATGAGCGAGTAGAATGCGACGAAAATAATCAGGAATCCGACCAGGGCAAGCGGTGCGCTGATGGTGATGCCGATAAAGGAGAACGACTCTTGTCCGAACAGGGTCATGCCCGGGAACAGCACGTTGAAAATGGATTCCATGGCCAGGCTCACCCATCCGAGGATGATGCAGTTCATAAGCAGTCCGAAGTAAATCGCCTTGATACCGCGCAGCCAGGCCGCTTCCGGACCGCTGTAGCGCAGCTCAATGAATTCGACGTCGGTCATTACACCGCTGCGCCGCCACAGGCGTGCAAAGAAGAAGACCGTGAGCATGCCGCCCATCACAAAATTCCACCAGAGCCAGTTGCCCGCGATGCCGTTTTCAGCAACCATCTCGGTTACGGCCAGCGGGGTGTCGGCGGCAAAAGTGGTGGCGACCATGCTGGTTCCGATGATCCACCAGGGCATATTTCGTCCGGAGAGGAAGAATTCGGTGGTGTTCTTGCCGGCGCGGCGGTAGAAATAGAACGCGATGCTCAGCGACAGCACGAAATATCCGGCTACAAGCAGCCAGTCAAGAGTTGTCAGTGTTGAAACCATGCCCTGAAATGATTTGAAATTAAGCGTGGATGATCGCCAGTATCCGTCGCGGCGTACCCGTCATTTGTTGAGACAGCAGCGGGAAACGTACACCCGTTACACAAAATTAAACACGAACGGAATATGATACATTAGCCGTCAAAATTCAATCGGAATTGAAAGAATGGACAAACTCTGGAACCTGTCGGGGAGTGATTTTTTCTCATTTTTTTCGTATCTTTCTTAGCTGTCATAAAAACGATTATCATTTCGGCTTGACTATCTTGACCATGAGTTCCGTCCAACAGAACGGTATTGCAAAGGAAGTGGCTTCGCGGCGCACGTTCGCGATCATTTCCCATCCTGATGCCGGTAAGACCACGCTTACCGAGAAGCTGTTGCTGTATGGCGGTGCCATTCACGAGGCTGGATCCATCAAGCAGCGAAAGGCCGCCCGGCATGCGGCATCGGACTGGATGGCCATTGAGCAGGAGCGCGGCATTTCGGTGACCTCGTCCGTCCTGCGTTTTGAAAAAGACGGCATCCGTTACAACCTGCTGGATACGCCCGGACACAAGGATTTTTCCGAGGATACTTTCCGCACGCTTATTGCGGCCGACTGCGCACTCATGGTCATTGACGTGGCAAAGGGTGTTGAGGAGCAGACCGAAAAACTTTTTGAGGTATGCCGCCTGCGCAACATCCCGGTCATCACCTTCGTGAACAAGTGCGACCGTCCCGGTATGGAGCCGCTTGAAGTGCTCAGCAACATCGAAAGCAAGCTGGGCATCACCGCCGTGCCCGCAAGCTGGCCGATCGGCTACGGTGCCGATTTCCAGGGCGTATACGACCTCATCGGCCGGGAGCTGCACCTGTATAAAAAGAACAGGCACGGCGCGCTCATGGCCGACGCCGAACTGCATCAGTTGGAAAATGGACTTCAGGAAAGCACTCTTGGCGAACAGGTTACGCAGGATTATGTAGAAGAAATCGAGCTTATTGGCGACGAGTATGCCAACATGGATCCCGAACAGTTCCAGAACGGCGATGTCACTCCGGTATTCTTCGGCTCGGCATTGAACAACTTCGGGCTTGATCTGTTTCTGCACTATTTCCCGCAGCTCGCACCCCCGCCGCAGCCCTATGCGGATGTGACGGGACAGCTGCGAGAGCTGGACCGTGATTTTTCCGGATTCGTCTTCAAGCTGCAGGCCAACATGAATCCCGACCACCGTGACTGCACGGCATTTGTCCGCGTGACTTCCGGTGTATTCCAGCGCGGGATGGAAGTGCAGCTTGGCGGCAATGGCCGCAAACTCCGCATGACCACGCCGCACAGCCTCATGGGCGAGGAACGGAAACTGCTGGATATCGCCTATCCCGGTGACATCGTCGCACTCTTCAATCCGGGCGACTTCCGCATCGGCAGCACACTGCACGCAAGCGACCCGGTGACCTTCGACGTGATCCCGCTCTTCTCGCCGGAACACTTCCGCAAGGCATCCTCGAAAGATCCCTTCAAACGCAAACAGCTGCGAGAGGGACTCAAACAGCTTTCCGAGGAGGGGGTGGTCAACGTATTTGAACTTCCGAACGGGGTTGGAAACGAGCTCCTGCTGGGCACGGTTGGCGCCCTCCAGTTCGAAGTGGTGGAACACCGCATGAAAACCGAGTACAAGGCCGACATCATCCTGGCGCCGACGTCCTACATCGCCGCCCGATGGCTGCCCGTCGACGAAAAGATCATTGCCAAACTCAAATCCTCCTACTCCACCAACGTGACCTTCGATATCGAAGGCAATCCCATTGTGCTCTTCGACAGCCTCTACGCACTCAACAGCGCCATTGAAGCGGTAGGTGAAGAGAACCTGCTCCAGTTCAAGAAGTAGCGAGTACATCAGGAAGCAGCGAGTACATCAGGAAATAGCGCAGACATTAGAAAATTGCGCATTCATCAGGAAGCAGCGAGTACATCAGGAAGCAGCGCCAACGGGCGGCCGCTTTGCCTGAGGGGCCGTTATGTTGCAACAGGTTCTCATTTGAGGATTCCATGTAAGGAACAGGCCTTTGCATTGTCTTTTATCCGGCAACACACGCATCCACCGGTCTGGCTGGAAGGTGCGGAAGCAGCCCGTATTCCGGAAAGTTTCCGCACGTTAAAGGTTGGAAGAGGATGGCATGCAGGAACAGGATGGTACCAACCGCAGATAGGAAGAAGGAGTTGGACGATGATGCAGCGCAACTGGTTTTTCTGGATGGAGGTCCTGCAGATAACGGCTGCGGAGCGAAGGGTGATACTCGGGCTTGTAGGAATGCTGCTCGTGGTAACCGGGACGCGAACTTTCTATCCGGGCCGCACCATATACGATGAGCAATATTACGAGCCGGTGATCGCTGAATTCACGCGTTTATCCGGAATCCGGGAGGAAGAGCGGCGCGTGCTGCTGGCCCGGTACTATCCCCCGGTGGAAACACAAACGCCGGGTGCGCTGCAATTCGGCCTGAATCTGCCCGAAACGCCGTTGATGAGCGGCGCTCCCGGTGAAACAACAGCGGCAGCGG
>RECX01000239.1 GCA_007693825.1 Balneolaceae bacterium
TTGTTCTGGCCGATCTGGTAGACGTCGTACCCGCGGTAGGATGCGACCAGCGGCTCGTGCCACTCTGACCGGTGCTCGTCGAAATCCTCAAACCGCAGGTACCCGCCGTGTTCGCGCATGAACGTGTCGATCTTGCGGGCAATTTCGCCGCGATAGAAGGCATCGCGTCCCTCTTCGGCCAGCAGCCGGTACGTGTTGCCGAGATCCGGATTGCGGAAGATCTCGCCCTTTTCGGGTCCGCGTCCGTCGATGGTGAACGTCTCCACAAAGGCCCCGGTGCGGCCGGAAAGGATACGCGCGCTCCGCTGCCAGGCGCTGGCGATGATCTCCGACACGGGGAACCCGCCCTCGGCATAATCTATGGCGGGCTGGAGGATGCGGTCCATCGCCAGATCGCCGAACCGGTCGTGCAGTTCGAACCAGCCGTCCACCGCACCCGGTACCGAGACCGAGAGCAGGCTTGAGGGCGGGATGCTGTCGGCGTCCATCTGCTCCAGTTCGGCCAGCAACTGCTCATACGACAGCCCGAGCGGCGAGCGTCCGCTCGCATTGAGCGCGTAGACCCGGCCCGACTCCTCATGCCAGACCAGCGCGAACAGATCCCCGCCGATGCCGTTGCCCGTCGGCTCCATCAGCCCCATCGCTGCGTTGGCTGCAATAGCCGCATCGATGGCGTTGCCGCCCTGCCGGAGGATGTCGAGCCCGACCTGCGCGGCCAGCGGCTGGCTGGTGGCTACCATTCCGTTGGCGGCGATCACCTCGGAGCGGGTGACATATCGTTCGTTCTGACGGTCAATCTGTGCCATAAGTTCTCCGTGCATCAATGTGGTCAGTAGAATCAGAATAAGTACGGTTTTCATAATGTTCGGCGTCTATAGTGTGCCCATGGGACTCCAGTGGGACTGGTGATGAGTTCAATGTAAGAAGCTCTGGCAGTAAAATGATATTTCAAACCTTCTCAAGCAACGATTTACAGATGATTCGTGTATAGTAGGAATATACGTTTCTGAAGCCGGACAGATTTTTTCGTTGAAACAGAACCCTCCAAACAGAATCTTTGAGGGTACACGGCATGAAAATGGACACTTCATAATAGTGAACACGGCTTAACAGCGAACACGGCTTAACAGCAATCACGGCTTAACATAAACACTTCATTACAATAAAGCCGCCGCGAGTAAATACACCGCTCTCAAATTGGTTTCCACCGTTTAATGGCAATCCTTTTTACAGATACGACGACAGTAAAAGCCTGGTCCAGTGGTACCGGACGGTATGCACGCGAGCTTGCGTCCTCGCTTGCCAGACGCCATACTGTTCTGACGCCGTCTCAAAGCTGGAACCCGCATGAGCCGTCTTCGCCATTGAGCAAGGTAAATTATCATTCCGTCCTGAACTTTTCCCTGATGGCGAACAGGAAAAATGTTCATGCCGATGCCTGCTTTTTTCCCAATTACTTTATGCCTCCGGGCTGGCCATACCCATCCGCCGTAACCATCCACGATGTCTCTTTTCTGACCCACCCCCGGTTCTACAGCCGGAAAATGAGCCTTTACTACAAGACCCGCATCCATCATACCATACAAAATGCCAGGCTTATTCTGACCGTAAGCGAGGCGTCGAAAAGATCCATAGCCAAGCACCTGCACGTTCCTGCGGATCGGATCATTGTCCATCCGCCCGCGCCTCCTGTTACAGCAGAATACGGGTTGCCATCGGAAAAAAGTCCCTACCTGCTCTACATCGGCAATCTCGAGCCAAAAAAGAACATTGTGCGCATGCTTGAGTCCTTTGACCGGATTTTGAATAAAAACGGGCACAAGCTTCTTCTGCTGGGAAGGCTCAGGGGACCGCGAAGCTGGCAGCAAAAAGTGCAGCGGCTAATCCGTGATTCTGCGGATATTTACTATAAAGGCTATGTGCCTGACGAGCAGATTCCCGGTTATCTCGCCCATGCATCCGGTCTGGTTCTTCTCAGCCACGTGGAAGGGTTCGGCCTTCCCGCCATGGACGCGCTCGCCAACGGAATTTCTGTCCTCATTTCGCGTGATCCGGCTTTGAATGAAGTTTGCGGGGGATCCGGCATCATGGTGGATGAGTGCGACACAGCTGACATAACCCGGGGAATGGAATACATTCTTTTTTCCGGCACACCCCCGGCGAACATCTCAGCCAGCATCCATGAGAGGTACGGACAAAAACGATATGACGAGAAACTGGATGAGATTACGGAAAGGCTGACCGCGAAAACATCCTGGTTTTTCCCGAGTGATATCGGCATGAGCCGTGATTCACGTCCGGAAATCTCCGAAATCAAATTGGCCATCCTAGCCGCTGTCTGTTATGCCGCCGTGTTCAAGTCGGGGATTACTGTTCACAAACTGCATCACGCATTGGGATCCGCTCGCATTTCCTTTGAGGATTTTCTGGAAAATCTTCGTGAACTGATGGATACGCACCCGGATTTGCTGAATCATTCAACTGGTGTGATCGGTCTGAACGACTCTCTTCTTGACCAGCCGTATGCGGAAAACCGCACCCCCGACGCCGCTGATATGCGAACCAGACATCGCCGTCTGCTGAAACTGTTCTTGTGGCTCCCATGGGTCAAAGGGCTGTACTACTCCGGCGGAACCGTCCATGGCAGCGGATTGCAGGACCAGCACGATCTGGACCTGCTGATAGTAGCGTCGCGTGACAGAGCCTGGCTTGCCTATGCTGCCATCAGGCTCATAAGCCGGCTTGCCGGTGCCGGGTCTTCGATCTGCGCAAATTATATTCTGGACGAACGGGCCCAGGAAGTGCATTGGCAGCGCGATTACTACACCGCTTTTCAGCTGTTGTTTTTGAGAAAGGTAGTCCTCAAACCGGGACTGGCACACATCCGACAGTATAACCCCTGGATCTATGACTATTTCCCGAACAGCCCGATGTCCCACAGTAAACCTGACAGCAGCTTGAAAAAAGGACGTGGATTTCTGAAAATCGTCAACCTTCTGATCATGATGGCGTGGACTTCCCGATGGAAAAAGAAAGGCTTAAGAAGCAGTGAAGAAGGACTGCTTTTTGACGCTTACAGGATCAAACTTCACACCAACGACCATCGTCCGCGTGTTTCGCACTCCTTTTCTTCCATTTACAGTAACGTGCTTAAGGCTTTCAGTACACTTCCCGTCGAGGAAATCTGACGAATACAGACCTCAGGTGCGTTTTACAGCACTTTCCTTTCTTTTCCCGGGGGATTTTCGTGGGGATGTATTCAGCAATCGCATGAAGTTCATCGCACTAATGAAAAGCACAGAAATGGCTTTGGCTCTTTCGCGGATTCGATCGTCCGCAAGCAAGAAAAATTTGCTGAAGAGAAGAAACTGACGGATGAGGAGCCTTCGGCTTTCCAGAGCGTGATTATCCTTTATGATGTCATTGTACAAAATCTGCTGCATGGCCCTGGTCCGGGAGATTCCCAGGCGGTAAGAAATACTTACCGTCAAGAGCAGCACATCCAGCCAGATATTTTTCGGGGTGGCCTCCCTGCAGACGGCATCGATGAATACCACCTGCTTTCTTTTCTTGTCCATGATGATATTTTGCAAAATAGGATCACCATGGATGAAACCCGGCCCCTGCTTTTCCGTTTTATTGAACTGATGGGCGTACCAGGAACTCACAATAGTTATTGCCAACTTGAAATCATCATCCCCCAACTCTGAAAGCATAACACCGTCGTAGCGCGGCATCACCACGCATCCCGGCTTCTCCTGAAGGATTTCAGCAGAGGCGGCCATGACGGAGTAGCTGTTGATCTTCACTGTCCCTGCATGCTTCCGGAACGTATTCAAACAGTTCAGTGTCTTTTCCGCATCCGAAATCCGGCTGCCAAAATCCTTGATTACCCGATCCCCTTCAACATAAACCCTTGCCTTTGATTTGGTGTTTGTCTTCATGAACTTGCTTTAGAACTTTGACTTATGTCTGCCACACAAAAAAAACACATATTCGTACTGGGCAGTTCAGGCTTTATCGGTCGCGCTGTCATTTCGTCATTGCAAAGTCGGGGCCATCGCATAAGTGCCTTGATTCGCCGTTCCACTGCTCCTGATGGCGTGGAAACGCTGACGGGTGATATCCGGGATTTTGACTGGCGCAGGCTGGAAAAGGACCTTCCCGATGCCATCATTCATCTTGCCCGGATCTCCGGACGGCGCAAACTATCGAGATGGATTGCAGGGCATCAGGGTCGCATGGCCTCGAAACGCTTGCTTCGATGGCTTCACACGCTGGATAGGCCCCCGCATCTCGTATTCACATCCGGCACTTTGGTTTACGGAGACTGCGGGAAGGCGGCCATTGATGAAACGGCGCCTTTGAGGCCAATCGCTTTTCAACGGGATTATATACGGGCCGAACATCCCGTACTTGAAGTCATCGGAAAGTCCCTTCCTGTGTCGGTAGTGCGTCCGCCCTGGGTTATCGGAGGAGCTTCCTGGTTTCGCCAGTTTTATTTTGAGAATGCCGGAAGAGATGGGACGGTCATGCAATTCGGAAGCGGTGAAAACCTGATGAGCCTGGTTCATGTGGATGACTGCGCGGGGCAAATATGTGAGGTTGCATTACGGGGCGAGCCCGGACGCATCTACAATATCTCCGCTTGTCCGGCAATAACACAGAGCCTGTTCGTACAAAAGGTTGCCGAGCATATGGAGGCTGGCATTGGGGTGCTGCCCGTGGAAGAACTGCGACGAAAATATGGCAAAGCCGTGCTGGAAGCACTCACCTTTTCCCTGGATGCTGTGTCGCGCGAACCACTCATCCGGGATTATCCAAACCGCTACCCTGATGCAACTTCGGCTATAGGAGCTGCCATTGCGGATTGCCGGGGCAGTGATAGCCGCTTTTCCGGGAGTTCGTAAAACGATCATCAATCGAGTCTGGAGTCAAGCCGGGACCGAGCCGCAAATAACCCGGGATCAACCCGCGACCGGGACCGCTTCAAGCCAGGGTCAAGCCCCGCCCTTCACCCGCATTTCATACAGACTGTATTCGCCAATGTTCCAGAACGGGGTCCGCGAAAGAAAACGGTCCAGGTTCCAGAGCGATTCAGCTTTGCTGCCAAGTTTCGGCAGAAGGTGAGAGCGGTACCAGGCCGGATAGAAGAGACTGAATCCCCGTTTGCCTGCAATGTCAAAATCGGCGCCAAAGGCCCTTCGGATATCCCCCGCCGAGTAGGGCCGGCTGGGGATTTCGCGGAGGTCCGAGTAGCCCTTCCACCTGTTTGTTATCCTCTGAAACGCTTTGCCAAAGCGGCCCTTCGCCAGCCAGAGCGGTATCTCCGTGACATAGAAACGATTTACGAATGTCAGCACAAGGCGGGTATCCGGTGCACAATTGAGCCGGATATGACGGGCAGCCTCCCGCAAATCGTATACCGTATTAAGCCCTCCGAAATAGACAAATATCAGATCGAATTTCCGGTCCGGGAACAACTGACGGACGTCTTCGACAGAGCCGGCAGCGAAATGCGCATTGCCCAGTTTCCTTTCAGTACATCGCTTGCGTGCCAGTTCGACCATGCGCGGCGATATGTCAATGGCATAAACCTGCCGGTCAGGATATTTCGAAGCGAAATATTCCACGTCAAACCCCGGACCGCAGCCGATCTCCAGCGCGGACTCAAACGGAACCTCTTCCGTTATCTCCCTGAACGCATTTCTGATGCGTTGCAAAAC
>RECX01000141.1 GCA_007693825.1 Balneolaceae bacterium
GAGCGGCACGGCATTCTCTGTATGCTCTTCCTGATACAGCAACTCCACGGCACCCTGCTCGATCATGTAAAGGCCTGTCCCCGGATCTCCCTGATGGTACACATACTCCCCAGCCTTGAACCGGCGCCGGTGGCTGAGCTGCAGGAACTCATACCGCTCGAGCTGCGACATTCGCCATAAAAACGGTGATTGAAAAATCATTTTTGATTGCGCCTTGATGCGTTTCCAGAATTTCGGCTTTATCATGAGATGTACACGTGATTGAAACGGATTAGGATCCCCGGAATGTTGCTATCCGGATGTCAGGTAAGGTACAAAATGATGGGGATAATTTGCTTGGTCAATTCACAGATTTCGTTCTATACTTTGCGTACATTATGTCCATTACCCTCACGGGTTTCAGTCCGCTGCATACAAAAATACAAGCATCCCAATGAAAAAAATCATTATCGCTTCTGTTTTCATACTTCTTGCATCCGGAACCGTTGATGCACAAAATCTTGCCGAAAGCCAGCTGTTTTCCGAGGGTGTACCGGAAAGCAAAATACGGGAACTTGGAATACCCGACCCGGTCCGAATGATGGAACGGAAAGAAAAGGCCCATGCGGCATTCGAGGCGGGTGACTGCGGGAAGGCAATTCCTGAACTCGATTCACTGGCCAGGGAGACCGACTGGTACGGCACTCTGATCCTGACGGGCCTGGAACCCTATTTTCAGGCAGACGTCAGGGACAGACGTAATTTTACCGAAGAGCGTTCGCTTACGCCCCTGGAGGTAAAGGGGAACGAATACCTGGTCATCAGGAATGAAGCCATGGTGATGCTGGCAGATTGTCTGTCGGAAACCGGTGATACCGAGGCAGCCGTGTCGGCATACGTCCGGGCTTTGAAGGTCATATATATCAATGAACGGGACCTGTGGGAACGTGCAAGGAGCGGATTATACGAACTGATCGGATTCAGTCCCTGACGGGAGAGCGGATTCGGATAATGGCAGGATTGCATTTTTTTCACCTTGCTCAGAAGGAATGGCCTATGCCGAAGTGCCAGTAGGGGTTGCTGTTGTTGAACCATCCGCGCTGCAGATCATGTACCCGATAGGCGACATCAATCCGAAATACAAGGTATTCCCAATCCAGGCGCAACCCGAATCCGGATCCCACGGCAATCTGGTTGTAAAACTCATCGAACCGGAATTTCCCTTCATCGAAGGCACTGCGGGTCCCATACCAGATGTTTCCGAAATCGGTAAAACCCGCGATACCCCAATTCGTACCAATGAAATTGTGGAACATGATATGCCGGTATTCCAGAAAACCGGCCAGCTTCAGATCCCCGCCGTTGATCGGCACTTCACCGGCGGAGGCGTCGAGGTCGGCCGGACCCAGTCTCAGGGGAGGCCATCCCCGGATGTCGTTGCTTCCACCGGCAAAAAATCGCCTGTTCAGAGGGATCTGCCGGGTGACACCAAAGGCGTGGGCGTATCCGGCAAAAGCCCGCCAGGCGAAGGTGCCGTTTTCGAGGACCGGAGTATATTTTCGATAGTCAAATGAGACCCGGACAAACTGGCTGTACGTAAGTGTACTGTCACTCAGACTGATAGAGGGCACGGTACCCTGCACATCACCGGGATCGAAGATGAACCTGTCCATCAGAAACGGTATGGTACCCCCGAGTTCAATGGACGATTCACTGAAAAAACCGTAATCCCGCTTGATCAGGTCGGTCATGGCATAGCGGAAGGTGTACCGGATGATGGAACTGAATTGCGGGTTGAAATCCTCCAGGATCCGCTCCACGATGATTTCATCGAACCGATCGCGCAGGTTGCGTTCAAATTCGGATGTGGCGGAGGCATCCAGCCAGTCGAGCTCAATGAAGTCAAGCAGGCTTGCCATTTGCGGCCGGTGCCGCACTTCAAACTGGTTGCTGAAACGGAAGTTGGCATTGATGGTGAAATTTTCCTGTCGGCTTTGTGCCCAGCTGAACCGGTACCGCGTGCTGGCATTGAGGAAAAACGGGGTCTGGTCGAGGTGACGGAATGGAAAATTCAGGCGCTGAACGGTGTACGCCGTGCTCAGCTCCGTGCTGTTGAGCAGGGTCCCGCTCACATATTCGAAGTTGCCCTGCAGCCCGACTTCAAAGTTTTCAGCTCCCTGGAACAGGTTGTTGTTGATATAGCGAATACCTGCACCGGCACCGAAGCCAAGGCGTCGCATGCCGAAAAAATCAAGTTGGATACGGTGTTTGGGCAGTGTTTGCATCCGGACATAGACGGGCAGGATTTCGTTCGTGAAATCCGGCAGGGAGCCGTCAGGGGTATGCCCGAACTGATTTACGACCAGCATGCCAAGGTTTTGGAACTGGTTGACCGAATTGCGGTATGCACTGTTGTCATACTGTGTCCCGGGTTTGAAAAGCAGCTGGCGCGCAATAAGACTGGTGCGCGTCCGGGCGGTTTCATCCACATTGATTACCGTCTTGTAGGGATCCTCAGCATGCGGAGGGCCGGTGAGTGTGTCCCTGCGGACCCGTTCAAATTCCCCGTCCGGTCCGCGAAGTTCCACATAAATATCACCAAAAGTGTAGATCCGGCCCGGAAAAATGCGGAAAAGCACATCGAGCTGAAGGGCGTTGACCGTATCCTCCCGAACAACGGCGATCACCGAGTCACGGGTCACCGAGGCGTAACCGTTGTTTCTGAGGTGTGCGATCAAACGGTTTCGCTCCTCGGCAATTTCTTCATAGGTGAAGGCCACGCCGGAGTGGAATGAGGTGTCGTTAATTGCCCTGGTTACGATGTCACTATCCTTGAAAAACGCAACAGGGTCATTGTCGGAGCCTGTACGGGGCATTCCACTGTAATAGACATCACGGATTTGGGACTGACGGCCTTCCCGTATCATGAAGGAGACTTCCAGACGCTCCCGGTCGAAAAAGGTGATATTCGTATCAATTACGGCACTGCGGAAGCCCCTGGATTCGTAAAAATTGGTCAGGCGCTCAATATCCCGTTCAAGCACGTTTCTGTCCAGCAGGGACGGAGGTTCCCCGATACGGCTGTGAATTCTGTGGAGCTGATACCAGAACGTGAGTCCGGGAATACCCAGGAATTGCCGGTTGGGACGGGTCCGGACGATGGCCCGAAGCTCTCCGTCACTGAAGGCCTGATTGCCGATAAAGCGCACCCTCCGGATCCTTCTGTCGTCTTTTTCATTCCCGTTTCCATCCTGTGTTGCGTTCTGGATCTGCTGTGATGGGGCAAGATGCCAGGCCGACTCCACCTCTGTTTCAATCACCGAGGCAGGTGCACCGACCCCCGCAGGCGCACCAGTTTCTGCAATCGCTCCGGTTTTCACAGGCGCACTAGCTTCCGCAATCGCAGCGACTTCCGCAATCGCACCGGCTTCCGCAAGCATGGGCAGACTGAGGCCGGGCAACAAACACAGGCTTATAACGCGTAAGAGACGATTCAATGAGATCAGATACAGGTAGTAGGTGGCGAATAATACCGGGCTCTCCCGAATATAAGCATTTCAAATCAGGACAGTAGCGGAAGCGGTGATCCTGTTATGCCGGTTGATGTTGTGTGTCCGTTTGCCGGACATCAGACGTCGTCGTAGTCGAATCCTTCGTCTTCTTCTCCGTGAAAGAAATCCTCTTTCATGATGTAATCAGGCCAGATCTCCTCAATACTCTCATAGGGAGTGTCGTCTTCCTCATCAAGTTCATACAGGTTGTCGATCACCTGCTGAGGACAGCCGTTTCTTTCGGCCCACTCAATCAGTTCGTTTCTGGTTGCCGGCCAGGGTGCATCCTCTAGTGTCGCAGCGAGTTCAACGGTCCAAATCATAATGGTACATCCTGAAATTTTTGTTAAGTAACTTTCGTCGACTATTAACTAATAATTATGGTAAAATTCAAGTCCCTAACGTCCTCACAATAAAATAAATTTTTCAGGGGTTATCCCTGAAGTGAAAGTTTGCTATTTTACGTAATCGAACGATTGTTTAAAAAATAAATTTTGAGGTTTTTTATGGGCTCATTTGGTGGTGTTGAGATACTGGTCATTGTTCTTGTGGTACTTCTTCTTTTCGGAGCCAAAAAGATTCCGGAACTTGCCCGCGGACTGGGGCAGGGGATCACCGAATTCCGCAAGGCTTCCACTGACATACGCAAGGAACTGGAGAAAGGTTCCGAAGAACCGGTGGAACCCCGGCGTGAAGAGAAAAAGCGGGAAGAGCAGAAGGTGAAGAAGGAAGAGAATCAGGACTGACACCCCGCACGGCCACCCGAATCTTCACGAATGGCTTTTACACAAACCCTTGAACGTTATTTGAACCAGGTTATCTCCCGTTTTGAAGTTATCTGATATTCGCAGCACCCGTGCACAGCTCCAGTCCGGAGAGCTCACCTTGCCGGACCTTGTGTCGGGATATCTATCCCGCATAGAGCAGGGAAATCCGGACATCAATGCGTTTACGCAAGTGCATAAAGAACAGGCGCTCGTCCGGGCCGGTGAGATTCAGGCGAAAATTGCTGACGGCATCGCCGGCGCTCTTGCGGGAGTGGTCATGGGCATCAAGGAAGTTCTCTGCCAGAAGGGTTACCCCACAACCTGCGCCTCAAAAATGCTTGCATCGTATGAAGCGGTATACGATGCCACGGTCATTGAGCGGCTGCTTGCAGAAGATGCCATCATCATCGGCCGGCTCAACATGGATGAGTTTGCCATGGGATCATCAAATGAAAACTCCATGTACGGCCCGGTCCGCAATCCCAGGGATCATTCCCGGGTCCCGGGCGGCTCAAGCGGCGGAAGCGCAGCGGCCGTCGCCGCCGGTATGTGCCACGCTACCCTTGGCAGTGACACCGGGGGCTCTATCCGGCAACCGGCTTCATTTTGCGGTGTGGTGGGACTGAAACCATCTTACGGCCGGGTGTCCCGCCACGGACTTGTTGCCTATGCCTCATCGTTCGACAGTGTTGGTCCGTTTGCCGGTACGGTATACGATGCTTCCGTGATACTGAAAGCGATCGCCGGTCACGATCCCATGGATGCCACATCCTCCCCGGAAACCGTGCCCGACTATCCCGCCCTGCTTGAAAATCCGCGGTCCGGCATCACCATCGGAATCCCGGAGGAATATTTCGGCGACGGACTGGATCCGGAGATCCGGCAGCGGATAATGGATGTGGCCGGCAGGATGGAACAGAAAGGGGCGCGGCTGGTGGATATCCGGCTTCCGAACCTGAAATACGCAATTGCTGCCTACTACGTGCTGGCAACAGCAGAGGCCTCAAGCAACCTTGCCCGGTTCGATGGCATACGGTACGGACACCGGGCCGATATCAAGGCCGTCCGCGCGAAGCTGAAAGCCGAGGAAACAGCGATGGCAGAAAGCGGAGCGGAGCACGGTTCCGATCCGGACACCCCGATGATCCGGCTCTACAAGCAGAGCCGTACCGAGGGATTCGGTCCGGAAGTAAAGCGGCGCATCATGCTCGGGACCTACGTGCTCAGTGCCGGTTACTACGATGCCTACTACGGAAAAGCCCAGCGCATCCGGCGCCTCATCAAGCAGGATTTTGAAGAAGCATTCTCCAGGGTGGATGTCATCATCTCCCCGACAGCGCCCACCACAGCATTTGAACTGGGCGCCAAGGTCAACGATCCGCTGCAGATGTACCTGAACGACATCTACACGATATCCGCCAATCTGGCCGGTATTTGCGGAATCAGCATACCGGCCGGCAACCACGGCAGCGACGGTATGCCCATCGGGGTCCAGTTCATGGCCGATGCCTTCAAGGAGCCGGAGCTGCTCAATGCCGCTCAGCTGGCGGAAACGGTGTGTGCTGATTTTACGGATGTTCCGCCGGCTTGACGGACCGGGAACAGGCAACTCCATAACCCCATAATCAGGTACATTTTCGGGCCATCGAATGGATAAAAGGACCATCTGCAGTTCCCTGTTTTTCTCTCCCGGTACGTTACCCTGGCTGCTTACGCTTTCGCTGATAATAATGCTGCTGCCGGCCTGCGGTGGGGAGGAACCTGACCCGCGGCTCACCTTCACTGAGCGGGACCGTGACGTGCCGGCATTCGAAGCCGATTCGGCCTACCAGTTCATCGCCGCGCAGCTCGCATTCGGGCCACGCAACCCCGGCTCGGAGGGCCACCGTCTCACCCGTGACTATCTGGCCCAAAAACTCAGGGAATACGCTGGACCGCAGGCGGTGTACCTGCAGCCGTTCACCCATACCGGATATGCCGGCGAAACCTACGATATGAGCAACATCATCGCCGCGTTTCGCCCGGATCTCGGCGACCGGATCATGCTGCTAGCACACTGGGATACCCGTCCGCGCGCCGAAAAGGATCCCGATCCCCGCCGCCGCAACGAACCGATCCCCGGAGCGGATGACGGTGGCAGCGGCGTTGGAGTCCTGCTTGAACTGGCCCGGATCTTCCGCGACCATCCGCCGCCCATCGGGGTGGACATCCTGCTCTTTGACGGCGAAGACTACGGGCGCGAGGGCGACCTGGAGTACTATTTCCTGGGCTCACGTTACTGGTCCAACAACCCGCCGGTCCCGGGCTACCGTCCGCGTTTCGGTATTCTGTTGGATATGGTCGGTGCCAGGGACGCCGTCTTCCCCCGCGAGGGATTCTCCATGCAGTTCGCACCCCGTCTGGTGGATGAAGTCTGGCGCATCGCCCGTGAGTTGGGACATGATGACCTGTTCCCGGATGAAAAAGGCTCATCCATTGCCGACGACCACTGGATCATCAACCGCAAGACCGGCATCCCGACTATCAACATCATCCACCATAAACCGCCGCGTCCCTTTCAGACCGACGTGTCATTCCCCGAATACTGGCACACCCATGCCGACGACCTCGATATCATTGGCACCGAAACACTCCAGGCCGTTGGCGATGTGCTCCTGGAACTGATCTACAACCGCATCCGGTAACGAACCGGCTATTTCCCCATCCAGCCCCTTACGATCCATGAACAGAACATACGTGAAGCTGAAAATCAGGATCCCGCAGGAAGAACAGGACCTTGCTGCCGATGATCTGCTGGCCTTCGGTTTTGACGGCTTTGAACAAAAGGAGGAGGAGTTGGAGGCGTGGATTCCGGAAGCAAAATTTACAGAAAGCGTAAATCTAAAGCTCGCATCCTGGCTCGATGAACAATCAGACGGCAGGTGGCAGATCGTGGACGAGCAAATCGTGACGGAGCGAAACTGGAATGAGGAATGGGAGAAGACAATCCGGCCGCTGACCGTCGGGCGGTTTTTTATCCATCCCACCTGGACGGACGAGGTTTCCCCGCCGGATTGCATCCCCCTGGTCATCGATCCGAAAATGGCATTCGGGACCGGTTACCACGAGACAACACGGCTGCTGCTCCGGCTTTTGCCGGACCATGTGCGTCCGGGAGACCGGGTGCTCGACATGGGTACGGGTACGGGAATCCTGGCCATTGCGGCGCTGCGACTGGGTGCCGGCGGCGCCCTGGGCATCGATATCGACCCCTGGTGCTACGACAATGCCCTCGAAAATGCCAGGCTCAACGCAGTGAGCGACCGGCTGGAAATCCGCATCGGTTCCACGGAGCAGATTCCGCCCGATGCCCGCTATGACCTCATCCTGGCCAACATTAACCGGAATATTCTGTTGGATATGGCCGGAAGCCTGGCGGGATATCTGGCTCCCGGCGGCATCCTCATGCTCTCGGGTATCCTGGAAGAAGATGTGGATGCGATCTCGTCCCATCCGGCCTGTACCGCTATGGAACGGCTGGCACAGAGCGCAGAAAACGAATGGCGAGCGCTGGTTTATCGCAGTTCATCATAAAACATGCTGATTTTAAAAGCGTTGTAGTTCCAGTAATTACAGGGAGTGAACACCTATCCGACCGTAGAATCAGTTATCTTACGATGCATAATCTTGCTATATTTACTATCTGAAAATATTGCTGAATCCGTATCAAACGTCAAGGCATTACCCAAGTGACACAAAGTGACACAGAAAACGACATCAACTGACAGCAGCAGCAAAGACCGGGTGCTGGTGGATGCGGCCCTGGCCGGTGATCAGCAGGCCTATCAGCAGCTGGTAGACAAATACCAGCGTGCCTTGCATTTTCATATCCTCAAGCTGGTCCGCAACCGCGATGTGGTGGATGACCTGGTTCAGGAAGCATTCCTCAAGGCCTTTGACTGCCTGGACAGCTACAACCGGCAATATGCCTTCTCAACGTGGATCTACCGGATTGCCACAAACCATACCATTGACTATCTCAGAAAGAAAAAACTCAGCACCCTTTCGATCGACGAGCCGGTGCAGGGCAAAGATGGTGATATGCAGATGGAGCTGACCGACGAAGTGGCAAGCACCGACAGGGAGGTCATTGTGAAGCAGCGGCGCAAAATGGTCAGGGACGCCGTGGAAGCCCTGCCCGAGAAATACCGGCTGGTGGTCCGGATGCGGCATATGCAGGAGATGAGCTACGAGGAGATCGCCGAGGAGCTCGGACTTCCGCTTGGTACGGTGAAAGCACATATTTTTCGCGCAAGGGAATTGTTGAACAAGCATCTGAAGAGTAGAATCAATGCCTATTGAAACCACGGCCTATTGAAACCACGGCCTATTGAAATCACGGTCTGTTGAAACTCCCGGCCTGCTGAAACTCCCGGCCTGCTGAAAATCGGCAACTGCTTATGATGCACCGTTCTAAAAGTACCCTGACAGAAGTTTCTTTCAAAAATGAATGGCAGCGCTCACAGATGATGAATCAAGATCCGATATGGCACGTAAGAGTCCCGTAAAAAGGGGTCAAATAGGCTTTTTTTTCCTGGATTTTCTGATGATTATCCTGCTGGTGGTCAATCTGGCATGGATTGTCTTCGACTGGCTGTTCGAGTATGAGATGCTCCGCGGCTATCTGTACGGAATCGCCCCGGATTTCACCGAGATGTACGCGGCCTCCATCCACCCCCGGTTCATCCTCATCGACCTGATGTTTGTCTCCGTGTTTCTCGCCGAGTTTTTCATCCGGTGGGCCATGGCAGTCTATCAGCGGATCTATCACCGCTGGTTCTTCTTCCCGTTCCTCCATTTTTATGATCTTCTTGGATGCATTCCCGTGGGCGGATTCCGGTTTCTGCGCCTGCTGCGGATCATATCCATCACGTACCGGCTTCAGAAAAACGGGATCATTGACCTCAGTGACACCGCCGTTGTCCGTTTCATCCGGAAATACCACGGAATTCTTATCGAGGAGCTCTCCGACCGGGTCACCATCAACATCCTGACAGACATCCAGCGCGAAGTGCAAACCGGCGGACCGGTCGTGGACCGCATTGTCAACGAAGTGGTCATGCCGCAGCGGGAATCACTGGTGGAGTGGATGTCGCACCGGATCGAAAAGGTGGCCAACGACAATTATGATGGCTACCGCGAGGATATCCGCGAATATGTGCAGGAGCGTATCAATACCGCCGTGGACGAAAATGACGAATTTGCCCGGCTCGAACTTATCCCGGTGTTCGGTTCCATGGTCAGGAGCACCGTGGAAAAGGCGATAGCGGACATGGTCTTCAGCGTGATCAACGGCATCATGCAGGACCTGGCCTCCAGCCGCAACCGGGTACTCATCAACGAGGCGGCCGACGTGCTGTTCGATGCCATCCTGCTCAAGGAAGAGGATACCGAACTGAACCGGCTGGTCGTTGACACCATGGACCGGTCGCTGGAAATCGTCAAGCAACAAGTCCGTGTGCAGCAGTGGAAACTGCGCGACCTGGCCGAGGACGAAGACCATTTCCGGGATCTTCTGCGCGAAGAGCTGATGAAAGCGGATGTTGATGCGGATGCAGCTAAAGATGCAGATGCGGATACAGATACTGATCCGGACGCGGACGCGGATGCGCCTGCGGATGCGACCGTTGCAGATGATACAGTGACCCGCCGCGATTCGGATGACCGAACTGACACGCCATCCAAAAAAAGCTGACACGCCATCCCAAAAGAACCGACACGCCATCCAAAAAGAACCGACACGCCATCCAAAAATAGACGGCAGGAATGAGCAGAATGGCAAAAAACATTGCGGAGCGCACGGAGATGGTGCGGAACGAAGCGGAACGGCTGGGTTTTGACGCGGTCGGTTTTGCCCGGGCACGCCGCCTGGAGGAGCACGAGAGCCGCCTGGAGCAATGGCTCAAAGAGGGGCGGCACGGATCGATGCAGTGGATGGAGAACCACTTCGACAAGCGAGTGGACCCGCGAAAGCTGGTGCCGGGTGCGCAGTCGGTCGTCTCGGTGATGATGAGCTACCATCAGCCGGAGCTTGCCGGACGGCAGCTCAGCTCCGAAAAGCCGAAAATCTCGAAATATGCCATGGGCGAGGACTACCACCTGGTCCTCAAGGAAAAACTCTTCGAACTGTTTGCGTTCACCGAATCCGTTATCGGCAAGGTGGAGGGACGGGTTTTTGTGGATACGGCTCCGGTCCTGGATAAGGCGTGGGCCGTGGAATCCGGCGTTGGCTGGCTGGGCAAGCACACCAATGTGCTCAATCGCGAGTGGGGATCCTGGTTTTTCCTGGGGGAAATGATCCTGGATGCCGAATTTGACTATGACAACCCGGTGGCCGACCATTGCGGCAACTGCACCAGATGCATCGACGCCTGTCCAACCGATGCCATATATGAACCGTACAAGGTGGACGGCAGCAAGTGCATATCCTATTTTACCATCGAGCTCCGGGACGAGATCCCGCAGGAGTACCACGAGCAGATCGGCGAGTGGATTTTCGGATGCGACATCTGCCAGGATGTGTGCCCGTGGAACCGTAAGGCACGGCGGGGATCCGAAGAGCGCCTGTTTGCGCGGCCGGATAGCGCGGACCGTGACATCGATTACTGGGAAGAGCTGGACCTGCAGGAATACCGGAAGCTGTTCCGCCGGAGTGCCGTCAAACGGGCGAAATTCGAGGGCATGAAGCGGAATATCCGCATAGCGGGTGCCAATCTGCGCGGCAAAGAACGCACCTGGATCAACGTAGCCGGCAAAAAAAAGCATCCGTGAGGGAACACGGATGCTTTTAAACGTCATTCCGGCTGGCATTTCGCCTTTTATGGATGATCTGTCAGAACGGCAACGTCCTATGCATATTCTTCCGTGTAAGCCTGTACGTCGGCCATTTCCACCATAAGATAGAACAGGTCGGTATTCCTGGTGAACGGACCGATGCGGTCGCTGCCCGGACCCATGGCGGCTAACTCCACATAGTCCGCTGTGTGCGAAGTGCCGACCCAGTTGAAAGCCAGATAGTTGGCCAGGATCTGCCCCATTACGGGCCTGGGCCGGCTCATCATCCGGTGCAGGTTTTCATATTCCCCGGCGTAGGCTTTGCGCAGGATCTCGGCTTCGTCGCGACGGATTTCTATCTTCGTGGCGTATTCCACCAGTTCGCGGATCCGGCTGACGGAGCTGTTCTCATCCAGCTGCGGCAGGAACCAGTTGTTGGTGTGGCGGAATTCGGCGATAAGGTCAAAACGCGGTTCGCTGGCGTTATAGCCTGATCCCACCCCGTTCAGTCCGGGATTGGCATTCCCGTGGTCGGTGGTGATGAAGACCAGGGTATCGTCGCGGTTTTCGACAAATTCCATCACTTTCCCGATGGCATCGTCGAAGGCGATCTGGTCATATATGAGTCCGGCGGCATCGTTATCGTGGGCGGCATGATCCACACGGCCCCCTTCCACCTGAAGGATGAACCCGTTGGTATTTTTTGAAAGGCGGTTGATTGCTGTTTCGGTCATCTCGGCCAATGTGGGGATGTCGCGCTGGTATTCCTCGGTATTGATGTGGTCGAGCGTATACGGTACGTGTCCGTCATAAAAAATCCCGAGAAGTTTCTCGTTGCCGTTGAATTGCATGAGGTCGTTTTTCTTGCGGACGACCTTGTACCCCTTTTGTGCAAATTCACCGTAAAGGTCGCGCTGATCTTCCCTGTGTGCGGCATCAAAGAACCGGTTTCCCCCTCCAAGCAATACATCGTACTCGCGATCAAGATACTGTTCGGCGATGGTTTCCTGGTCACCGCGTTGCATGACGTTGGCGCCGAATCCAGCCGGCGTGGCATGCGTGATGGTGGTGGTTGTAGCCAGTCCGGTTGCTTTGCCGGCATCCTGGAATATCCGGAGGATGGGTTTGAGCGCCTGTTCCTCTTCGGTCATGTTCACACGGCCGTTATTGATGCGGTGTCCGGATCCCCATGAAGAGGAGGCGGCAGCCGACCCGGTAACAATGGAATTGGCAGAGGCCATATCCATCAGACCACGATTGACCCTTCTCTGCTCATAGAGTGAAATCCAGTGCGATGGCCTTCCGTAGTGCCGGCGCAGCATATGGTCCGCAGCGGTCAGGGTGCCGATGCTCATGCCGTCGCTGACCATGAAAATGATGTTTTTGGCATCGCCGGGACGGGCTTGTCCGTTACTGGAGGCGCAGCCGCCAAGCAGGGTGCCTGAACCCAGGGCAACACTTGAGAGCGCACCGGTCTTTAGAAAATCCCGTCTGCTGAAAGAACCGTTATTGGAAGTCTTCTTTTGTGACATAATCTGTTTTTTGAGAAATGTGAAATAATAAAAGGTGCTTTGAGAGCTGTGCAAGTGCACCATAACCGCTGATACCCGATGTAAACACGGACCGGGAAAGTGTAAACGGGTACGCAGTTGTATGGAAATCAAGGATCACTCTAAGAGAATAAGGAAAACAATATAATGAAACTGTAAAATTTTGAAATGCCGGGGGCTAAAAAACTGTTTACATGGGCGGAAAAATAATTTGCCAATCCCGTAAGTTATATATCAGATTAAAACGACATCCATAAATGGCGTATTTCAAACTTTATAGATAAGGAGGTAATCCGGAATGATCAAAAACACAATCAGGACCGTGTTTCTCATGGCGCTTGTGGCGCTTTTGTTTTTATTTATCGGTGGACTGCTGGGTGGACAGACGGGCATGATCATCGCATTGGTGTTTGCCCTGTCGATGAACTTCTTCAGTTACTGGTACTCGGACAAGCTTGTGCTGAAAATGTACCGGGCACAGGAAGTGAACCGGGATAATGCACCCCGTTTTTACAACATGGTTGAGGAACTCTCGCGCAATGCCGGCGTGCCGATGCCGAAGGTGTACATCATACCACAGCAGCAGCCCAATGCCTTTGCGACGGGCCGTAATCCAAAAAATGCGGCAGTGGCGGCGACTCAGGGGATTTTGCAGAGCCTGAATGAGCAGGAGCTTCGGGGGGTCATGGCCCATGAGCTTGCCCATATCAAAAACAGGGACATCCTCACCCAGACCATTGTCACCACAGTAGTGAGCGCCATTACCATGATAGCCCAGTTTGCCATCTTCCTGCCGTTCGGCCGTGGTGACGGCGGCGGTCCCAACATCCTTGTAGTGCTTCTGACCCTCATATTGGCACCGCTGGCTGCGGCCATGCTCCAGTCCGCCATCTCGCGCACCCGTGAATTCGAGGCGGACCGGGTGGGCGCCGAAATCTGCGGCAGCGCCGAAAGCCTGGCCGGTGCTCTCCGGAAAATCCAGGCATCCGTGGAACACATGCCCATGCAGGCATCAGAAACGGCACAACGGTCCACGGCCCATATGTTCCCGGTCAACCCGTTCTCCGCGCGTGGCATGAGCAAGTTGTTCTCCACGCATCCCGATACCTCGCTCCGTATCAAAAAACTGATGGAAATGGAACGCACCGGGGTCTATAGCTGAATTGTTCTTTGAATATGGTATCGGGAATGTGTACCATTTTGTCAGATGCAACATTTTGGCAATCAAAAAGCATGTGCCGGTGTGTAAGGTAACGGCTTCTTCATAGTCTATTCCGTACCTAAGGCAACTGAAACAAAACAGAAAAACATATGGGATCACTTAATAGAGCAATGATTATCGGACGACTCGGGGCGGATCCCGAGGTCCGTTACACACAGAGCAACACGGCGGTGGCTAACATAAGCGTAGCCACTAACGAAAGGTACCGGGACAGCAATGGCGAGCTGCAGGAAACTACGGAATGGCATCGTGTCGTTGCATGGGGCCGGCTGGCTGAGAACTGTCAGCAACTGCTGAAAAAGGGCTCGCTTGTATACTTCGATGGACCCATTCAGACCCGGTCATGGGAGGACAAGGAAGGTCGCAAGCAGTACATGACCGAAATCAAGGCACTGACCATGCAGGTACTCGACAGGGCAGATTCTGGCAGCGGATACGAAGCTGCGCCAAAAGAAGAAACGTCGGTAAATGACAGTATCGAGTCGGATGCAGGGGATACGGATGATGACCTTCCGTTCTGATCTGACAAACACTGAAATGCTTTGATATACAGGAACGGCAGAGCGGATCCAGCCGAAACAGGATCTGTCCTCTGCCATCCTGTATCACTCACATTCACAGCATTGCATACGAGCCGGAATGTGGTTAGATTTTGTATATCTTTTTTTTACCGACTATAAACCCCGTTGGATAACAAATTTGTGATTCAGATTGTGGATGCCGGCAGCCGTATCTGGAAAACGGCGGAGGGCAGTACGTTTGATACACTGCTGGCCAATCCGGTCGACTTTATTGTCCTGATCGTTGTTATCATTCTCGGTCTTGTATTTTCCGCCTTCTTTTCCGGCGCCGAAGTGGCTTTCTTTTCGCTTGACAAGAAAGTGGACCGCAAGATCATCAAGGATTCAGAGAAAGACCGTGCGCTGGCGAGGGTGTTGCACATGCTTGAAAAACCCCGACAGCTGCTGGCAACGATACTGATCGGCAATACCTTTGCCAATGTTATCACAGCAGTTGGAGCCGCTGTGGTGACCGGCAGGCTCGTGGCGATTCTTGGCCTGCCACAGATGATCGTCTTTACGGTCGAGATCATTATCCTGACGTTTGCAATCGTAGTTTTAGCCGAAATTACACCAAAACTGCTGGCATTGAACAAGCCGCTGGATGTTTCGCGCAAGCTTAGCGGTTTGCTCTATGTCTTTTTCGTGATTTTCGGCCCCTTGTCGCGTCTCATTTCCCGCAGTACACGTTTTCTTGAAAAAAACATTCCGCGGCCAAGCGACAGTATTTCCTCCGAAGATCTGAAAGCTATTGCCGAGGTAGGTGAATTGCACGGATCCATTCATGGCGATGAGCGTGAAATCATTGAAAATGTGATTGAATTCGGTAATACCTACGTACGCGAGATCATGACCTCACGGGTGAACATCTCCGCAATCAATACCAAAAACACACTTCAGGAAGTACTTGACCTGATTCGGGAAAAAAGCATTTCACGCCTTCCGCTTTACGAGGACAACCTGGATAACATCATCGGAATCATCCACTCCAAAGACCTGCTGCCATACATCAATTCCGATCTCGGGCAAACCACCATCAACTGGAAAACGCTTGCCCGCAAGGCGCTTTTCATTCCTACGACAAAAAAGCTGGACGACCTGCTGCGTGATTTTCAGAGGGAAAAAACCCACATTGCCATCGTTGTGGATGAATACGGCGGGACGGAAGGGGTTATTACGCTTGATGATGTGCTCGAAGAGATCATCGGTGAGATTACCGATGAGTACACCGAGACAGTGGAACTCTTCACCAGAAAAAAGTCCGGCAATTATGTTTTTGATGCCAAGATTGATCTGGATGACATGGCCGATATCCTTTCCATGGAACTGACTTCTGATGATGATGAATACGAAACGCTTGGCGGCCTCATATATCATTTGCTCGAGCGAATTCCCGAGGAAGGCGAGACTTTGGAATTCAAGGGGCTCGAACTCAAAGTCGATGAAATGGATAATAACAGGTTGACCAAGGTGGAAGTGAAAGTACTGGAAGATTCGCCCGGTAAACCCGTCTCGGGAAAAGAATAATAGTGACGGCAAACTCTGAAAATATTCTGAAGTATCATGATTGAAAGGTATTCGCGTGAGGAAATGGCCTCCATCTGGACCGAAGAGAACCAGTTTCAGTCGTGGCTCGACGTTGAAATAGCCGCGTGCAAGGCCTGGAGCAGGTTGGGGATTATCCCGGAGGAGGATATCCGTAAAATGGAAACCAGTGCCCGTTTTGACATCGAACGGATCCATGAAATCGAAGAGCAGACCCGGCACGACGTGGTGGCATTCACCCGTGCCGTTTCGGAGTCGCTCGGAGAAGAGAAGAAGTGGGTTCACTATGGCCTGACTTCCACGGATGTCGTTGATACAGCACTTGGCTTGCGGTTGCTCCAGGCAAACCGCATCATCCGTGACGGGATTGAGCGAATGATCACCGTGCTCGCAGGCAAGGCGCAGGAGCATAAATATACGGTCATGATGGGCCGGACCCATGGCGTCCATGCCGAACCGACGACGTTCGGACTGAAATGCGCGCTCTGGTACGAGGAGATGAAGCGCAACCTTGAGCGCTTCGATCATGCTGCAAGTGGTGTGGAATTCGGGAAATTGTCGGGTGCCGTCGGCACGTTTGCAAATATTCCACCCGAAGTAGAGGAGATTACCTGTGAATTGCTCGGTCTGACACCGGCGCCTGTTTCCACGCAGACGCTGCAGCGCGACCGGCATGCCTATTACATGTCCGTTCTGGCACTTGTTGGTGCCAGTATGGAGAAAATGGCCGTTGAAATCAGGCATTTGCAGAAAACCGAGACCAGGGAGGTTGAAGAGCGGTTCCGCAAAGGTCAGAAAGGCTCGTCGGCCATGCCTCACAAGCGGAACCCTGTCAGTTCCGAGAACATCACTGGCTGCGCCAGGGTGTTGCGCGGCTACATGGTCACGGCCTATGAAAACATCCCCCTGTGGCACGAACGCGATATCTCTCATTCGTCCGCGGAACGCATCATAATTCCGGATGCCCTTATCCTGCTCGATTACATGCTGCACAGGTTTGCCGGCGTTGTTGAAAACCTGGTCGTATATCCTGAAAACATGAAAGAGAATATCAAAAAAACCCACGGTCTGGTATTCTCTCAGCGTCTTTTGCTGAAGCTGATCGAAAAAGGAATGTCGCGGGAGGATGCCTACGACCTGGTGCAGCCGCTGGCCATGCAATCCTGGGAAGAGAAAAGGCCGTTCCGGTCACTGGTTGAGGGCAATAAGGAGATTTCGTCGCGGCTGGTTCCTGAAGAACTTGAGGAAGCTTTTGACCTGGCACATCATACGCGCAATGTAGACGCGATTTTCAGGCGGGCAGGTCTGTAGCCATATCCCGCAGTGCAACCCTGTTTATCTTTCCAAGGGAAGTGCGTGGCAACGCAGAAACGAAATACAGCCGTTTCGGGCGCTGGGCAGGGCGGAGGTTTTTTTCTGCGAACTGCGTTACGGCCAACCCGGCGCCTTGCGTGACATCTTCCGGTTTTTTGTCCCGTGGAGTCACATTCCCGGATTCTGAAAAAAGCTCA
Source organism: Balneolaceae bacterium (assembly GCA_007693825.1). Taxonomy (GTDB): domain Bacteria; phylum Bacteroidota; class Rhodothermia; order Balneolales; family Natronogracilivirgulaceae; genus SKNL01. Next base: position 17,499 of record RECX01000141.1, read on the forward strand.
CTTTTCTGTAGAACGACAAAGGCAGTCACCATCTGCCCCCATTCCTCGTCGGGCACACCGGTAACAGCCGCCTCGCTGATCAACGGACAGCCGGTCAAAATATCCTCTATCTCGACGGGATTCACATTCTCGCCACCGGAGATGATCAGGTCGGTCCGCCGGGCTTCGATAAAAAGATGCCCCTGAGCATCCAGTCGCGCAAAATCACCGGTTTCAAACCAGCCATCCCGGTCAGGGCCGTCCTTTGAGGATACGATTTGCCGGTCATCGCTGAAATAGCCCGGAAATACCTGCGGGCCACGTATCTTGAGCAGACCCGCAATGCCGGTTGCGGCCTCATTTCGGCGCTCATCCCGTATCGACAGCTCATGTTCGGGGAAAAGCCTGCCCACCGATCCCGCCGGATCAGCCCCGTCCGGGTTTTGCGATGCAACCTGTCCGCATGTCTCGGTCATGCCATAACTGAAACAGACCGGCCATCCGGTTTTGCGCGCTTTGGCAATGAGTTCTGCGCTGGCCGGACCGCCACCCAACAGAATCTGCTCAAGGGTCTCCGGAGGTGATATTCCATTTTCAGAAGAGAAATCCATCAGCCGCTTGAGCATGGTTGGAACGAGCGAAATCCTTCTGATTCCGGGACGTTCCTTAATGTCGGATGCGACAGAGCGTGCCTCAAAGCGATCCCATAAATAGATTCCCGTGCCGCTCAGCAGCGCCCTGAAAATGATGGTCAGCCCTCCCGTGTGGCTGAGCGGAAGACAGTTTCCCCAGAGAACGTCATTCCGGGATAAGCTCGCTTTGTCAGAACGGGTCGCATGCCTGGAACGGATCGTATTATCGGAACGGATCGTATTCCGGGAGCTGGTGGACGGCTTGTCCACTGGATGGCCGGCGTTTTCCCGGGAAAAGCTTGCATCGTGGTAAGCGTTTCCGGCGGCAGCGATCATGTTTCTGCGGAGCAGTACAACGCGTTTCGGTCGTCCGGAACTGCCGGATGTGGTGAGGCCGCAGAAAAAACGGCCGGGCTGTCCATCCAGTCCGGGAAATCGCGATACCGGCAGGTCCGGGCTGTCGGTTTGATGTTGCTGTCCGGCTGAGAAGTCTGGCGAGCGGCCGGTTGAGGGATCTGGCGAGAGGTTTGGTGCCTGGAAGATTTTTGTGCCGGAAGCCCCGCTTTCATCGGATGAAATCCGCTTTATTTCCGGAACGGCTTGGGTATCAGGAGAAGTCAGGACAAGCAGATCCGGCCGGAATCGGGTTGCCGGTTCTGTGAATGCTGATGAAAAAGGGACAAAGGGGATGGACCGGAACCAGCAGTAAGTCATCCACAGAATGGCATCAAACCGGCGGGTAGTGTCGATGCCGATCCAGGTTGCTGGGCTTGAATCTGTGTCGTTTTCATGCGATTTGCGTGGAAAAATACCTTTCAGATGGTAATCCGCTGACCGCATGATGCCGGGCAGATCCCGGTAGCGGATGGCATCTTTTCCATCGGTCAGAAATAATGCGTCACTTTCAAAAAGGCTGTAAAAATGGCCGGCATTGACATACGGGTAGGAATCGGGAGTATGTAATTTCTGTGGTCCCATCCGGCAGATCAGAATTCCCTGACAGGGACCATCCAGTCATGGCTGGAGTCCGGGGTGAAGCCGAGGCCGGTTTTATTGCCAAGCCGGATATGCGGACCGGACTCAGGCGAAGTGAAATCCATCTGCAGCAGGGAGCCGGTGTCCAGGCCGTGATCGATCATTCCCTTCATATTGTAAAGAACTGCGATGTGCGCCAGCAGTCTGCGACCGATGGCGGTTTCGATCGATGAGGAGATGGTAACCGCAAGCTTGCTGCGAAACGCCGTTTCCAGTTCCGGGAAAGAGCCAAAAAGCATTGGTTTGATGATCAGCTGCTTCACGCTGTTACCTGATTCCAACTGCTGGATATCGGCCGGCGACCGTACAGATTCATCCGCAGCCACAGGGATCCCGCAGGCCTGCAATTGGGAAAGCGAACCGGGATCCGGGTCCGCCAGCGGCTCTTCGATATATGCGATATTACCGGGAAGGTCGCCCCGGGTTTGAGCGTTCTGCATCTGTTGGAAAAGGTGTTCTGCCTCAGAAAGTGAAAAAGCTCTGTTTGCATCAAACCGGAAAACCATTTCAGGAAATGCGGGACAGATTTCCTGAATAATTTCAAATGCGTCATCCGGGTCCGCAGGGATTTTCACTTTAACCGTGCGGAATCCACATTCCTTCCGGTATCGTATAAGCTGATGGAGGCTCTTGATGTCCATTATTCCGGCAAGGGCATTACAACGCACATACCCCTCAACTGGCACGATCCGGTTCCGCCGGCTCCGTGGCGAATAGTAAAGGTTCTTCCAGTAAACATACAGGGGCTGTTCCGCGGTCCTGGCCTTTTGCTGCTCAGAGAGCATGGAGAGACCGAACCGGACGGAGGGAAGCCGGGACAGTTCCGGCTGCATCGCATCATCCAGAAGAAGCTGGTCCAGGGAGCGGTCACGGTATGCGGAGTGGATCCGCTTCGCGTTTTCCGTCAGAAAAGTGCCGGCATCCTCAGTCGATTCGGAAGAAAACCCCGGCAAAGGAGCGATTTCAGACCATATGTCATGACCATCGCCAAGGACAAAGCCCTCCCGTTCAGAGATTTCACCCTTGGCGACATGAAACGGTTTCCGTAACGGAATGGTGTAACGATAAAGTTTCAGTGTTGGATGTTTCATCGTTGGGTATTTCATGGGTGGATGTTTCAGCACTGTTTGAGCACCGGATGTTTCATCGGCAAGAAATTGTATAAGGGTTCTTGTTACCGGGATAAAACAATACCGAGAGAGAACAGGATTCCGAATGCGGCCATGAACTGAGCTGTACGGACCAGGATCTGGTTGAATTGCTCCTTGCGGGATTCGGTCCAGAAGCGGTGCACCAGAAAGGCGGCAGGCAGGATCAGGATCATGGGAAGCAATATTGCCGAATCGTAGGATTCCCTGAAGTAGAAATGCGGCGGCACGGCAAAGGCCAGCAGGGCAAGCAGAAGATACTGCCAGCGGGTAAAACGCTCGCCAAGAAGTACCACAAGTGTTTTTTTATTTACTTTACGGTCGGTATGCACATCCCTGTAGTTATTTGCTGCGAGGATCATCGTGGACAGTGCGCCCACGGCTAAGCCGCCCCAAAATGCTTGCACAGCCCACTGCTGGGCATTGACATAATAGGTTCCCATAACGGCTACAAGCCCGAAGAAAATAAAAACAAACACATCCCCGAGGCCATTGTAGGCAAGAGGAAAAGGCCCGCCCGTGTACAGAAGTCCGCATGTGATACTCAAGATCCCTATCACCAGGACAGGCCATCCGGCATGAAAAACGAGAAAGAGCCCGAGCAGAAATGCCAGGAAAAAAGTGGACAATGCTGCACCGAGCATGACGTTCGGGGCGATTTCGCCGGAAGCCGAGGCCCGGGTAAAACCGACACGTTCAGTGGTATCGGCACCGTTACGGAAGTCAAAGTAGTCGTTGGCAAAATTCGTGGCTATCTGGATCAATATGGCACAGGAGAGTGCAACAAGTGTTGCAGGCCAGTGAAACAGACCGTGCTTCCACGCCAGAGAACTCCCGACAAGTACGGGTACGAGAGAAGCTGGCAGCGTTCGAAGCCGGGCTGCCTCAATCCAGACAGAGAATTGCATCTGATTATAATCAATTTAGATTCATAAGGGCAGAATGAACTCACATGACAGGATGTAAACTTGATCATCTGTGTCAGCCGGAGGCTGCCATGTTCGTTTCATGCGGTAACGAAATCGATGTAAAAGACAATAAGTTTAAAATAAACAAAACAACATAAGGAATAAGGAGATTCCAAGCTGGAAGCGCTTTTTTGTCTTGCATGAAGCATTTGCCCACAAGAATATGAAATAATAAGTCAAAAAATATTTTTTAATTAAATAATTATGGATTTTAATTCGAAATGCTTTATATTTGTGCTGTCTTGAAATCAGCAAACGGAACAAAAAAACCAGGAGTAATTTTTCATGAGCAAATTGTATAGGAGATTCGATGCACTGGAAGCGGTAAGAAAGGCGGAAGCTACATTGCTTGCAAGAAACGGATCCGGAAAAATGGACATGAACGTTGCAAAGATCTTTGGTGAGAACTGCCTGTCCATGGATACTCTCAAGGAGCGTCTTCCCAAGTCGGTCTGGAAGGTGCTCAAGAAAACCATACGGGACAATGCCCCGCTGGATTATGAAGTAGCTGATGCGGTGGCCGTGGTCATGAAAGAATGGGCCACCGAAAGGGGTGCCACGCATTACACCCACTGGTTCCAGCCACTGACCGGTGCCACCGCCGAGAAACACGACAGTTTCATTACCCCGAATCAGGGTGGCGGTGCGATGACCCAGTTTTCAGGCAACGATCTCATGCGGGGAGAGCCGGATGCATCGAGTTTTCCCAGCGGCGGCCTGCGTCCCACGTTTGAGGCGCGCGGCTATACGGCATGGGATCCCACTTCGCCGGCATTTATCATAGAGAACGGAAAAGGATCCACCCTCTGCATTCCTTCGGTGTTCGCTTCCTGGAAGGGAGAGTCGCTTGACTTCAAAACACCGCTGCTCCGCTCCGTTGAGGCGCTTAACAAGCAGGCTCTGCGGGCATTGAAGCATTTTGGCGATGAGGATTCGAGCTGGGTCAACGCCACAGGGGGATTTGAGCAGGAGTATTTCCTGATCGACCAGGAATATTTCTACCGCAGGCCGGACCTGCTTACTTCCGGCAGGACGCTCTTTGGTGCCAAGCCCCCGAAAGGCCAGGAACTGGACGACCACTACTTCGGATCGATCCCCGACCGTATTCTGTCATTCATGCTGGAAGCGGAACGCGAACTTTACCGGATTGGAGTTCCGGTCAAAACCCGTCACAACGAAGTAGCGCCGAGTCAGTTCGAGATTGCGCCTGTTTTTGAAAAAGCGAATGTGGCTGCCGATCATCAGCAGCTTACCATGATCACGCTGAAGCGTATTGCAAGGAAATACGGGCTGGTCTGTCTGCTTCATGAAAAACCGTTTGCCGGAATCAACGGAAGCGGAAAGCATGCCAACTGGTCCCTGGTGACAAGCAAAGGAGCCAATTTGCTGGAGCCGGGCGACAGTCCGCACGACAATATGCAGTTCCTGTTCTTTTTTACGGCAACGCTGAAAGCCCTGCATGACTATCAGGGATTGCTTCGTGCCTCCATCGCGAGTGCGGGCAACGATCACCGTCTTGGAGCCAATGAAGCGCCTCCTGCCATTATCTCGGCGTACATCGGTGAACAGCTGGATGATATCGTTGAGCAGCTGAAGACCGGCAAGGCGAGTTCGTCCAAGGAAGGCGGTCTTTTGGGTCTTGGCATACCGGTGCTTCCAACCATTCCAAAGCATGCCGGTGACAGGAACAGGACTTCCCCGTTCGCCTTTACAGGAAACAAGTTTGAGTTCCGTGCCGTTGGATCCGAGCAGACGGTATCTTTTCCGGTTACCATCCTGAATACTGCCGCTGCCAGTGCGATTGATGAGATGACCACGGAGCTGGAAGCGGAGCTGGCCAAGGGAAGCGACTTTGAAGAAGCCCTGGAAACCGTTCTGAAAAACACATTCCGTGAAATCGACAAGATTCTGTTTCACGGGGACGGTTACTCCGATGATTGGCAGACGGAAGCAGCCAAAAGGGGACTGCTCAACCTGAAAACCACCATGGAAGCCTTGCCTTATCTCACTGATGAGAAGACCGTTGCACTCTTTGAAAAGTACCATGTGCTATCAGAAAAGGAGCTTGAGTCGCGACTTGAGATCTACCTGGAGCAGTACTTCATCAAACTGAATATCGAGGCCGAAACCACCGAGGATATTGTCCGCACGATGATCATCCCGGCGACCATTCGTTACCTCAATGAGATCCTCGCGGTCAATGACAGAGGCAAGTCGAGCGGGCTCGACATCACATCCACAAAGACCCTGGCAGAAGAAGTCAACACGGTGCTGAGTCAACTGCTTGTCGCCGTCGATAAATTGCGCAAGGTGAACGAAGACCTGGGTGGTGACACCATCCCGGAAAAAGCCGGACACCTTTCCCGTGTGGTCCTTCCCGAGATGAACAAGGTCCGCGAGCTGGCAGACAAGCTTGAAAAGCTTGTAGCGGATGATTACTGGCCGCTGCCATCCTATCGCGAGATGCTTTTCGTGAAATAGGACGTACAAGAAATACAATACCCTTCTCTTGACGCAACAGGAGGAAAGAGCAAGCCCGGTGCTGTGAGAGCAGGCCGGGCTTCTTTTTGTGCGCCCGGCAGGGCGCATTCACTTGGGAGTGAAAGTCTCCTGTGCACCAGGCCCATAATCGAAGAGCAAATCAAACAATCCGCAAGCCGGTATGCATCCGGAGAAATGCTTACGGTATTCTTGTTTAAGGAAAACAACTTCTTTGAATAAATTAATATGTCTGTGTATTTTTAAAAATTCTCCGTTTGCATACTGATTTTACTCGCCTTAATTAAGGGTCAGGTGGCCCCGGGGCATATCATTTGCAGACACTCAAAAGACAGCAGCCCACAGTAACATTCGGGTTGCATATCTGAAACACCTGCTTCATCATTGCTTATGTCGTCTTACAACGATCCGTTTCACATCATAACCAAACCAATAGGAGCCATCTGCAATCTCGATTGCGAATACTGTTACTATTTGGAGAAGGAGGAGTTGTATCCAGGAACCCAATCCTTTAAAATGACAGAGGAGGTTCTGGAATCATACACGCGACAGTACAT
>RECX01000313.1 GCA_007693825.1 Balneolaceae bacterium
CCAATGTGCCTTCCATGCGTAATCATTTCAAGCTGGAAGATGTCTTCAAGCGGGGATACCTCGAGACTACGCCGGGCAACGACATCATTCCGGATGAAAAACTCCCGAAACTGCTGGAGAAGGCCTACCCGGTGCATCATTTTGTACATGTGGATGTGTTCCTGCAGGGATGCCCGCCCTCAGCAGACAACATTTTCTACACCCTGGTGGAAATAGCGGAGGGAAGAACCCCCGAGCTGTCACTACGAACACGATTTGGATAGGAGAATTATTTCATGTCTAGAACCATAACTATTGAGCCCATTACCCGGATTGAAGGGCACGGAAAGATCACATTGATGCTGAATGACAGCGGTACGGTTGACAATGCGCTCTTTCAGGTGACCCAGTTCCGCGGATTTGAAAAATTGAGCGAAGGACGGCGGTTCCGTGAGATGCCGTCGCTGATGGCACGTGTCTGCGGTATCTGTCCGGTCGCGCACCTGATCGCAGGCGCCAAGGCGTGCGACAATATCCTGGCCGTGAAAGTGCCGGAGACCGGGGCTCTTATCAGACAGGCCATCAACCTTGGCCAGATCGTCCAATCGCACGCACTGAGCTTTTTCTACCTCTCCGTTCCCGACCTGGTGATGGGCTTCGACGCCAATCCCATGGAGCGGAATATCCTGGGAGTGCTGAAAAAGAACCCGCAGATGGCCAGTGACGGCATCCGGCTGAGAAAATTCGGACAGACGATCATTGAAATGCTGGCCGGCAGACGGGTGCATCCCGCAGCCATCATCGCCGGAGGTGTTTCCGATCCGTGCAGCGAGGAGGTGCGGGACAAGATTCTGTCCGACATCCCCGAAATGCTTCGCATCGTGCAGCGGAATCTCGACTGGTACAAGCAGACGCTGAGCCAGAGCGGTTCCTCTTCCCTGCGGGTATCGGAGTTCCGCGATGAGATCCGCTCGTTCGCCAATATGAAATCCCTGTTCATGGGACTGGTGAACGACGAAGGGGAGCTGGATTTCTATGACGGAAAAATCCGCTTTGTCGATTCCTCGCGCAAGATCGTGGCGGACAAACTGGAACCGGCCGACTATCAGAACTACATTGCCGAGCACGTGGAGAAGTGGACCTATCTCAAGTTCCCCTACTACAAGCCGATGGGCTATCCGAAAGGCATGTACCGCGTGGGTCCGCTTGCGCGCCTGAACGTCGTCGACCGCTGCGGCACGCCCCAGGCGGATCTTGAGCTGTCGGAATTCCGCGGACTTTCAAGCGGCGCCGTACTCAGTTCGTTCTACTACCACCATGCACGCCTTATCGAAATTCTCTACTCGCTGGAAAAACTGGAGCAGTTGCTTTCAGAACCCGCATTCACAGGTACCAAGACAAGGGCTGTTGCGGGACCGAACAACCTGGAAGGCGTAGGCATGGCCGAGGCTCCGCGCGGCACCCTTATCCACCATTACAAAGTGGATGAGCATGGTGTGATGGAGTGGGCCAATCTGATCATCGCCTCCGGACATAACAACATGGCAATGAACCATGGTATCATGCAGGTTGCAAGGCAGTTTGTGAAAGGCGAGAAGGTCAAGGAAGGAATGCTCAACCGGGTGGAAGCGGTCATCAGGGCGTTTGACCCGTGCCTGAGCTGTTCCACGCATGCTGCCGGCAAAATGCCGCTCAAAATAGAACTTACCCGACCGGATGGTGAAGTGATTCACACACTGACTCAGGGGTAAATCCGGTCTCCGGGGAGAGGCCGGCGTGCCGTGTCACGTGCCCTGATTCAGCAGGTTTTCATAGATTGAATCGGGCACGCCAACGGCCGCAAGGTATGTGATTTTCCTGTTGGGCGTATCATATATTTCCATGACCGGGACCGACCGGCGCTTGTATTTTTTCATCCACGCATGGAGCCGGGGATAGACCCGGAATACACCGAGTATCACCGATACCGTGCCCCGGTACGGAAACTCCGCAGCTACGCTCAGGGATGCCGGAAACGCGGCTACGCCAAAGGACTCACTCACACCGGGATATCGGCGGTGCAGCTCCTCCGGGGTAAGACCATCCACAACGCAGCCGCCCAGACTGCGCAAATTCGCCTTTTCCACCAACTGCGGATTGTCGTAGTAAAGCCCGAACCCGCGGGTCGTGGTCAGATCATGTTTGTCGCGCAGGGTGTGGTAGACATCATCCAGCACCGGACCGATGTTCTTGTAGTCGCCGGTATGCTTTTTGTAAACCAGCAGGAAAGGGCCCTCGTCACGCTCTTCTACTGTAATATTGGCAAAGAGACCACACCAGGCGAGATAGAGCAAGCCGGCAATAATGGCAACAAGAAGCACGGATGCGATGAGAATGAAAATGTTCATGAAGGTGGTATTTGCAGGGTTGGTGGCATGAACAAACGGTTATTGATTATACGCCGGACAATCCTGATGGTTGCAAAAGAATCACGCGGCCCCGGGTGTTAAAACCTTTGTGATAGTACAAACGTGACAATGTGAACGTGAGTGATAATGCAGCCGTGAGTGATAATGAAGCCGTGAGTAATAATGAAGCCGTGAGTAATAATGAAGCCGTGAGTAATAATGAAGTCGTGAGTCATAATGAAGTCGTGAGTCATAATGCAAACAAGAATCCCGGCAGTTTCGTATCATGCAGGTATCTGTTGCAACCATATTTTCTCCGGATGTTATTGTGGTCATTATTGCAGGCTGAAGATCGTGACCAAATAATTGTTACATAGAAATTCTGACCAAGAAATTGTGACCAAAAGAGAACGATTATGAATAAGAAAATAAGCACTCCGGGAGTATTGTCCCGCCGTGAATTCATGAAACTGTCAGCCGCAACGGCCGCAGGAGTGGCGGTGATGCCCGGCCTGGCGTACGGTGATGTCGCTTTTCCGTCCCCCATGAAACGGCGATTTGGCCGGACCAACTTTGAAGTCACGACGCTTGGTCTGGGCGGACAGGCATCCATCCAGTGGACTCCGGAGGATGTGGATCCGGTGGCCATCATCCTCAAGGCCTTTGACCTGAAGGTGAATTATTTCGACACTTCCAACATCTACGGACCCAGCCAGGCCAATTTTGGGAAGGCATTCGGGAAACGGAACCTGATCCCGGATCAACCCGGGTATGATGAGAACCTGCGGTCCTCCTTTTTCCTGACGACAAAAACCATGATCCGGTGGGCCAAGGGCGGCTATCCGCAGATGGAGGGCGTGCGGAATGCAACGAACGGGGACCCGGCGGATGGTGCGGTGGGCGATGTCAAACGCGCCCTCACCCTGATGTTCGGCGACGGGGAAGGCGGTTACCCCGAAGGCGCCTACGTGGATATGGTGATGATCCACAACCTGACCAGTTTTGAAGAGGTGGATGTGGTGTACCGGGGACTGGAAGGCGACCTGGATCCGGACGGGAATTTCGGGGCGCTGGTGGCCCTGCGCGATTTCCGTGACGGCACCAACATCACCGGGCTGAATCCGCGGAACGAAAAACTCATCCGGCATATCGGATTTTCCGGACATTATTCCGCCCCGGCCATGATGGAGATGATACAGCGCGACAAGTACGATCTACTGGATGGCATGCTGGTCTCGATCAATGTAAACGACCGGAAATACCTGAACATGCAGCATAATGTGATCCCCGTGGCCAAGGCGAAGGACATCGGCGTGGTCGGGATGAAGGTGTTTGCCGATGGGGCCATGTACGATAAAGAGCCCCGCTGGTCCCGAAGGCCGGAGGATGTGGTCCGCCGGGTGGGCACCGATCACCTGCCCAGCAAGCCGCTCATTGAGTACGTGCTTACGACTCCGGGTGTGGATACGCTGATTGTGGGCATCGGTCACATTGACGGGGATCCGCTCAAATGCCAGCTCATCCAGAACTTCTATGCCTCGCAGATTGCCCCGGACGCCCTGTCGGAGCAGGAGCGGCGTGAACTTGAAAAGCTGGGCGACCGGTCCCATGACGGTAACACCAACTACTTCCAGCTGGCCGACCAGGGACTCACCGCTCCCCGCAATATCCGGATCACCGGCGATGAGAAAACCCGGCTTCAGTGGGATTCGGCCTATGCCGGCAGCGAACCGATTGTCCGATACGAGGTTTTTGAGGACGGACAACTGGTCAAAACGGTACCCCACACGCCGCAGATCAGTCTGGAGCAACCCTTTGAGTGCACTCTGGAGCAAACCGGTGGAAAGCCACTTGCGGTGGCGGCTGTCGACGCCGCCGGCGTGAAAAAAACAAGTGGCGACCTTGTGGCGGGCTAAACAAAATGGCACGACGATAGCAGCAGTATCACGAATCATGCAAATCCAAAACCCGATGGGCAGAAATAACTTGAGCAAAACATCATGGCCGGATTCAGGTCACGTGCTGTCCGGGCATCCGGGCAACCGACACAATCTGTCCAACCGACACAATCCGGCCAACCGACACAAACTCCCGCTGTTCCTTCTGTTGCTGGTCCTGGCTTATGGATCGTCACTGGCCGATGCGCGCCCATACAAGCTGGTAGTACACAATATCGAAAACCTGTTTGACGCGGACGGATATGCCGTGTTCCAGGACTACCGTCCGGTGGATTCGGACGGCAGGCCCCAGTATACCCCGGCACATGTGCTTACGAAAATCCAAAATCACGCCCGGCTGATGGCGCGTTACAACGATGGGGCGGGACCGGATGTGATCGTCTTTTCCGAGATCGAAAGCGATTTTACACCGTTGCCCGACGGAGCGCGCTATGACCATTTGGCGGTGCTGGAGCGGTACGCCGATCTGACAATTGAGCAGATGCTGGGGGACGCATTCTATGAGGAGATTGCCGATCTGCCGTCCGAAATACTACTCCTGAAAGGTTTTGAAGATCATGGGTTGACCGGCTACGATCTGGCCGTTGCCTACGAGCGGGACGAGAATCATCGTCCGACCCATGTGCAGAAGAACGTCATCTTCTCCCGCCTGCCAATCCAGCACGAAAAAACGCGATCGCATCCGATTGAGGGCGCCCGGCCCATTCTTGAGGTGTGGCTGGACGTGGAAGGGTACGATCTGGCCGTGTTTGCCAACCACTGGCGGTCCCGCGCATCGGACCGGGAAATGGAGCGCATCCGCATCCGGAATGCACAGGTTTTGAAGGATCGGCTGGATGAGCTCCGGGCGGAGAATCCATCCATCGATTTCATCCTCGGTGGTGATTTCAACAGTGACTACAACCAGTCCCACCGTTATCCCTACATGGAAATAACGGCGGTCAACGATGTGCTGCGCTCGGTCGGCGACGAGCGGAAGGTCAAGCAGGGCAATACCGATGCGGTGTACAACCTGTGGTATGAACATGATATTTCGGAGCGTGGATCGGATACGTTCCGCGGATACTGGGGGACGCTGATGCAGATCATGGTCAGCCCTGGCATGTACGACTTCCGGGGCGTGCAGTACGTGGACAATTCGTTCGATGTGGGACGCTTTCCCGGAAAGAATGTGTATGTGAACAGCGGCATGCCGAACCGGTGGCATTTCTTTGGGGCCGGCGGCGGTTACTCCGATCACCTGCCCATCAGCATGAAATTTACGGTCGTGGAGGAGGATGACCCGGAACGGAAGATCACGCTGGTGGATCCGGGCGTGAACGATGACGAGCAGTGGGAGCCGATCCCGGTGGTGTACGAGATCCCTGACCGGGAGCATGTGCTGATGC
>RECX01000092.1 GCA_007693825.1 Balneolaceae bacterium
GTCGTTCAGGTCATCTACAATGATCATCAGAATATTCGGCCGGTTTTTATCCTGGGCAAATGCCTTCAGAGCACTAGAGAGCATCACCAATAGAAGGATGCAGGCGAATCGGATCGAAAAAAAACTGGATCTCATTTGCTTAAGCATTCATTGTAATAACTGATGTTGGTTTCAATCTTCATTTGGCAGCATTGGCACGCCCCTTTTGCAGAATTGAATCGGAAATCCCCACGGATCGCGCATCATGAGCAAGTGGGAACCATCATCCAGATGTATCTCATCTGCCAGCTTCGCCCCCGCCTCGAGCAGTCTTTTTTTATCCACGGATGGATCCTCCGACACAAAGGCCAGATGCACGATTAGCGGATCCATATTGCGATAGTCAGGGACGGCATCGGCCGGGTTATTGTAGAATTCAATCATGACCTGACCGCTGCTGTCCGCCAGGAAGGTTGTATATGGTGGATTTTTGTCCAAACGGACAACACTCATTCCAAGGTGGGTTACATACCATCGGGACATTCCGACAGGATCCTCAACGTTGAAGGCAAAATGCTCGATCTTCATACTTTAAAATTTTTATTCAACAAGTCACACGTAAAGCCATGACAGGCATTTTACATGCAATGGTATGCAAGTAAAGCTGCTCTGTCATGGACATTTCTTCAAATTTCTTCCCGGTATCCACGGAAAACCTATCTTCCGGAAGTATGGCTCAGCGGCTTTCCAGTCTTTCTTTACGCAGGGCGGCTTCAATAAAGTAGTAATCCGAGTAAATCAGCGGTGTGTCTATTTCATAGCCATGGGGATGGTGACCGGTGCTGTGACCCAGCACGAATCCCAAATTCCCGCCATCCGGAGAGCGGAAATTCTGGTACAGGCTTGCAAGCATGTCATCAGCCGTCTGCTTGTAATATGCGCTCTTGTCATTTACCATGGTGCTCAACTCATACAAGGCCGAAGCTGTTATGGAAGCGGCAGAGGCATCCCTTGCTACATCAGGTATATCGGGAGCATCGAAATCCCAGTACGGGACCAGATCTTCCGGAAGGCGGGGATGATTCAGCATGAATTCGGCAATCTTTTCGGCCTGCTCCAGAAATTCCGGCAATCCGGTAAAGCGATAGGACATCACAAAACCGTAAAGCCCCCAGGCCTGTCCCCTTGCCCAGGCTGATTCATGAGCAAATCCCTGATGGGTATGCCGTTGCATGACCTCCCCTGTTTCGGGATTGAAGCCAATAACGTGATAGGAGCTGTTGTCATCGCGAAAATGCTCTGCTATGGTTGTGCGTGCATGCTGCACCGCGATATCATAGTACACCGAATCGCCCGTCAGTTCTGTGGCCCGGAAAAGCATCTCCAGGTTCATCATATTGTCGATAATCACAGGATAATCCCATTTGTCTGTGTTATGATCCCAGGAGCGGATGGCTCCGACCGTTGGATTGTACCGCGTAATCAGGGTGTTGGAAGCTTCAATGATCACATCACGGTAGTGAGGTTCCGCGGTGAGTCGGTAACCGTTGCCAAAGCTGCAATAGATTTTGAAGCCCATGTCATGGGTGGTCGCGTTGGTTTTTTCACGTTCAATGGGCGCCGTATACCTGCGGGCTTCCCCGAGCCAGTAGTCGTCTCCTGTATAGTCATACATGTACCACAGCATGCCGGGCATGAAACCGCTTGTCCAGTCACGTGATGGAATAATAAAAAGAGTATCATCCCGGACACCGCGGCTGTTTACATGCGGACCCCGGCGACCGGATGGATTCTGCTGAATTGCGGCATCCGTTTCACTGACTAACAGTTTCAGCTGATCGCCAGCGAATTCCATGATTTCATCGGTGGTCACTTCCCCCGCTCGGCCGGCATCAGAGTCCGTGCATGAGGTGACAAGCACGGTACCACCGAGCAGAAGCAATAAGGCGGAATAAAAAGACAGGTTGAGTCCGGCAAACCGGAGCAGTTGAAAGCGGGTAGACAGATTGTTTTTCATCTATTTAAAATTTTTGGATTCATAAGGTCAGATAGAATATCCATGACCGGTTTTAATCATGCTCCTGTGTGTCCGGGCGCCAGCCCGGTCATGAATATTTCATGTGTTTATATTTTTTTTCTGACGTCACATACAATGCCCATGCTGGTTATAATCTTGCTCCTGTGTGACGGGGAGCCGTCATGGCCATTTCGCAAGTGTTTTGCAGATTGATTGCAATCTGAGTTTTCGGGATAGATACCGGTGATACAGCAACTGCCCGAAAATCAGACTTTCATTTAAGGGTATTGGCGGTTTGAGTCGTTGTGTTATCAGTATCCAGATTGCAATATCTGCGATGCTTTCGGTTTTTCAGGTTCTGAAGCCTGAGTTCTTTCCAAACCGGTCACTTGATTCCAACTACGCGGACCACCCAAATCTGCGAGTCGGAGAAAAGAAGCAATACGAAACGAAATCAGAACAAAATATTTTATAAGAAATCCGGTGTTAACTGAAGCACCACTAATAAAAAACTACAATAATAAATTATAATTTACAAATTTATTTTTGTATTTTTAGATGTACATATACTTGCATGTACCATGGAAGTTCTTTGACCAATAAACAGATTTAATAAAATATTTTACACATGATTATCAGGAATGCAATAGGTCCGGCCGAAACCAAAAATATGGACACAAAAAGCATCAGGGACCATTTTTTGGTGGAAGATGTGATGCAGAGTGGCAAAATATCCATGACCTACACCCACTACGACCGGCTCATTATCGGCGGGGCTGTCCCGGAAAGTACATCCCTTTCGCTTGAAACAGATGACGCGCTGAAATCCGATTATTTTCTGGAGCGCAGGGAACTTGGGATCATCCTTGTTTCGGGAGAAGGATCGGTTGAGGCGGACGGCGAGAAGTATCCGATGAAAGCCAAAGAGTGTCTGTATGTCGGAAGAGGTGTCAAAAATGTCTCGTTCGAGAAGACAGGCAACGAGCCAGCCCGTTTTTACTTTACGTCTGCTCCGGCCCATGCACCCCATCCAACAAGAAAAATGAGCTTCGGTGAAGCGGAGCCGCAGCACCTTGGTTCCGTGGAAAAAGCCAACGAGCGGACAATTTACAAATTCATCCATCCGGATGGAATCAGGAGCTGCCAGCTGGTGATGGGCTTTACCGAACTGAAAAAAGGCAGCATCTGGAACACGATGCCACCGCATTTGCACGACCGGCGCATGGAAGCCTATTTCTACTTCAACCTTCCCGAAGAAGACAGGGTCTGGCATTTCATGGGAGAAAAAGATGAAACCCGCCATATGGTTGTGGCCAACAATCAGGCCATAATATCCCCTCCATGGTCCATTCATTCCGGTGCCGGCACCTCAAACTATGCTTTTGTCTGGGCGATGGCCGGAGAAAATCAAAGTTTTGCCGATATGGATCCGGTGCCGCTGGCGACGGTAAAATAATTCCCCATAACCCTGTGCAACCGTCACGGGGTTATCTCATTCAAAGTGCGCATGCGTTCCTGATGTTATCTTAAGACTTTTTTGCGCGCACCTCATACGATCAAAGCGTTTACTTATATCTGATTTACTATGAAATTGAATCCCTTTTCACTTGAAGGAAAAAAAGCGCTGGTCACAGGGGCCAGCCGGGGCCTCGGAAGGGCCATTGCAATAGCACTTGCCGAATCCGGGGCTGATGTCGTCTGCGCCGGATCCCGGCCCGGCAGCGCCGACGACACAGCTGCTCTGATTAGCGAAACCGGCAGGAAAAGCTGGGCCGTCCACGGCGATCTTGCCTCCCCGGACGGCGTTGCCAAACTGGCTGAAGATACACTGGCATGCGTTCCGGAGATTGATATCCTGGTAAACAATGCCGGAACCATCGAGCGCTATCCCGCCGTAGCATACCCTGATGACGCATGGAACCGCGTTATCCAGACAAACCTGAACTCCCTGTTCTACCTCTGCCGGTTTTTCGGCAGCAAAATGGTTGAACGCAAGCAGGGAAAGATCATCAACATCGCCTCTTTGCTGTCGTTTTCGGGCGGAATAACCGTCCCCTCTTACGCGGCCTCAAAACATGCGGTGGCCGGACTTACCAAGGCGCTGGCCAATGAATGGGCGGCATCCAACATCCAGGTAAACGCCGTGGCCCCCGGGTATTTCAAAACCGACAATACCCAGGCGCTTCAGGACAATGAGAAGCGTTTCGCTGAGATTTCCTCCCGTATTCCGGCCGGACGCTGGGGCGACCCCCGGGACCTGGGCGGAGCTGTGGTTTTTCTGGCATCCGGGGCCGCTGATTACGTCAACGGACATATCCTTACAGTCGACGGGGGCTGGATGGCCAGATAGCAATCCGGCACCGTCATCCAACACGATCATAATCAAATCACAACCACCAACACCATCACTGCTGGATGGCCGGCGGGGTGGCGTAGTTGTCAAACCGATGCTGAATTTCTGTCCGGGAGGGTGCATCACCCTTTTTCACCCAGAACCGATAGTTCATAACCAACGTCTCGTCCCGTGTGAGCTCCTGCGAAAAGTACTCGCCAAATCGACCGTATGTACGTTCCGACATTTCGGCCCCGGTTGGATTTGATGGATGGCTCAGGTAGGCTACCGTATAGGTGTGATCTTCGATTTCAAAAAACATGGCATTCCACGGGAAGTCGAGTATGTTTTCATCGCCCAGTTCGACTTCTGCAGGCATGTGGCTCCAGGCGTCGGGCCGGATAAAACGCGTGGCCTCCCGGTTATCGGCCACTTCCTGAGCCGCGCGGAACTGCAGTCCGGCATGATGACGGTCGCCGCCGAGCAGAACCTTGTCCCTCAGTGCGGTCAGCTCTGAACGAACGTCAATAAGCAGCTGGCCGTCCGGCTGCCTGAACGCCCGCACTTCACGAATCTCATCAACAAATTTCTCCCCTTCCAGATCTATCCAATCAATCGCTAGCACATGGCCACCCGCAACCGGGCCCTCGATTTTACGAATCACACGGTTATGTTCGCTTCGCTCTCCATTTCGGGCATGCCAGATGTCGACCCGCTCATCGCTCCCGTCGATATAAGCATAAAATCCGAGAAAAATACCTCTGTGATGAGGAAACAATCCGCCGGTGCCTTTTGTAATCAACCTCGATCCATCCGGACTGAAAACCTGGTGGAACGGCTTTTTGGTATGCTCAATGTCCTCATAATCGAAAACCGGGTACTCATACTGGATAACCGGAATTCCGTTCATAAACAGTCGATCCAATTGAGGCTCAATCGTTTGCCATGCGAACGCTGACTCCGCGCAGTTTACGCTGTGATCGACGCTATACCGCACGCTTTCACCTGCGTTTTGTGTCGCCAGCCACCAGATTCGGGCCGTCTGGCTGTTAATCCGTTCCACTTGCGCCGGCTGCGGGCCGTTCTTCGAGGAAAGACAAATCGTGTCTTCATCGAATTTCTGCGCAGGCACCTCAACAAAAACCGGTTCAGAAACAAGGTCTCGCTGCGGACTTTCAATAACCCAGGACGCTGGATTTCCGGATGTGCAGGCACCCGTGATGAGTGCCAGGAACAGAACTGCTATTATGTTTTTCATTATCAAATTGTTTTGCTATTTGCCCGCCGTGCAGCATATGCCGGCAGGAATAGTATCATTAAAAAAACCGGTTCAATATTATCGACCCGCCAAGGTTACGCACGGCG
>RECX01000090.1 GCA_007693825.1 Balneolaceae bacterium
TGTTTATTTTCGTCGGGTTGTCGATTTTTGTAATAGCAATCTTTTTTATAGGCAAACAGCAGAATTTATTCAGTCCTGTATTTAAAGTTACAACCAGTTTTCAAAATGTAAGCGGATTGCTTGTGGGAAATAATATCCGTTTTGCAGGCATAAATGTTGGCATTGTTGATAATATCACCATCATTAATGATTCCACTGTACAAGTCAACTTGCTGATCAGGAGAAATGTGCAGCAGTTTATCAAATCTGACAGCCAGGCGGGAATTGGCTCAGAAGGAATAATTGGCGAACGTGTATTGATCATTACCCAGGGCAGCACTAATGCTCCAATCGTGCAGGACGGCCAGCATATCCTGTCAAAGGAGCCGCTTGAGCCCGATATGATCATGGCAAGTTTATATACGTCCGCCTCTCATGCCGAGGTTATCACGAATCAACTTTCTCAAATAATGATCGATGTCAATAGCGGAGAGGGCACGATCGGCAGAATGATACAGGATACAAGCATTGCCCATAATATTGCCCAGACGATAGCTAATTTCAAAAAAAGCTCCCAGGATTTTGATGAAACCATTGAAGTCACACAAAAAAACCTGTTTGAATTCATGGAGAAACTGCAGCAGACAGCAGCAAAAACGGAGATCGCTTCGCATGAACTCGGGGAAATCATGACGAAAATAAACAGAGGAGAGGGTACCCTTGGTGCGTTAATCAACGATACGACACTTTCGGCCAATATGAATCAAACTATTATCAACCTCATGCAGGGTACGAAGGGGCTGGATGATAACATGCAGGCCCTCAGACAGAATTTCTTTTTCAGAAGGTATATCAGGCGTATAGAACGCGATGAATTAAGGAAAATTGATGAGGAAATAAATCTGATAAAACAAAAACTTGAAGAGGACACAGAACTGTTAGAGCAGCATCTGGAAGATGATGCGGAACTATTAGAAGTATATCTGGAAGATGATGCAGTACTATCAGAGCCACATATTGAAGATGATGCGGAACGATCAGAACCGCATCCGGAGGATGATTCAGAGGTTAATCGCTGACGGCGGGACTAATAATTACGGAAACTCTCCCGTTCATCTCAACGCAATTGACGATGGAAGGTTTAACCTGCAGGTGAACGTTTTCCCAGGGAAAAGCCCGGTCAGGGCCACGATGATGCTCACGGCAAGCCCGTCAATCCGGAATTGTGGAAATCCTGCGACCGGTTTTCCATTAATTCTGTAACAAACTGGCTTAATACTGGTCTTTATTTATATGAACATCATTCCGGGATGCACTTCTGATGTGCATGCCCCACATCCACACCCAACAAGCAAATGGAACCAGCAGCAGTCAGACATCATCAAAGCCACAATGGCCGCGGAAAAGGAACAAAAGCAGGATTACTGGACCTGTTTTACAATGACATAGCCATTGATCTGGGGACGGCTAATACCCTCATAGCTACCAAAAGAAACGGTATTGTCTACAGCGAGCCTTCTGTAATCGCTTTTAACCCGCAGGGTTCGCCTGTCAGCATTGGCCGGGAAGCCTGGATGATGCATGAAAAAACCCATAAAGAGATCCGTACTGTCCGCCCGTTGAAGGATGGTGTTATCGCAGATTTTGAAGCGGCAGAACACATGATCCGCGGAATGATCAAATGCGCAAAGAAGAAATGGTACTCATCCACCCGCCAGATGGTGATCTGTGTACCGTGCGGCATCACGGATGTTGAAAAGCGTGCTGTGCGGGACAGCGCGGAACATGCCGGTGCGAGAGAAGTACATATGGTGGAAGAGCCCATGGCTGCGGCCATCGGTGTGGGTCTGCCTGTTCACGAGCCCAAGGGACACATGATCGTTGATATCGGAGGAGGAACGACCGAGATAGCCGTTATTGCCCTTTCCGGAATTGTGCATTCACAATCCGTGCGGCTTGCCGGTGACAAACTTACGGATGATATCATCCACTATTTCCGCCGGACTCAAAATCTGCTTATCGGCTACAAAACGGCCGAAAAAATCAAATGTGAAATCGGCTCGGCAACTCCGCTTGATGAAGAGCTGGAGATGGATGTCAAGGGCCGGGATCTTGTAAAGGGTATTCCAAAAACCCTGCGCGTATCATCTGCGGATGTTCGTGATGCCCTGTGGCAGTCCGTAAACCTGATTGTGCAGGCCATACTGGGTTCACTGGAAAAAACCCCGCCCGAACTGGCCGCCGATATCCTGGATCACGGGATAATACTTGCCGGTGGGGGAGCGCTCCTGAAAAATCTTGACAGGCGCATTGCAGAACAAACCGATCTCCCTGTACACATAGCGGAAGATCCGCTGACGGCTGTAGTGCGGGGGACCAGCGCCGTCCTGGATGACCTGGAATACTACAAAGCCGTGCTTGTCTGATTCCGGCCAAAGCATTCTTCGACCGGTCCGGGGTCATACATCCCTCCTACTCCACCACCACCGCCGTACCGTACACCAGAATCTCCGCGGCACCTGCCATTACGTAGCTGGTGGAAAAACGCACATCTACTATGGCGTTGGCGCCAAGCGATCGGGCATCGTCGATCATGCGGTCTACGGCCTGTTCCCTTGCTTCGGCCATCATCTTCGTGTAATCCTGGATCTCGCCGCCGACCAGCATTTTGAATCCGGCCAGGATGTCCCGGCCCAGGTGCCGCACCCTGATGGTGTTTCCCCGCACGATCCCGAGCGATTGGGCCACGGTTTTTCCCGCAATTTGTGAAGAAGTTGTCACTTTCATCTGTTTTGATCAATTAAGTATTTATAAGGTCAGAATGATCTCACATGACAGAATGTAATCTTGCTCCTGTGTGCCAGCCGAAGACTGTCATGTTCGGTTCATCGTATGATATCCTTGTAGCGTTCATGTTTGTGGAGGTAGATCCGCTCCCTTACGAGGGAAATCAGGAGGATGACGGCCCCGGCAACCACCGCGGCCACGGCCGCCCGTATCCACCAGGCGATTTCCGGGTCGGTCAGCAGGTCCGACAGCGCCACCCATGCGCCGTACAACAGCAGCACCAGCGCGCCGGCGGTAAACAGTATCCACCCGATTCCCCTTTCCACTTTCGTGAAGGAGCTGCGGCTCCAGGAGTCCCATAGCTCGGGCGGCGGTTCTTTGAGGCGGCTTTGTGATGTCATCGTCTTCAGGTTTTTGAGTTGTTGGTATTCTTCGGCCAGGCTCCGGTCGCGAAGCAGGTGTTGCTGCAGTTCGGCCTCCTCGTCGGGCGTGCTTTCGCCATCGATGGATGCCATCATCAGCCTTCGGATGCGTTCGTTGTCATGGGTATTCATAACCAGCTTTCTCCATTTCGGTTTTCAGCCGCCTGCGGGCGGTGTAGAGCCGCGACATGACCGTGCCGGGCGGAATCTGCAACAGGTCGGCGATTTCGCGGTAAGCGTAGCCGGACAGGTCCTTCAGCGCAATGATCTCACGGTCGTCGGGGTCCAGGCGCGCCAGGGCGTCCTGCAGCATCCGGCTCTGTTCGGCGCGCAGCACATCGGCCGAAGCGTCATCACCGCCGACGGGCTCGATCCAGCCGGGAAGCATGCTCAGCGCCGTTTCCCGGCCCCGGTCCCGGTCGCGCAGCGCATTCAGGCACAGTCGCTTGAGGATCGTGTAGAACCACGGGTAGAACGGCCTGGCGGGATCGAGCGTGCCGCGGGCGTCCCAAGTGCGGATGAACGCCTGCTGTGCCACATCCGCGGCGTCTTCGTGACGGCCCAGCAGCGCGAGCGCGTGGAAATAGGCCGGCTTCATCAGCGCATCCACCAGCTTCCCGAATGCCTGCGCATCTCCGCGGTGCACCCGCTGCAGCAATCCCGGCTCTATGTCGATTCGGCTTTTCACGTCATTGTGTTTTACCAATCATACACCGAAACCGGGAATTTATTCGTTTTTTTAAAAAAAAAGTTGGCGAAGCCGGGTGGATGGGGCTCTTGTGGATGGGTCCTGATAGATGCAACTCTTTGAACCAGTCCCATATTTATTATTAATTACAGGAGTATAATTCCTGTATTTTTATTAAATTACAGGAGTCTGATAGATTCGAAGTTTATGAAAAAGATTATCCACAGAACCCTGAAACTCGAGCACCACCTCGAATTAGGGAAGGTTATGATCCTGTACGGAGCAAGACAGGTCGGAAAGACTACGCTGGTCAAGACGCTGCTTGATAAAACTGCTTGCCGGTATGCTTTTTACACAGGGGATGACATTCCATTTGCCACTGATTTTGGCAAATGTGATCTGCAAATTCTGCGAAACATAGTGGATGGGCTGGATATGCTGGTGATTGATGAAGCACAAAAAATCGAAAGAATCGGGACAGCATTAAAGCTTTTGGTAGATCATTTCCCTGACCTCTATGTCATTGTCACCGGTTCCTCTTCCTTTGACTTGGCCAATTCTACGGAGGAGCCATTAACCGGACGGAAAAATGTCCATACGCTTTATCCACTTGCCTGGTCGGAAATAGCGGCAAACCAAACGGCCTGGGAGGCGGGCAGGAGACTGGAAGAGTTTTTGATTTATGGATCCTATCCCGAGGTCGCTTCACTGGATTCCCGCAAGGATAAGGAAAACCGTATTACAGAAATAAAAAACTCCTATCTGATCAAGGACATCCTGGAGTTTCAGCTCTTGAAACGCTCACATGTGGTTTTGGATTTGCTCAAGCTGCTGGCATTTCAAATCGGAAGTGAGGTATCAACGGTTGAGTTGGGCAAGCAGCTCGGGCTGGACAACAAGACGGTACAGCGCTATCTGGATTTACTTGAAAAATCTTTTGTCCTTGTATGTCTGCACGGATTTTCGAGAAATCTGCGCAAGGAGGTATCCAAAATGAAAATGTACTATTTCATGGATCCGGGAATCCGTAATGCGGTGATTGCCAATTTCAATCCATTGGATATGAGAAATGATGCCGGTCAGCTCTGGGAAAACTACATGATCCTTGAACGCATCAAACGGAATGCGTATTCAGAAAAGAAAGCAAATTACTATTACTGGAGAACCTACGATCAGAAAGAGATCGACTTGATAGAAGAGAGCGGTGGCAGGCTTCGGGGATTCGAATTCAAATGGAATCCTCACAGAAAGGCTAAAGAACCAAAAGAATGGGTACAGACCTATGAAAATGCAACATGGGAACTGGTCACTCCGGAAAATTACATTGAATTTTTAAGTGATCGAGGCTCTTGAGACCAAAGAGCCGACCATGCAGGAAATCCGCTGTCCGGACAAGCTGATTGATGAGCTGGCAAAGGGAAAGGCGATGGAGAAGATCTTGCGGAAGCAATGGCTTCTTTTCTGCGTTTTTAACAAAACGACTTGTCACACCCTCCGGAACCAGTAAAACATTTCCTTCAGTGACGGCTCCTTGCCGACCATCATAATGGCGGTGGAGAAAATCCGTCCGGCGGCTACGCGGAACAGGTGGACGGTGCCGGCAAGCAGCAACAGGGCCACAACCGGCTCCCACCACATCACCTGGGTCATCACCATCCGTGCAGGAAGCACCGCATACGACGTCAGCGGAAACAGGCCGAGCACCGTGATCGGCACCGAGTCCGGGTTTACCAGTGTGAAAAAGGCCAGCATCACCGGGAAGACGGGCATCATCATCCACCCTGTCTTTT
>RECX01000194.1 GCA_007693825.1 Balneolaceae bacterium
TCAGTTCGGCCCGGAATTTGGGATGGGCAATGGAGATGATGTCCATGGCCCGCTCGCGGATGTTTTTACCGTGCAGGTAGGCCACGCCGTATTCCGTCACGACGTAGTTGATGTCGCCGCGGTTCAGAGTGACCCCGGCGCCGCTGTCCAGGAACGGCACGATCCGTGAAACTTCGCCGTCCCTGGCGGTTGACTGCATCACCAGGATGGTCTTGCCGCTGGGCGACAGATTGGCACCTCTCATGAAATCGGCATGTCCGCCGATGCCGCTGTAAAACATGCTGCCGATGGACTCGGATGTAGACTGCCCGGTCAGGTCCACCTGCAGCGCCGCATTGATGGCCGTCATGTTCTCGATTTCGGCGATCACCAGCGGATTGTTCGTATAACTCACTTCCTTGAACTCCACGCCGGGGTTGTCATCGATAAAATCATAGGTCTTGCGGGATCCCATGCAGAAAGCGGCAACGGTCTTGCCCTTGTCGATCGATTTTTTCGAATTATCGACCACTCCCCGCTTCATCAGTTCCACCATCGAGTCGGTCAGAAGCTCCGAATGGATGCCCAGATTTTTCTTGGTCGTGATGTTGGCCATGATGGCGTTGGGCATGCTGCCATAGCCGAGCTGGATGGTGTCGCCGTCCTCAATGATCCGCGCAACATATTTACCGATTTTCTGGACAATGTGGCCGGGCACATCCGTGTGGAACTCGATCAGGTCCTCTTCCTTGTAGATGAGGTAGTCGATTTTTTTCAGGTGGACGAACGTGTCGCCAAGCACCCGCGGCATATTCGGGTTGATCTGGGCGATCACAAGTCCGGCTGACTCCATGGCGGCCTTTGTGATATCCACGCTGATACCCAGACTCACATAGCCGTTCTTGTCGGGCATGGAGACCTGGATGAGGGCCACGTCGATCTCGATTGTCTTGCGTTTCAGAAGCTGGGGGATGCGCGAGAGGAAGATCGGTGTGTAATCGGCAAAACCGGTATTAACCTTTTCGCGGGTGCTGTTACCGATGAAGAAGGCGTTGTGGCGGAAGTTGTAGGTGAATTTTTCATCTTTCCATGGCGCCACTCCCAGCGTCCACACCTGCATCAGTTCGGTGTCCGCCAGCGCCTTGGGGTATTTCTCCACGTAGTCAACAAGCGCCTTGACCAGATACTGCGGCTCACCGCAGGCCGTGCCGATGTAGATCTTGTCACCTCTCCTGATATTCGAAAAAATCCTGTTTTCCTCGGAGAATTTTTCCGGATAGCGCTGACGCCAGTGATCAAGGATCTCGTTTTTATCTGTTGTCATGAATACGTTGTGTGACGCGTGGAATAATAGTTGAAATATAGCCCGTCTGACGAGGGATTTCAAAGATACTCGTCAAGATTCTGCTGCACCCGTGAGGTACTTCGTTCACCGCACCCGGACCAGGATTCTGATCGCTGCGGCCGTGGTCTGACGGTCAGTGGAAATAGTGTGTTTGATACTTGAGGAATATACGGATTATCGGGGAGCTTTTTATCGGTTTTGTTCTACTTGTTGCTGCTCAGCCAGCCTCTTCGCAAAGAGATGATCTTCAATGGGCAACTATTTCGCAAAGAGATGATCTTCAATGGCACAACTATGAGATGTTTCTAGGGAAATACCAGTCAAATGCTTTTATTTAGACCCGATTTGTGTACATTGAGATGAAATGGCCATGACGGCTCCCCGTCACACAGAAGCATGATTATAACCGTCATGGACATTGCATGTGTCGTCAAAAATTGGAATTATAAACACATGAAATATTTTTGGAATCCCCTGAACCAGTTTCTTTGTGACACCAGAAACCGGAGGTTAGTCCATGGCCCATCACGTCACGAAATCCGGCTTTGCCGCACTGGCCGATCGCCTGAACCGTTTCCCCCAGGGCGCCCCGCCCACAAAACTGCTCTTCCGCATCCTCGGCATGCTGATGGATGAAAAAGAGGCCGAACTGCTCTCCCAGCTTCCGGTCAAACCCTTCACCGCCGAAAAGGCCGCCCGCATCTGGGACATTCCGACGGCCGAGGCGCAAAAGGTGCTGGACCGGCTGGCGGACAGGGCCATCCTTCTGGACATCGATAAGGACGGCGCCCCCACCTACGTGCTGCCTCCGCCCATGGCCGGGTTCTTCGAGTTTTCATTGATGCGCACCCGCGGCGACATCGACCAGAAAGTGCTCAGCGAACTGTTCTACGAGTACATGAACGTGGAGGAGGACTTCATCCGCGAGCTGTTCACCGACGGCGAGACGCA
Source organism: Balneolaceae bacterium (assembly GCA_007693825.1). Lineage (GTDB taxonomy): Bacteria > Bacteroidota > Rhodothermia > Balneolales > Natronogracilivirgulaceae > SKNL01. The sequence continues at coordinate 2,276 of RECX01000194.1, forward strand.
GCTCGGTCGCACCTTCGTGCACGAACCCGTCCTCCCGGAAAATAACGGACTTCACGTACTCGATTACGAGCGGGCCAGCGAGGTCATCCGCACGGCCAAACACCGGGCCGTGGGCATCTGCTACTGCCGGCACAAGATGCACCACATGGACAAGGCCTGCAGTGCGCCGATGGATATCTGCATGACGTTCGGCAACCCCGCATATTCACTGGAGCGTCACGGTTTTGCCCGCCGGGTGGATGCGGCCGAGGGCCTGGACCTGCTCCAGCAGGCATGGGACAACAACCTGGTGCAGTTTGGTGAAAACGTGCGCGAGAGGGTGAGTTTCATCTGCAACTGCTGCGGATGCTGCTGCGAGGCGATGATCGCGGCGCGGCGCTTCGGGATGCTGCACCCGGTCCACACCACCAATTACCTGCCCGAAGTTGACGAGGAGAAATGCAACGGGTGCGTGCAGTGTTCGCAGGTGTGTCCCGTCGAGGCAATCGGACGGGTCTCGGCGAACGATCCGAAACGTCCCAGGCGCCAGAAAGCCCGGGTGAATGAAGATATTTGCCTTGGATGCGGGCTCTGTGTAAAGGTCTGCGACAGGGACGCCATCCGGCTCAGGGAGCGCGAAAAACGTGTCATCACGCCGCTGGACTCGACCCACCGTGCCGTCATCATGGCCATTGAGCGTGGAAAGCTGCAACACCTCATCTTCGACAACCAGGCACTGTACAGCCACCGGGCGATGGCCGCCATCCTCGGTGTGGTGCTCAAGCTTCCTCCGATCAAGCAGGCCCTGGCCAGCGAGCAGGTAAAGTCACGCTATCTGGAGGCGATGATCCGCCGGGTCCGAAACTGAGGCATGCCGTTACGCAGCGACGGAGAAAGCGGCAAAAACCTTGCCGCAGCACCAGCTCCCGAATCCACCCAAAAAAAACGCCCCCTGCAAAAAGCAAGAGGCGTTTAATAATCACCATTTGAAAGTTGTGGGTTCTACTGGATTCGAACCAGCGACCTCTACGATGTCAACGTAGCGCTCTAACCAACTGAGCTAAGAACCCTTCAAGCAGCCTGAAAAGCTTGTCCCCGAATACAGTGTGGACCAATCCTTTCAGGATTATAAAGATATGACTTTGCCTGGAATCCGGCAACTGCCGATTGCATACCAGCCAAAGTCCCGCGCCACCAGCATCCCATGTCAAAACGGCTTTTTACGTTGCTTCCATGGGAACAATTTTGCAAATTGGAGTGCCGGTGTTTGCAATCCGGTTACAGGGACCCTTTTTCTTCTCCATTAAAACGGGCACAAATGCCAGCACCTCAATAAACCGGAAATCGTCCGTTTTCCTCACAGAATAATACAGGCACCATGAAACATCTGTTACGATCTCTTCCCTTTCTCTTCGCATTATGTGTGATCTTGCCGCCGGCACAGTCACAGGCCCAGGACACCACCCGCACCGTGGTCGGACCGGGGACCACTTACACGTACATCGACGCCAGATCCCCCAATCTGCGTATTACAGCACTGAAAATTGACATCTCACTTCCGGAGAACAGGATCACCACGGTCCTGGCCAATGACCGTCTGAGCCTTGGCAACGAAATGGTGCGCAACATGTCCACCCGGAACACCCGCAATGGACATCTGGTCATCGGTGCCCTGAACGGGGATTATTTCGCATCCGGTCCCTACGGCAAGCTGGCGGACGGACAGATCATCGGCGGGGAGTATGTCTTCGGTGGACATCGGAACCGCTCCTCTTTCGGCATGACCGCCGACGGCAAGCCGATTATCGACATCCTCAACTTCAACGGGGAACTGCGCCTGGACGATGAGTCCACATTCCGTATCCTCCGTCTGAACCGCGAACAGGCCAACAATGCGCTGGTACTGTACAACTACTATACGGGCAATACCACAAGGTCAGACAACACCGCCACCGAATGGCGGCTCCGTCCCCTCGAAGATATCACCACCAACGCCCCGGTCCAGTTTGAAGTGACCGCTGTCCAGCGGCACCAGGGCAACATGACCATCGGACCGGACGATTATGTCCTGACCGGTACGGGGGCCATGGCAGACAGTCTTTACGAAAAGCTGGAGGTTGACGACCAGGTGCATATCACCATGAAGGTTGTCCCCTCCCGGTATGATGAGCTGGCTGAAAGGCAGATCGCCGAACTGATGGGAGGCGGACCCCGGCTGCTCACCAACGGCGCACATGCCACAGACGAATTCGTGGGCTTTGAAGGATTTGGCCAACACCATTCCGGCGAACGTCATCCACGCACCGCTGTTGGTTTCAACGAGGACAGTACCCTCGTCATTTTTGCTGTGGTGGACGGTCGCCAGCACTTCAGCCGGGGCGCCACAATGCTGGAGATGGCCAGGATAATGCAGGGACTGGGCGCCTGGAATGCAGTAAACCTGGATGGCGGCGGATCCAGCACACTCGTCGCACGCGATGAAAATAAAAACAACCACGACTGGGGCTTCGGTTTCGGGACCTACCGCCCTGTTGCAAACGGAATTCTGGCCGTAGCCGAAGTGTCATACGCTGACATTGGGGAAAATCTTGTTATTTCACCGGCACACGTGGCCGTGGATACCTCCGAAACAGCTGCATTCACCACCCGCTTGTATGACATTTACGGCTATGAGTTACCCGGCGCCGGCGATGAGGTTACCTGGGAGCTTGTCGACCTTGACGGCGAGCTCACCGCCGACGGCCGGTTCAAGGCCCACGATTATGGCAGAGGATACATTGTGGCCCATTTCGATGCATTTTCCGACACGGCAAGCGTCTATGTCCGCGATCCGCTGGGTGTGGAACCCATTGAGCCCGGCATCCCCGAAACGTTTGTGCTCAACCAGAACTATCCCAACCCGTTCAACCCCGACACGCGCATAACTTTCGAATTGCCGGCAGCTTCCCATGTCCGTGTAACGGTCTACGACATCCTGGGCCGGCCGGTGGCCGTGCTTGCCGATGAGCAGTACCTGCCCGGCCTGCATGCCGTCCGCTTCGACGCCGGCGGACTTGCCTCAGGCACCTACATCTACGAAGTTGCCGCCGGGGATTTCACGGCGCGGCGCACCATGATGCTGATCAAATAGACCCCGTCAAACAGGCACCCGTCAAATAAACACCCCTTGTTCCTTGTTGTTCCTTGAAGCCCGGGCCGTGAAATGACCCGGGCAATGCCAAATCACACTTCCAGAATCTTGTAGGGCCTGCTCTCATCCAGCAAGGGAGCAACCCTTTTCTGGATTTCCTCCTTCAACACATCCACAATCCGTTCTTTGAGATGATGGCGGTAGGTGACGATACTGATCTGCCTTGCCGGAACCGGATCCCGGAAATACTGTACCGATTCCAATTCCTTTTCTGAAAAATCACGGACGGCCAGCGCGGGCAGAATGGTGATGCCGCTATTGGAATCGACCAACCGCTTGAGCGAGTCAATGCTGCCGGCCTCGTAAACCAGGTTGCTGTACGTCTTGTTCTGTTTTTTCAATTCGCACAGCGCGGCGATCTGACTGCGCAGGCAATGCCCTTCTTCAAGCAGCCAAAGACGGTCCAGATCCAGGTCTTCCGGCACCAGCTTGTTCTGTTTTTTCCCGGGCCGGATTGGCGGAAGCATCTTGCTCCGGTAAACAACAAACTGTTCATTATACAGCGGAATTTCGCGGATTGCTTCCTGTCCAAGCGGTGTGGCCAGTATGCCCGCATCAATCATGTTGCTTTTGAGCTGGACTACGATCTCGCTGGTTGTCAGCTCGTTGATGGTGATCCGGAGCTTGGGATACGCATCCAACAACTCCTGAAGAAACAGTGGCAGCAGGAACGGCGCCACGGTCGGGATAACCCCCAGTCGAAGCTCGCCTTCCACCTGATCGCTCATCTCACCGGCCAGACGATGCAGATGATCCACTTCTTCCAGAATCCTGCGAGCCTGCGCAATGATCCGCTTTCCGGTTTCCGTGGGCATGACAGGTGATCTGCTGCGATCAAATACCTTTACTCCCAGCTCCTCCTCAAGCCGGTTGAGCATGGTGCTCAGCGTGGGTTGCGTAACCCTGCAATGTTCCGCAGCCCGGGCAAAATGACGGAAACGATCGATGGCAATAATATAGGAAAGCTGCTGAATATTCATGAGGACCGATAGTTCTCTATAGTGTAATAAATTTCATCAATGATAATATAATCAAGATATCCGGAATTATTCACAATATTGTCCGGACTTTTCTCGATTTTTCCATGGTGGGTCCCCTATCCGGCTATTCGGACACTATAAAATAAAGTAAAATCACCCGTAAAAATACCCGACAGCAGCCATCGCAAAAAAAATCGTCATATTGCTCACCAGCACGCTGACCGTCATGTCCGGGGCCACTATTGGACCGGTACTGCCGATCATGAGCGAGGCCTTTGCCGATACGCCGGATGCGGCATTCCTGACCCGGCTGGTGCTCACGATGCCCGCCCTATTCATCGTAATTTCATCGCCGTTTGCCGGTTATCTGGTTGACCGGTTCGGAAGAAAAAAGCTGCTGCTGGCAGCCGTTTTGCTGTACGGGTTTGCCGGGTCTGCCGGTTCCTGGCTGGACAGCCTGACGGCCATCCTTGTCAGCCGCGCCCTGCTCGGGGTGGCGGTCGCGGGCGTCATGACAGTCTGCATAACGCTGATCGGCGACTACTACAAGGGCCTGGAGCGGCAACGGGTTATGGGAATGATGAATGCCTTCATGGCTTTCGGCGGTGTGCTCTTCATCACCAGTGGAGGCATTCTTGCCGATATCAGCTGGCGTGCCCCCTTTCTTATCTACGCAACGGCTCTTTTCCTGATCCCGGCAATCTGGCTTCTCATCACAGAACCCGCAAGATCACTGCCGCCCAAAGATGATCAAACGAACCCCCGGGACCGCTCTGTCTCACTGCTCATCACCGCACTGATCGTTACCATGGCCTTCTTCGGCATGGCCATGTTTTACATGATACCGGTCCATATTCCATTCTTGCTCGACCGGTTCGGGGATATGAACAGTACGCGCATCGGCCTGGCGCTCTCCTCGTTCGTTTTGATGGGCGCGATCACCTCGCTTAATTTCCACCATTTTCTCCGGCGACTGACCTATCCCGCCGTCTATCTCCTCTGCTTTTTCCTTCTTGGATCCGGCTATGTACTGATCTCTTTCTCGGGGTCCTATCACCAGATTTTCCTGGGAATGGTCATTGGGGGCATCGGCTCCGGACTTCTCATGCCCAATTCCAGCATCTGGCTTCTTTCCGAAGCGCCTGAACATCTGCGTGGACGTATCTCGGGGATGCTGACCACTGCCGTCTTCCTCGGACAATTCCTTTCTCCCGTTATGACACAGCCTCTTGTGGATGCGATCTCCATTCCCGCTGCATTTCTGCTGGTGGGATCGGCTGTCGCACTGGTAGCTTTCCTGTTGTCTGTAATCCTCATCCTGAAAAGCCGGTATCGCAGGGCCGCATTCCCGTTCCGTTCAGGGAGCCGCTGATATCACTCAGATTGCCATTTCAAACCGGCCTTCCTGCGTTTCAGACTTTTGGAATCCCACCCTTTCCAGGTAGATACGGTGCTTTTTCTCTTTGGCATAGGCAACCAGTTTCCGGAAACCCGTGTCGCGCAGGAACTCCCTCTCTTCATTGAAAAGATACGTGCTGATCTTGAAATCCCGGAAATTGGGAATGACAAAGTCAAGGCGTATGGTCAGCACATCTTTACCGTCGGGGGTACCGATAACAAGTCCGCCCGGAACCATATCCCTCAGAACAAAAATGCAGATATCGTTTTCACCCGGCTTGAAATCAAAATCGGGTTGGAATTTGTGGATGTCATCCTTGTAAAAATCCAGAAAGGCACGAAGGTATTCCCCGTCCGGCGAGACCCTGAGCAAACGGAAATACTCCCTGTCGCCCAGCATTTTTGCGAGATAATAGATATTGATCAGGACGATAAAGCCGTTCATCGCTGCAACCGGAACGGCGCCGATGAGGATTCCGTAAAGGCAGAATGTTGCCGCCCCGACCAGGTTTATGATGCGCAAACGCACAATTGCGCTCATCATCAGCGACACGGCGATCAGGACCGAGGCAACGTAGCCGATGATCTCGTAAACAAGGGTTGTTTCCATAAAAAAAGCCGGTATCTCCGTTCCTGGATAAAGGAACAGGCATGATACCGGCATTTTCAGAAAATTAAAAGCGTATGTCTCCGGACCTGATGTGATCCGGAACACTCCTGGTCTGCTATTTCAGTGCTTTTTTGACTTCGTTTCTCAGTTCGTCCGCCTTGGCTTTACCTTTGCTGATGATCTGCTCGGTGTCGTCCAGGGCCGATTCATACTTTTTTCTCATCGTTTTTACGAAGTCGTCAAATTCGGTTTTCACCACGTCGCTGTATTCATCGCTTTTTTTAGCGATTTGCTTGCGGGTCTTTTCACCCTTGTCCGGAGCGAACAGTACACCCAGAAGGGCACCGATGAAAGAACCGATGATGACACTGATTAAAATATTTCCCTTGCTCATATTCCCTCGCTTTTTAGTTGCGGTTTATACCATTGTAACAGTTGAAACACCGACATGATTCCAATCGAACATAGAACCTGCATGAAACGGAATGATTCCCGTTGTTGTAAACGTTTCTCAAGTGGAGATTATGATGTTTTCATCCGAAATATTGTTTTTCATCCGAAATATGATGCAAAATTCTCTCGCAAACCGACACAATAATAAATCTAAATGGTTTCATGGTGAATATCCACAGCAAATCACAAAATGCCGGTAAAGAACCCCCGGTGCCCGGGTGGTTCAATGCTTCCCTGTTCCCTTCTCCCGGGGAAAAAATCTCGCTTCCTGAAGAAGAATGGCAGGAACGGCTCTCCGGATCCGAATACCAGGTGCAACGATCGGAAGGAACCGAGCGGCCTTTCGACAACGAGTATCATGCCACCGAAACGGAAGGGGTTTACTTGTGCCGCGGATGTTCCAATCCGTTGTTTTCCTCTGCGGCCAAATTCCGGTCCTCTTCAGGGTGGCCCAGCTTTTTTGCGCCGCTCTCCCCCGATCACGTAGGCACCAAAACGGACTTCAAGCTGCTCATGCCCCGAACCGAGGTGCACTGCGCGCGCTGCGGCGGTCATCTGGGACATGTGTTCGACGACGGACCTGAGCCTACCGGGTTGCGCTATTGCATGAACTCGTCCTCACTCCGCCTTATTGACCGGGAAGATCATGAAAAGATTGCTGATGGACGTCAGGATGAGTTGGATTACAGACTGAATCGCTAGCATTCACCTGCCCATTCCGCATCAATTGACCAGCAATATCCGGCAGTCTCTTTTCCGGTCCATTACTTCCGGGTATTATTAATGTTGCCGGATACTATTCATATAGCCGGGTATCATTCATATAGCTGGAGATAATCCATATAGCCGGATATCATTCTTCTAGCCGGATATCATTCATATAGAAGGTATGGACGGCGCATTTTTCCGAACGTTTCCACGTCGTCCTGCCAACTGCTTATGATTTCCTCTGCCGGAACACCGTCACGTATCATTTGCGCCACCATCGTGTTGCCGGCGCGGACAGGCATCCCGCGTGGATGGAAGAACTCCTCTTTTCTCTCCTCCGGCAACAGATCGTAAAAAACCTGGAGCAAGTGGATGCCCGCGGCTACGGGAGCCACGGCCGGGGCATCTGTCACTTCCAGTTTTACGCCGCGTACCGTTTCCCCTTCCAGTTTGGGATGACGGGACATGCCCGGTATGCTCACCGGTTCGAAGGTAACCGGATGGAACCGGAGCCCGGGCAGCTGCCGCTCGTTCAGACGTTCTGCCGCAACTTCCTCATCTGCGAAAGGACTTCCGACCTGCAGGAACGGTTCATAGGTGCCTCGTCCCTCACTGGCCGGTGTGCCTTCAAAAAAACAGGTGCCCGGATAAACAACGGCCGTCCCGGCATCCGGGATATTCGGACTGGGCGGAATCCATGCAAGCCCGGTGTCGAACCAGAGCATGTCGCGTGTCCACCCTTCCATCGGAACGATGTGCAGTTCAAGCTCTTCTATGCCGTCGTGCCAGCCCTGGTCGTGGATCATCAGCGCCAGTTCACCAACGGTCATGCCATGTGTGATTGGGGTGGGATAGAGCCCGATGCCCGATACAAATTCGTCCTTGCGGATATGCCCCTCAATACGCTGGCCGCCAATGGGGTTTGGACGATCCAGCACGATATAGGGAATGCCGGCCTCCACAGCCGAACGCATGGCACGTCCCATGGTTGCCGGATAGGTGTAGAAACGCGTACCCACATCCTGGATATCAAAGAGCAATACATCCACTTCGGAAAGCATCTCAGGAGTCGGACGCCGGTTCTGTCCGTACAAACTGTAGGCTGGAATGCCGGTTTGCTCATCAATGGCATCTTCTACCGCTTCTCCGGCATCGGCAGTGCCGCGAATACCGTGCTCAGGGCCAAAGAGGGCGGTGACCGAAACAGACGGATTGGCGTGGAGCAGGTCCACAATGTGCTCTCCACCGGCAACGGCACTATGATTGGTGATGATACCGACCCGCTTCCCGTCCACCAGGTGGAAATAGTCTGTCAGCAGCCGCCCGGCTCCTACCTGCACCACAGGTGTTGCGCTTTCTGAGGATGCATGATCCTTTCGCGGCACATCCTCCGGCGAACAGGAAAGGATAACCAGCAGCACTGCGAACGATGCTGACAGGGGAAGGCGAAATACACTGGTGACAGAATGGTTTGGAAGGGGCATTTTGGATTGGTTTGGATCGGGTTTCGTGGTTCGGTTTGAAACGGGTTTCGTGGTTCGATTTGAAACGAGCAATGTGCTGTTCATGTTATGTAGGTGTGATCACGTTGTGATCTTGTTGCAACCGCAGGATATTCCCGGATCGGAAGCGCTAAAATGGAGGCAGTGATATGAGAAGAACGATCGGAGGTATCAGAGCGCCTGCCTGATTGCTGTATCGATCAGCGTATCGCCTGAGGTCAGATCCCACTGGTGGCCGGCTGTCCCGGGTATTTCAAGGACCTCGGCTACGACGGCGGCTACATCGGAACGCGGGATTTCCCCCGATTCCAGGTCGGGTCCAAGGGCGATACGGCCTGTCGGCAGATTGTCGGTCAGGCGTCCCGGACGAAGGATGGTCCAGTCCAGCCCGCTTTCACGCAACGCCTTGTCTGCTTCCGACTTGGCCTTCTGATACGCCTGGAACACTTCGTTGCCGCGCGGCTCTTCCACTTTCATGGCGCTGATCATCACATAGCGGCTGATGCCGTTTTTCCTGGCTGCATCAATCAGTTTGATGGCACCATCCCGATCCACGGTCCACTTACGCCCGGCACCGCTTCCCGGACCGGCCCCGGCGGCAAATACCACGGCATCGACATTGCCAACGGCTTCGGAGATATCATCCTGTGCCTCTACATCACAGATTACCGGCTCCGCACCGGCTCTTTCGACTTCATCGGAGTGATCGGGATTACGGATCAGCCCGATGACGTCATGACCGTTGCTTTTTAGAATGGAGTGAAGGAGCATGGCGATTTGCCCGTGAGCTCCCAGTACTGCAATCTTCATAGATGATTAAATATAGATAATACGTTTCGGTTTTTGTTTCTGACGAAAGGTATCTATCTATATAATCACTTTGGCAGGCGTTATCATTCCACCGATTTCAGAAGACCGGAACACAATGCACGCAGGCTTCCGGAAAATGGAATGATGAAATGTCCGGGCAGAAGCATCCGGGCAGAAGCGTCCGGACAGGGTTGTCAGGGCAGCTCCGTGCTGCCCATCAGCCATCGGTCGCACTCGCGTGCCACCCCGCGGCCCTCGTTGATGGCCCAGACCACCAGGCTCTGCCCACGCCGCATATCCCCGGCGGCAAATACGCCATCCACATTGGTGACATATTGCTCAAACTCGGCCCTGGCGTTGGAGCGCTCGTCACGTTCAATGCCCAGCTGATCGAGCACCGGATTTTCGGGACCCAGAAATCCCATGGCCAGAAGCACCAGGTCTGCTTTCCACACCTTTTCCGATCCGCGAATTTCTTTCGGGAAGCGACGTCCACCCTCTCCAGCCTCCCATGTGATCTGGACCGTGTGAAGCTCTTTCACATTGCCTTTATCGTCACCCGTAAATTTCTTTGTCATGATCTCGTAGCGTCGCGGATCGTCACCGAATTTCACGCGCGCCTCTTCCTGGCCGTAATCCAGCTTGTAGATATGCGGCCACTGGGGCCAGGGATTGCTGTCGGACCGGCTTTCCGGGGGTTTCGACATGATCTCAAACTGGGTCAAACTCTTGCAGCCGTGTCGCAGCGAGGTGCTGACACAGTCGGTCCCGGTGTCCCCGCCGCCGATCACGATCACGTGCTTGCCCCGCGCCGATGTGTAACTGCCTCTGGCCCGGCTGCCCAGTTTGTGCTCAGATCCGTTCTGGCCGGAATCAAGCAGGCCCTTGGTATCGGCATGAAGAAACTCCATGGCAAAGTGGATGCCCTTCAGGCCGCGTCCATCCACCGGCAAATCACGCGGTGTGGTCGCTCCGCCGGCAAGCACAAGCGCGTCGTGCTTCTTCCGAAGCTCATCGGCCGGAATATCCTTGCCGATTTCCGTATTTGTCACAAATTCAATGCCCTCGGCCGCCAGCAGGTCGACCCGCCGCTGCACGACGTGCTTGTCAAGCTTCATGTTGGGAATGCCATAGGTCAGCAGCCCGCCAATGCGGTCGGCGCGCTCATAAACCGTCACGGTATGCCCCGCCCTGTTGAGCTGGGCGGCGGCAGCAAGACCGGCCGGACCCGATCCCACAACTCCGACCGTTTTCCCCGTGCGTTTCTCCGGCGGCTCGGGCACCACCCATCCCTCGGCAAAACCACGGTCAATGATCGCCTGCTCAATGCTTTTGATGGAAACGGGCGGCTCAATGATTCCCAAAACGCACGAACCTTCGCAGGGGGCCGGACAAACACGCCCGGTGAACTCGGGAAAGTTGTTGGTTTTATGCAACCGATGCAACGCTTCTTTCCATTTGCCGCGATACACCAGGTCGTTCCACTCCGGGATCAGATTGTAGACCGGACATCCCATGGCCCCGGTCGGCGTGGCCCTCCCGGTCTGACAGAACGGGATGCCGCAGTCCATACATCGCGCACCCTGACGCCTGAGCTCTTCCTCCGCCATCGGTTCGGCAAATTCCTCCCAGCTCTTCATCCGCTTATCCGGCGCCTGGAAAGGTGTGGTTTTCCGTTCAAACTCGAGAAATCCGGTTGTTTTACCCATCTTCTGCTAAATTAACTTGTTTCCTGGTATGATTTTCTGATATGGTTTTACGGGTGGATACGGCCGTCAGTTGCCGGCGGCCCGCGCCTTGTCGCCTTTGTTGATCTGGAACGCTTCCATGATGGCCTCTTCTCCTTCAAGTCCGCGCAAATGCGCCTCGTGGATCGCCTCATTCATGCGTTTGAAATCAATCGGATGCACTTTCACAAAGCGCGGGACCATCTCGTCCCACTTGGCCAGGATCTTCCAGGCACGGTTGCTGTCGGTATAGTCGGCGTGACGGCGGATCATCCGCATCACTTCCATGGTCTCATCGGCATCCTCGAGCCGTTCCAGGTGGACCATTTCCTTGTTGCAATGCTGTTCAAAGGTGCTGTCAAGGTCCAGGACATAAGCAATGCCGCCGGACATTCCCGCGGCAAAGTTTCGTCCGGTCGGACCAAGCACCACCACGCGTCCACCCGTCATGTACTCACAGGCGTGATCGCCGACCGCTTCCACCACGGCGCGCACCCCGCTGTTGCGCACGCAGAATCGCTCGCCTGCCATCCCGCGGATGTACGCCTCGCCGCCCGTGGCCCCGTAAAACGACACGTTGCCCACGATGATGTTCTCCTCCGGCTTGAATCGCGCATTGGAGTGGGGATAGAGGATGAGCTTGCCGCCGCAAAGTCCCTTGCCGAAGTAATCGTTGGCATCGCCTTCCAGCTCAAGGGTCATCCCTTTCGGCACGAACGCCCCGAAACTCTGTCCCGCCGAACCTCGAAACTTCAGCCGGATCGTATCCTCGGGAAGCCCCTCGCGGCCATGCGCCCGCGTCACTTCGCTTCCGACGATCGTCCCGACCACCCGGTTGATATTGTGGATGGGCAGCTTGGCCCGCACAGGGGTTTTGTCCTTGATGGCCGGCTCGCAGATATCCAGCAGCGTCTGGATATCCATGGCATTGTCCAGGCCGTGATCCTGCTTCATGAAATTGCGTACACCGATATTCCCGCTGACCTGCGGTTTGTGCAGGATGGCGGAAAGGTCAAGTGTTCTGGCTTTCCAGTGATCGGTCTTGCGCTGGCGGAGCCGGTCCACCCGTCCGATCATATCGTCCATGGTGCGGAAGCCCAGCCGTGCCATCTGCTCGCGGACATCCTGTGCCACGAACCGCATGAAATTGACAACGTACTGCGGATCACCCGCAAACTTGTGGCGCAACTCGGGGTTCTGCGTGGCGACGCCGACCGGACACGTATCAAGATGGCACACCCGCATCAACACACACCCGAGCGTGATCAGGGCGCTCGTGCCGAATCCGTATTCCTCGGCCCCCAGCAGTGCCGCAATGACAATGTCGCGGCCGGTCTTTATCTGTCCGTCCGTTTCCAGTACCACCCGGCTGCGCAGATTATTGAGCACCAGCGTCTGGTGCGTTTCGGCCAGGCCCAGCTCCCAGGGTAGTCCGGCATGCTTGATGCTGGTCTGGGGGGATGCGCCCGTGCCCCCGTCGTGGCCGCTGATAAGGATCACGTCGGCCTTGCCCTTGGCCACACCTGCTGCAATGGTGCCGACACCGGCCAGCGACACCAGCTTCACGTTGATCCGCGCCCTTGTATTGGCATTTTTCAGATCATGGATGAGCTGGGCCAGGTCTTCAATTGAATAAATATCATGGTGCGGCGGCGGTGAAATGAGTCCCACTCCCGGTGTTGAGTACCGCTCTTTGGCAATCCAGGGATACACCTTGCGGCCAGGCAGCTCGCCGCCCTCGCCGGGCTTGGCGCCCTGGGCCATTTTGATCTGGATCTCCTGGGCGCTTGACAGGTACTCGCTGGTGACACCAAACCGTCCCGACGCCACCTGCTTGATGGCGCTGCAGCGCGAGTCACCATTGGCATCGGGCGTGAAACGCGCGGGATCCTCGCCCCCCTCGCCGGTGTTGCTCTTGCCGCCGATCCGGTTCATGGCAATAGCCAGCGCCTCATGGGTCTCGCTGCTGATGGAGCCGTAGGACATCGCGCCGGTCTTGAAACGCCGGCAGATCGATTCGACCGGTTCCACCTCTTCAAGCGGCACCGGCGCCACCGACTCGTCGAACTCCAGCAAATGCCGGAGCGTTGGGAACGGATCCAGCTGCTCATCCAGCAGCCGTGCATAATCCTTGTACAATTTGTAATCGTTCAGTTTGCTCGCAAATTGCAGCGTATGCACCGTCTCGGGATTGTACATGTGGTACTCGCCGTTCTTGCGCCACTTGTACACCCCTCCTTCATCAAGCACCCGGCCATTGACCTGCACTTCAGGGTAAGCCTTCTGGTGGCGCATCTCCGCCTCCCGGGCAATGATATCAAGCCCGATGCCGCCCACGCGCGACTGGGTCCAGGTGAAATACGTATCAATCACCTCGCTGCTGATGCCCAGCGCCTCGAATATCTGTGCTCCACGATACGATTTTATAGTGGAGATGCCCATCTTGGACATCACCTTTACAATCCCTTTGACCACAGCCTTGTTGTAGCCTTTTACGGCACGTTCGTAATCCATCCCTTCCAGCAGCCCCTCCCGGATCATGTCATAAAGGCTGGCGTAAGCCATGTACGGGTTGACCGCATCCACCCCGTAGCCCAGAAGCGCGCAGAAATGGTGGACTTCACGTGGTTCCCCGGATTCCAGGACGATTCCGACCTCGGTGCGTTTTCCAGTGCGGATCAGGTGATGATGGAGTCCCGAAACCGCCAGCAGGGCCGGGATGGGCGCCTGCTCGCTGTCAAATCCACGATCCGACAGAATCAGGATATTGGCTCCGTTCTCCACCGCTTCGTCCGCGGCGGCAAACAACCCGTCAAGACTCTTTTTGAGCCCCGCACCGCCGCTTCCCGCCTTGAACAAAATGGGCAGGGTTGCATTTCTAAAGCCTGGCAGCACCAGGGCACGCAGCTGCCGCAGCTCCTCGCTGGTCAGCACCGGCCCTTCAAGACAGATCTGCCTGCAGCTTTCCGGTCCGGGATTGAGGATATTTCCCTGCGAACCGAGCAGCGTTTCTGTGGATGTGATCAGCTCTTCGCGTATCGGATCGATAGGCGGGTTGGTCACCTGCGCAAACAGCTGCTTGAAATAGTTGTAAAGAAGCTGCGGCTGGTTGGATAGCACGGCCATGGGCGCGTCATTGCCCATGGCGCCGACCGGCTGCAGCATGTTCTCCGACATCGGACCGACATTCACCCGCAGATCTTCGTACGTAAATCCGAACACCTTCTGGCGATGGATTACTTCATCATGCGAGAGGTCGGGTTCCGGGTAGGCCAGTTCTTCGGTCACATCGTTGAAATGGACCATGTTCTCGTCCAGCCACTGCTGGTAGGGATGCTCCCCGGCAATGCCGTTCTTGATCTCCTCGTCACTGATGATGCGCCCCTGCTCGGTGTCGATCAGCAGCATGCGTCCGGGCTGCAGGCGTTCCTTGCAGATCACATCCTCCGGTTTGATATCCAGCACGCCCACTTCCGAGGCCAGCACAACGATATCGTCCCGGGTCACGTAATAGCGCGAGGGCCGCAGACCGTTCCGGTCCAGCGTCGCCCCTACCACCACACCATCGGTGAAGGCAATGGATGCGGGTCCGTCCCACGGCTCCATCATGCAACTGTGAAACTCGTAAAAAGCCCGTTGCAGCTCGTTCATGTTTTCGTGCTTCTCCCACGGCTCCGGGATCATCATCATCATGGAGTGCGGCAGGGAGCGCCCGGTCAGCGACAGGAACTCAAGGGCGTTGTCAAATTTGGCCGAGTCGCTTCCCTCCTCCTGGATGATCGGGAGCACCTTCTTCATATCGTCACCGAAAAGGGTGGATACGAACTGATTTTCACGGGCGTGCATCCAGTTCTGATTGCCCTGCAGCGTGTTTATCTCCCCGTTGTGGATGAGGTACCGGTAGGGATGCGCCAGCTTCCAGCTCGGGAATGTATTGGTGCTGAACCGCGAATGTACCAGCGCGATGGCTGATTTCATGCTGGGGTCTTTCAGGTCCGGGTAATACAGCTCCACCTGGTTGGGCGTGAGCATGCCCTTGTAGACCACGGTGCGGGAGGACAGACTGTTGAAATAGTAGAATTCCTTGTCCTCATCCGACAGGTCAGACTGCTGGATGGCCAATGTGCACCGGCGGCGGATCACGAACAGCCTGCGCTCGAAATCGAGCACCGATTCCATCTGCGGGTCGCGCTCGATGAATACCTGCCGCACCAGGGGTTCCTGGAACCTGGCCGTCTCTCCCAGACTGGAATTGTCTGTGGCCACCTTTCGCCAGCCAAGGATATTCAGCCCTTCCTCCCGGACAATTTCCTCGATAATATTTTCACAGAACTTGCGCTGTTCACGCTCCGGCGGCAGGAAAAGCATACCGACACCGTAGCTGCCATAATCGGGAAGATCGAATCCAAGACCCTCGCAGGACTGTTTGAAAAATTCATGGGGGATTTGCATCAGGATACCGGCCCCGTCACCGCTGTTGTGCTCTGCACCGGTGGCGCCCCGGTGGTCCAGATGACGCAGCACACGGAGCGCCTGCCGCACGATATCATGGGACTGTTTGCCCTTGATATGGACGACGAACCCGATACCGCATGCGTCATGCTCCAGTGCGGGATCGTACAATCCCTGTTTGCCCGGAGCTTTTCCGGGGGACAATATTCCTTCTTTTCTCATGCCTTCAAGATTATTTGCCAGGTGGTTTGGATGGTTCGGGGAACAGCCCACTATCATAGCACCCGCTTTGTTTCAAAGCCGGGTAGTAACATTATTCCAACAGTCCATGTGTAATCGCATGACACCGGCGGGACCGGCGTTACCGCGACAGCGCAGTACGTACCCCTGCGTGATCATTTCCTCTGACACCAACCGGTACGTCACATTTTTTCTTTATCCTTTTCGGATTTACTCTATCCTTTTCGGACAACAACAGGCGAACGATATCCAAATGATTTCATTCAAGTGAAACAATATGTATAAAAAACACCTGCCATTCAAATAAAAAACAGTACCGCTTTGTATGAAAGCCCTTTTTTTCTTCCTGAAAGCCGAAAAATGTATTAACTTTTTTAAATAGAAACGGATTGTTTCCGTTACTGAAATGAGGAGAATCCGTTGGCTTCAGACCCGGAGTATTGTTGCTCAATTTTTTTGCGACACAGGGTCATCGGCCGGTATACCCACAGCAGGAATTAATGATTGCAATGGCCAGGAATTAATGGTTGTGATTGGTAGGTGTTCCCGGACAGCCATGTGTAACACGGATGAACAGCCAACTCCATGAATAAAAAATTTCCAATGAGGCCAGCCATGAGTAGCAACCAATCCACATTCCAGAGTACTCCCAATTCGAGTCCCGGCTTTTTCAGTTTTAATTCTTCGAATCCCGGCTCCCCGAAAAACCGGCCGTGTTCCCACAGCCTGTCATTGCTGCTTGTGCTGTTGCTTTTTCTTGGCGGTATCATGAGCAGCTGCGATGTTGCGGATGCCGACGAGAACGACACCGATACCGTCAAAATGCGCGAACTGAGCGCCCAGGAACAGATCCTGGTGGAAGGTTCCAACGATTTCACCTTTGCCCTGCTGGGAAAACTGGCGGAAACGGCCTCAGATGAAAGCTTCTTCGCCTCCCCGCTGAGCATCTCCATGGCGTTCGGCATGGCGCTGAACGGCGCTGACGGCGAAACCTACGAGCAGATGCGCGGCTTTTTCGGCCACGACGGACTTTCCAACGAGGAGATCAACACCGCATTCCGCGACCTGATCGATCTGCTCACCCGGCTGGATCCGCAGGTGCGCATGGAAATCGCCAACTCCGTGTGGTACCGCCGGGGCTTCGAGGTGCTGGAGGAGTTCCTGCAGACCAATGCCGAATACTTCGATGCCGAAATCGCCGACCTGGACTTCGGCGACCCGGCAGCCGTGGACATCATCAACGGCTGGATCAGCGACAAGACCAACGGCCTGATCGATGAGATGATCGAGGAGATCGGCCCGGATGTGGTCATGTACCTGATAAACGCCATCTATTTCAAGGCCGACTGGACTGTGCAGTTCGATCCCGACGACACCCGCGATGAAAAATTCACCACCGGGACCGGTGAACAGATCGATGTCCCGATGATGCGCGTGCGCGAGGCCTTCGGCTATTTCGAAAACGGGGACTGGCAGGTAGTCGATCTGCCCTACGGCGACGGCGCCTTCTCCTTCACCGCCTTCCTGCCCGCCGACCGGCACAACCTCGGCGAATTCGCCGGCGCGCTCACCCGCCAGGAATTCGATGCCATCACCTCGCAAATAGTGGAAGATACGGTCAACGTCTACCTGCCGCGCTTCGAGATCGACTACGACTACGAAGACATCATGGAAGACCTGCAAGCCATGGGCCTGACCCTTCCCTTCCTTGCCGGCGAGGCCGATTTCAGCCGAATCCACCCGGAGGAAGAGCTCTTCATCTCCAATGTCATGCACCGTGCGGTGATCAAGGTGGACGAAGAAGGCAGCGAAGCGGCGGCCGTAACCGTCATCGAAATCAGCCGCACCAGTGTGGGACCGCAGGAGCTGACCATCCGCCTGGACCGCCCGTTCCTGTTCTTCATCCGCGAAAACAACAGCAATACCATCCTTTTCAAGGGAAAATATGCCGGATAAGTAAATACACCGGATAAGCAAGTACGCCGGATAAAAAACTCCAGGGTGGATGCGGCCGGCTGGATGCGACGGATTCAGTCCAGATCCTCGCTTTTCAAAAGCACATCGCCGAAGGCACTCTCTTTTGAGGCGAGCACCAGCACCGTGGTCGGCAACCCTTCCAGGTTTTTATGGAGGTTGTAGTAGTATTCAGCAAACTTCTCGCCAGGTTCGGCCATCCCCAGAAAAATCAGGTCGGCACCAGCGGAGCTATCAGCGAGAATATCCTGAAACACGCGCCCTTCTGCCTGAAGCACATGAATTTCCGCAGTAATACGGATGCGGCGCAGGATGTGCTCCAGGTTCTGCCGCGCCATCTCGGCACCTTTTCTGTCTTTGACAACCATCTTGATACGCAGCGTGGCGCGCCTCCACAGCTGGCTGCTCTTGAGCAGATGGGCCAGGATCATCAGCAAACCGCCATTGCCCTGCAATCCGCCCCACCAGACATCTATGATCTTCCGGTTTCCGAACAACTTTTCCTTGTTATCGTGTACGATCACCACATTGCGGTTCAGGTCGTGAAACGTGGCGATGATGTGGCTGTAATGATCGATCGATGCTTCGTTCTCTGTGTCCCCCATGACGATGGTATTCGGGACCAGCTCACCGAGACCGTACGATTCCGCCATCCTGGCCATGCCCTTGTACGGGTCCGATGCCGTAGTCACCCTGACAAGACACTGGATCCCTTTTTTGGCCATGCTTTCCCTGATCTGCTTTTCCAGTGCTTTTTTTCGGCCCAAGCCCATGTCACTGCTTTTCAGGATGGACGAAAGGGTCAGGATACCCCGGTTGAGGGTAATGGAAGAAGCAAATTCCACAAGATGAAACCGCCGCGACGGGGCCCCGGTGAAGACCAGCGGATGAGGCCGCCATGTTTTGGCATCCTCCTCCACCCTGATGCGCATGAGTCCGGCACGGATCAGTGCCATCCAGATGCCACGGCGCACATCCCCCCAGGCCGTTCTGAGCTCACGGCTCCGGAGCCATATGAACACAACCGCAACGAAAATCAGGGCAATGACCGTTGCCAGGGCATTGATCAGGAACATGACGACCATACATCCGACCGCACCCAGCATCGAAAAACTCCAGTGGACCCGGAATTTCGGGCGGAAGGACGGGCTGTTGAGCAGACGCTCGATGCCTGCCGTCATATTGAGGACCCCGTACGTGGTCAGGAAGAACATGGTGAGGATCGGAGCGATCACGTTGAGGCTTCCAAACCAGACAGCCACCAGGGCCACGCCCATAGTGAGCAAGGTGCCGATGCGGGGAATATCGTCCTCTCCTTCCCCCCTTCCAAGCCAGCGCATCCACCCGGGGAGCACACCGTCACGTGCCAGCGCCTGAAGTACGCGGGGCGCCCCGAGTATGCTTCCTACCGCGCTTGAGAGCGTTGCCCCCCAGACCCCGATCAGGATGGCATCGCCCCACCAGGCCATTTCACGCATGATAAGCGGGTTGTCGATCAGCGCAGCAGCATCGGCACGGCCGGCCAGCAGGACCGGCAGGGTCATATAGATCACATATCCCACACCGATGGCTGCAAAGGTTCCAAGCGGAATGGACCGGGTCGGATTCTTAAGGTCACCGGACATGTTTACGCCCGCCATAATGCCCGTAACGGCTGGAAAGAAGACGGCAAACACGATCCAGAAGCCTTCTGATTGCCTTTCAGCCGCCAGTACCGTTTCAGGATCCGAAGATTCCACCGGTCCGCCCAGGACAAACGACAACAGGGAAAGCGCGATGCCGAACATGATGAAATATTGCGCACGGATGGCTACCCTTGCGGAAATGAGCGCAAGTCCGGCCACCGCAATAGTGGTAGCAAGTCCAACTGCCCGGAAACTGAGTTGCGGAAAGACGCTGACCAGACTCTCTGCGAATCCGACTGTGTACAGCGCAACCGACAGCGCCTGCGCGAGGTAGAGCGGAATGCCGATGGCTCCTCCCGACTCAATGCCCAGCGAGCGGCTGATCATGTAGTAGGCACCGCCGGTCCGGACCCGCTGGTCCGTTGCTATGGCGGCAATGGACATGGCCGTCAGGAATGTGATGCTGGTGGACAGGGTCACGATCACCAGCGTACCTGTGAGGCCGACGTTGCCAACGACCCAGCCGAAGCGCAGATACATGATCACGCCCAGAATCGTGAGCACGGATGGCGTGAACACCCCTCCGAACGTTCCAAGGCCGCTTTCCGACGCAGGAAGGACCTGATCGCTTGTACTGGAATTTTTGGTATTGCGGATATTCACGTATGCCGTTTCAATTCATCCATGCGTTTGTGTGCAGCTTAATGTGTCCACACCTGCCAATAATAAGAAAGCATCCGCTGTAATCACAAACGGGATAAACATGTTGCCGCTTCAGAATCACGATTTTTTAAAATCAAGTGAAAAAAATCGCACAACCTCCTATATTGGATACGGAATCCGCAATTATTTTTATTGAAGCGGGCGGTAGCTGCAGGGCCGTTACCTGACTGAAGTGAGACCGGAAGCAAAATGGTACGGGAGCCCTGGAGGAGAGTATTTCAGACGGGAAGATAGTAGTTTCAATACCATTAAAAGGAGAGTTATGAAAAAAAAGAAGCACACTTTCCGGCCGGAAAGCCTGATGATGTCCTACGGTTACAAGCCCTCCCTTTCGGAAGGTGCCATCAAATCACCCATTTTCCTGACATCAACATTCGTTTTTAAGACAGCCGAAGAGGGCAAGGCCTTCTTCGAGGTGGCATACGGGCTCCGTGAACAATACCCGCACGAAGAACCCGGGCTCATCTACAGCCGCATCAACAACCCCGACCTCGAAATTTTGGAGGACCGGCTCTCGCTTTGGGACAAGTCCGAGGATTGCGCCGTATTCGAAAGCGGGATGTCCGCCATAACCACCGTACTGCTGGAATTCCTCAAACCCGGCGACCTGCTCCTGCACAGCATCCCTCTTTACGGCGGAACGGACCACTTCATCCACCATTTCCTCTCAAAAATCGGGGTGCATACGGTGGGATTCAAACCTCATCAACGCAGGAAAGAGATCGAACAGATACTTGAAGAGACCGGCAGGGCGGACCGGCTTGCCATGATCTTCATCGAAACACCGGCAAATCCAACCAATGCGCTCATCGACATTGAATGCTGCAAGAAAATCGCCGACCGGTACAGCACCGGGGACAAGAAGGTCTATCTGGCCGTTGACAATACTTTCATGGGCCCGATATGGCAAAAGCCGCTCAAGCACGGAGCCGATTTCTCCATCTATTCGGCTACCAAGTACATTGGCGGACACAGCGATCTGATCGCCGGCGCGTGCTGCGGCAGCAAAGAGGTGATCACAAGAGTAAAGTTTCTTCGCACATTGCTGGGCAACATGGCCTCTCCGCACACTGGCTGGCTGCTGATGCGCAGTCTTGAAACCTTGAAAGTACGTATGGAGAAGCAGGCCAAGAATGCCCGGCGCGTGGCGGACTTCCTGAATGAGCATCCCAAGGTGGAGAAGGTGTACTACCTGGGCCTCATCAAGCCGGGAACCAGGGCGTACGAGATTTTCGAGCGCCAGTACACATCCACCGGGGCCATGATCTCCTTTGATATCAAGGGCGGTGAAGCCGAGGCGTTCCGGTTCATCAATGCACTCACACTTGTCAAACTGGCCGTAAGCCTGGGAGGAACCGAATCACTTGTGGAGCATCCGGCCACCATGACCCATGCGGGAGTGGACAAGGCGCATCTGGAAGAGGTATCCGTAACCGAAAAACTGGTGCGGCTGTCCATAGGTGTTGAGTACTACAAGGATCTGATCTGGGATATTGAGCAGGCCCTGGAACAGGTTTAGG
>RECX01000271.1 GCA_007693825.1 Balneolaceae bacterium
TGAACCCGACCACGGTTTACGGCATCACCAAGGTGGCCGGCGAGCAGCTCTGCGCCTATTACCATCGCCGGTTCGGGGTGGATGTGCGCAGTGTGCGCTATCCCGGCCTGATCGGGAACAAGTCGGAGCCCGGCGGCGGCACCACCGATTATGCGGTGGATATGCTTCGCGCGGCGGCCCGCGGAGAACCGTTTACCAGTCCGCTCAAGCCGGACACCCGCCTGCCGATGATGTACATGGACGATGCGGTAAAGGCGGCCATGGACCTGATGGACGCCGATGCTTCGCAGGTGCGCGTGCGCACCAGCTACAATCTTACCGCCATGAGCTTTTCACCGGGAGAACTGCTGGATGCGATCCGGGAGCACGTCGACGGGTTTGACGTGGATTATGCGCCCGACCAGCGCGAGAAGATCGCGGCCAGCTGGCCCGACAGCATCGACGACTCCGATGCCCGCCGGGACTGGGGCTGGGAGCCGGCATACGATCTGCCGGCTATGGTTCGCGAAATGCTGCGCCCCGTCAGCTGAACATTGGCCGGTAAATCTGTTCTGAGGAAAGGAATCCGTTTCAAATGCAGCCTTGCGAATCAATTTGTCAAAAAATGACAGTATCTGGCTCAAAACATCCTGAAAGACCTGCGACTATTGTCGCGGGTTTTTTTGTTTGTGGGTCTCTTTTATTAAAATTTCATAAGAATTATACTGTTTTTTATTTGAATTATTAACAGATTCATATTGAATTATAATCAGCATTCTGATAAATACTTATCCACGTTAGAATACATTAATTAATTTGCGCTCAGTGACTTTTATGTCCATCTTTGCAGTGAGTGATGATTCCTGAAAGCGATGATCACACACAGTACCTACCCAAAACCTATGTGCAGCGATAAGAGAGGCATACTTGGGCAATGAAAGCAGCTTTCCATAAAACCCCGACCCGCCGGTCGGGGTTTTGTTTTTTTACCCCCACTGATTTTTCGCTTCCTGATTTTGCCGCCTCCTGATTTTGCCGCCTCCTGAATTTGCCGCTTCCTGATTTTGCCGCTTCCTGATTTTGCCGCCTGCTGAATTTCCCGCCTGCTGTTTTCCACCACTTGATTTGCCAGCACTGACTTTTCAGATTTTATTTCAAAGTTTTGTGCCAAGAAACTATATTGACCACAAGATGCACCGGATACAGCACCAAAGGGCATCCTTCTGATTCGTCACGGGAGACTTTAGATTATTGACAACTGAAACAGACAGCTTATTTGGGGAACAACATTATGTACAGATCCTGTATATCCGGAATCGGCCACCACGTGCCTGACCGCGTCGTCACCAATAAGGAACTCGGGGCCATGCTGGAAGTCGAAGACGAGTTCATTGTGAAACTGACCGGAATCCAGACCCGGAGATGGGCTGAAAACGGTGAAACCGTCAGCAATCTCTCCCTCCAGGCCTCCCGCAAAGCTCTTGATCAGGCTGGCATCACTCCGGAGGAGATCGGCATGATTATATTTTCCAGTATGGGATCGGACTATCAGTTTCCCGGGGGTGGATGCGACCTGCAGCACAAACTGGGCATTGCCGGTCCGCCCGCCCTGGATATCCGCAACGCCTGCAATGGTTTCGTCTACGGGCTCTCCGTGGCCGACCAGTACATCAAAACCGGCATGTATGAGCATATCCTGCTGGTGGGAGCCGAAATCCAGAGCACCTCGCTGGACCTGTCCCCCAAAGGAAAGAACATGTCCATCCTCTTCGGCGACGGTGCCGGAGCAGCCGTCATCAGCCGGTCGGACAGCAACGAACGCGGCATCCTCAATACCCAGATCTACTCGGACGGACAGTATGTGGACCGCCTCATCCAGGAAGCGCCCAGCCCCAATGACCACCCGCGGCTTTCCAAAGAGCTTTTTGACACCGAGCGCATCTATCCGTTCATGGACGGTCGCACCGTGTTCAAGCACGCCGTAACCCGCTTCCCGGAAGTTATCCTCGAAGCATTGGAAAAAGAGGGTTTGGGCCTGGAAGACCTCGACCTGATCGTCCCGCACCAGGCCAATCTCCGCATTTCCGAAATGGTGGCAAGGAAACTCGGCGTAGAAAAGGATATGGTCTTCAGCAACATCGAACGGTACGGCAATACCACGTCCGCATCCATCCCTATTGCGCTGAGCGAAGCGGTGGAGCAAGGCCTCGTGAGCGATGGGAAACTGATCTGCCTGGCCGCTTTCGGTGCCGGATTCGCCTGGGGATCTGCGCTCATTCGATGGTAAACGACAATCCTTTTTTCAGCAGTTCGCGCCGTTTTTTCGAAATTCCGATGACCACGGCAGGAACCACGAACAGGGTAAGCAGCGTGGCGAAGGCCAGTCCACCGATCACCGACTTGGCCAGCGGGCTCCATGTCTCGGCTCCCACTCCCAGTTCGAGTGCCAGCGGGATCATGGAGAAAATCGTAGTCATGGCCGTGAGCAGGATGGGCCGCATCCGCCGCTTGCACGCCTGCAGAAACGCGATCAGATAGATGCGATCCATGCGCCGGTCTTCTTTGTCAGTCGATATAAGCCCATGCCCTGTCTTCTGGTGGATGTAGTCCACCAGTACAATGCCGTTGTTGACCACAATGCCAACGAGGATCACAATACCGATGTAAGCCGGGACACTCAGCGGCGTACCGGTCATGAACAGTAGCAGCAGCGAACCGAAGAAAGCCAGCGGCACCGTAAACATGATGATAAAGGGATCGCGGAAGTTCTCAAACAGCGAGGCCATCACCATGTAGGTGAGCAGCAGCGCAAACAGGAACGCGATGCGCATTTCCCGGGCGCTGTCATCCTGAAAACGCAGCCGGCCTGAAAAATCATAGCGGTACCCGTCCGGCAGCACAATGTCGCCTTCGAGGATCTCCTGGATGGTGCTGCGGTACCGGTCCTCATCCGCCCGGACAATGAACCGCATGTCCAGAACGACCTCCCGGTCGCGACGCGTGATACGCTGCAGGCTTTCACGCAGTTCGAACTGGCCAAGCGCCGTAATGGGCACGCGCGTATCCCCTACCTGCAACAGCTCAAGATGGAACATGTCCTCCCGGTTCTGGAACGTCCTGCGCTCATTGCGCACTTCGATGGGGATCTCCCGGCCCTCTTCCCGGTAGAAACCGGCCCGGCTTCCGCGCGACTGGGTCCCAAATGCGCTGGCGACTTCCATGGTGCGCACATCCAGACGCGCAATCCGCTCCCTGTCGGGATGAAACTCGAACTCCGGTCCGGGCCTCGACCGCGGGTTGAAGACCGAAACCACCTCACGCTCCCTCAGCATCCGCTCCTCAATCCTGTAAGACAGATCGCGCAGCGTCTCCATATCAGTTCCATACAGTGTCACGGCAATGCCGCGGCCTTCGCCCCAGCGTCCGCCGCGCATCCCGCCCGGACCCGATCCTGATACCGAAAAATCCAACTCCGCCAAGGGGTCATCAAACCGGGCCTCTACGACCTGGATCACATCCTCGGTGGACATCCTTCGCTGGCGCTGATCCACGAGCAGCACCTTCATCTGTCCGAGATTGCTCTGGGTCGACCACCGCTGGCGGCCAATACTGGTGATCACGGTCCGCACCTCAGGCATATCCAGCAGCTGATCGGTATAGTCACGCAACAGATCGGCGGTTGCCACCAGCTGGGTGCCTGCCGGCAGCTCTACCCGGATGTCAAACTCGCCGGTGTCACTTTCAGGGAAGAACTCCCCGGGAATGGCTCGGAAGAAGTAGAAGGAACCGAAAAGGATGCCGACGACAAACAGCGCCACGATATATTTCCGCCGAAGGATCCAGAACAGGATCTTGCCGTAGTTCTTCTCAACACGGTCAATGACCCGGAACATCCGGCTTTTGGTCCGGAACTGACCCGGTTTCATCACGATGGATGCCAGCACCGGAATCAGGATAATGGACGCCAGGAACGAGCTGCTGATGGCGATGGATATGGTCAGCGCCAGGTCGCGTGTCACCGTGCCGGTCATCCCGCTCACGCCCAGTATGGGGATAAACACGGCGAGCGTGGTAAGCGTGGAGCCGAGCAGCGCCCCGGCCACTTCATTCGTGCCCTCCAGGGCCGCCTGGAACCGTCCCTTCCCCTGCACCATTTTATAGGCGATATTCTCGGTGACCACGATGGAATTATCCACCAGCAGCCCGATCGCCAGCGCCAGCCCGGTGATGGAGATGATGTTTAGGGTGATATCCAGGAAGTACATGGCCGCAAACGTGGCGGTTATGGACACCGGAATGCTCATGGCCACCACAAAGGCAATGCGCCATCCACCCATGAACAGCAGCAGGATCAGCACCACCACGATGAGCGCGATGAGCGCCGACTGCGCCAGGTTGTTGATCGAGTTCTCAATGAACTCGCCTTCGTTGCTGAGCACCTGCATGGTGACGCTGGAAGGCAGCAGCTCCGCCATCCGGTGCATCTCGGCGATGGCGTCCTGGGCCACATCCAGCGTGTTGGCATCGGACTGTTTCTGGATCTGGAGCGTGACGCTGTTGCGGCCGTTGACCTCCTCAATGGAGCTGATGTCGGCGTAGGTGTTCTCGACATTGGCCACATCCTTGACACGGATCGGCACGCCGTCTTCGCTCATGCGCACTACGGTGAGCTCGATTTCCTCCAGCGATTGGTATATGGCCTCGGCGCGGATGCTGTAGCTGATGCGGTCGGTCACCATCGTACCGATCGGCTGGTTCACATTGTTGTTGCGGATGGCGTTGACGACCTGCGAAGGGACCACCTGATGCCTGCTCATGGCGACGGGATCCAGACTGACGTAAAAATTTCGCCTGAGCCCGCCCTGCGTCTCGGCCGACGCCACTCCCGGAATACGCTCCATGCGCGGCTCAATGAACTCCTCGGAAAGCAGCCGCAGCTCATCGAGCCCCAGCAGCGACGACTCCACACTCATCTGCACGATCGGCGACCGGTCCGGGTCAAACTGGAAAATATAGGGCTCGTTGGCCTCCGACGGAAGCAGCGGCCGGATCCGGTCCATCGCCTCCCGCACTTTCATTTCGGTGGACTGGATGTGCACATTGGGCTGCAGC
This sequence comes from Balneolaceae bacterium, assembly GCA_007693825.1. Classification (GTDB taxonomy): domain Bacteria; phylum Bacteroidota; class Rhodothermia; order Balneolales; family Natronogracilivirgulaceae; genus SKNL01. The sequence goes on from RECX01000271.1 coordinate 5,092, forward strand.
CGCAGGATGATGAAAGCGCCCCCCCGCCGCACATTCGATTCAACCTGGTCGATCCCCTCCACCCCCATGATGGCACCCTCGATCGGCTCCACAACCAGCCGCGACATGTCCTCCGGCGCCACATTCGAATAATTCACCGACACCGCCAGCACCGGGATGTTGAACTCCGGCATGAGCGTAATCCGCAGATTGGCCAGCGCAAACAGCCCGAACCCCACCACCAGCAGCGACATCATGAAGACGGTCACCGGGCGTTTGAGGATGCGTTCGGTTATGGTGATTTTTTTCATTTCGGGTGGATTTAATTCGTTGCTACCGGGGTGTCATCCGACAGCGGGTCTTCCTTGTGCACCGAGTCGAACCCGGCTTTCTCGACCAGCTTGTTGACCAGGTTGTACATGCAGGGCACGGCAAAAAGCATGAGTATGGTGGACATGGTCAGCCCGCCGATCACAGTGCGCGCCATCGGGCTCCAGGTCTCCGCCCCGGCGCCGATCTGCAATGCGAGCGGGGTCATGGCCAGGATGGTGGTCAGCGCGGTCATCAGGATCGGCCGCAGCC
>RECX01000089.1 GCA_007693825.1 Balneolaceae bacterium
TTCGATTACGGGAACAACCTGCGCGGACAGGTGGCCGATTTCCGGGGGATGGGCGAGGCGTTCGATATCCCGGGTTTCGTGCCCGAGTTCATCCGTCCTTTGTTCTGCAAAGGGTCTGGACCGTTCCGCTGGGCGGCGCTGTCAGGCGATCCCGGGGATATCCGCCGGACCGACCGGGCCGTACTGGAGACCTTCCCGGAGAAAGAACACCTGGCGAGGTGGATCCGGAAAGCCGGCGAGAAAGTGGCCTTCCAGGGGTTGCCGTCACGTATCTGCTGGCTGGAGTACGGCGAGCGGGCCGAGATGGGGGCACGCTTCAATGAGCTTGTGAAGTCGGGCGATGTGAAGGCGCCGATCGTTATCGGGCGGGATCACCTGGATACCGGCTCGGTCGCATCCCCCAACAGGGAAACCGAGGGCATGCGCGACGGGTCGGATGCGATCGCGGACTGGCCGCTGCTCAACGCCCTGCTCAACACGGCCTGCGGGGCCAGCTGGGTGTCGCTGCACCATGGCGGCGGCGTGGGCATCGGATACTCGATCCACGCCGGCATGGTGTGTGTGGCGGATGGCACCGAATCGGGTGCGCGGCGCCTGGAGCGTGTGCTGACGGCGGATCCGGGCACGGGTGTCATGCGGCACGCCGATGCCGGCTATGAGGATGCGATTCGCACGGCAAAAGAGCGGGGCGTGGACCTGCCGATGGTCGATGACGAAAACGGCACCGGGAAAGGTGGCTGAATGGCGGTGCTTCTGCAGGCGTATGCAACGACCGGTGAATCAGCAGGTGAATTGGCCATAGAAGCAGTGCCTGAAGTTGAAGCAATGTCTGCGGTTGATGCAATGTCTGCAGTTGAAACAGTGTCTGGATAGGCGAGTGAGCCATCCGGCATAACCAGAAAAAGCACAGAATGGAACAAACACGGATTACGATAAAACGGCTCTACGACGATCTTGACCGGCAGATCCGGCATCTCGACAAAAACAGGGAGGCGCTGCAGCGGTCGCGCGGGATCGTGGACCGGGCGCTGAAGGACGGGAAGCCCTACTACGGTATCAATACCGGTTTCGGCGCGCTGGCGCAGAAACGGATCGGTACTGCGGACCTGTCGCGGCTGCAGACCAACCTGCTGCTGAGCCATGCGGTGGGTGTGGGCCCGCCGGTGCCGTTCGAGATATCGCGCCTCATGCTGCAGCTCAAGCTCTGCACGCTCGGACTCGGGTACTCCGGTGTGTCACTCTCTACTTTCGACCGATTGCTTTATTTCACAAAGCATGATCTGGTGCCGGTGATTCCGTCGCGCGGCAGCCTTGGGGCATCGGGGGATCTGGCCCCGCTGGCGCATATGTCGCTGCCGCTGATCGGCGAGGGTTTTTTCTGGAGCGACAGAAATGGCGGCGGCGTTGTGGATGGTGATGGTGTTTCGAGCGGCAATGGTAATTACGCTGCGAACAGTGATGGTGTTGTCGGCGGTGACGGGAACGGGAAAAGAAGCAGGAACAGGAGCAGGGTTCAGATTCCCGCGGCGGAAGTGCTGAAAGCGCACAATCTGGAACCGATACAATTGCAGCCGAAAGACGGGCTGGCGCTGATCAACGGAACGCAGCTCATGTCGGCGTACGGGGCGTGGATATTGCACCGGAGCAATCACCTGGTCCGCATGGCCGACCTCATTGCCGCGATGAGCCTGGAGGCGTTACAGGGGAGTATTGTGCCGTTTGACGAGCGCATCCACCGGCTCCGTCCGCATCCCGGACAGCTGGAAGTGGCGGAAAACGTGCGGAACCTGCTGTCGCATAGTGAGATATTGGAGAACCACCGGCATTGCGGCAAGGTGCAGGACCCGTACTGCCTGCGATGCGTCCCGCAGGTGCACGGTGCCAGCCGCGATGCGCTGCGGTACGGCAGACAGGTGATCGAGACCGAGCTCAACTCGGTGAACGACAATCCGCTGGTACTGGAAAACGGCGATATTGTCAGCGGGGGCAACTTCCACGGGCAGCCGCTGGCCCTGGCGATGGACCATGCCGCGGTGGCGCTTGCGGAACTTGGCAGCATCTCGGAGCGGCGGACCTATCTGCTGCTGGAAGGGCACGACGGACTTCCCGAGCTGCTGATGCAGGAGACGGGGATCAACTCCGGATTCATGATCCCGCAGTACACGGCGGCATCGCTGGTATCCGAGAACAAGATCCTGTCGCATCCCGCCTCGGTCGACTCCATCCCGACCAGTCTTGGACAGGAAGACCATGTGAGCATGGGCAGCATCGCCGCGCTGAAGCTGCTCCAGGTGTTCGAAAACGTGGAGATCATCCTGGCCATTGAGCTGCTCACGGCGGCGCAGGCCCTGGATTTCCGCAAGCCCCTGAAGCCGGGACGCGGTGTGCTGGCGGCACACGACTATCTGCGCCTGGTCATTCCCCACATGGAAGAAGACCGGTTCATGCGCAGCGAAATCGACCGGGGCATCGCCATGCTGAGAGATCCTGAAATGATAACCAGAGTGGAGTCGGTATGCCGGAAACTGAACTGAGCAATCCGCTGATGAGGAATCCCGAAACAGAAGTCGCGGCAGCAGTACCGGATTTGGAGACGCAAACGGGAACCGCCGTGACCAGGGAGAAGAGACAGGCTGCCGTGGAACCGGATCCGGAAGCCGAACCAATGACAAAACCGAAACAGAACGGGGAGCGCTACCGGCTGCTGAAGAACATCGGCGCTCTTGCTGTCTGCCCGATGCAGGGGGGACAGGCGCACATCCACCTGATCCGGAATGCGGTTATTCTGTGGAAGGGGGATACGATCCAGTATGCCGGCGGACAGGAAGGGCTGCGGGAGTGGTTCCGCTCGAGAGGTACTGCCGGAGCGGATGAACCTCGACGTTCCGGCCGCGATGCCACCGGTGAATTCGGTGAATCCGAAGTACCCGGAGTACCCGAAGTACCCGAAGGATCCGGAGAACCCGGAGAATCCAGAAAACCCGGAGGACCCGGCTCCGCTGAGGCCGGACCCATGCCGCTTCCTGAGCAGACGGAGGTTTTTGATGCCGGCGGTCGTCTGGTGATACCGGGGCTGGTGGACTGCCACACGCATCTGGCATTTGGCGGATGGCGCCCGGATGAATTTGAAATGAGGTCGCTCGGAAAATCCTACGAGGAGATCGCGGCGGCCGGCGGGGGCATTCTCAGCACCATGAAAGCAACGCGGAAAGCAACCGAGGACGAACTTCTGGATAAAAGCGCCGGCCTGCTGCACCGTATGATGTCCCTTGGTGTGACGACCATCGAGTGCAAAAGCGGCTACGGGTTGCGGCTTGAGGATGAGCTGAAGCAGCTCCGGGTCTATCAACGGCTAAGGATGCAGTCGCCGGTTCGCATCATGAGTACCTTTTTGGGCGCACACGCCATCCCGCCCGAGTTCCGTGATAACCGCAACGGGTACGTTTCCCTGGTCATCGGCGAGATGATACCGGCGGTTGCAGAGCACAAATTGGCCACTTTCTGCGACGTGTTTGCCGATGCCCCGGCGTTCACGCAGGCGGAGGCCCGGAATGTGCTGACCGCAGCCGCTGAGGCCGGACTCATCCCCAAGATCCACGCCGATCAGCTCACGGCGGCCGGCGGGGCGGAACTTGCCGCCGAAGTTGGCGCCATTTCGGCCGACCATCTGGAGTGCATTTCGGACAAGGGCATTGCAGCGATAAAAGATGCAGGGATTATCGCTGTCAGCCTGCCTCTGGCAACCTGGTACCTGCGCAAGCAGCCGCTGCCGGCGCGCGAACTCATCCGGTCGGGTGTGCCGGTGGCCGTATCCACCGATTTCAATCCGGGATCGGCGCCGAGCTATCACCTGCCCCTGGCCATGCACCTGGCGTGCACGCTCCAGCACATGTCGCCCGCCGAAGTGCTCAAGGGCGCAACCATCTATGCGGCGGCGGCACTGGGGCTGGATGGTGTCACCGGTTCGGTGGAGGCTGGCAAGAAAGCCGATTTTGTGGAAATTGATGTAGAAGGCGAGGGGAACTTGCCCGGACACGCTGCAGATCCTCTGCACGGCCACACGGGAGCCGGCCTGCAAAGCGGATCAGGCAGATCCGAAAGCCGCCGGCCTGCGGATCGAAACCAAAATGGGGAACGGAACGAACCGTCACCCGATATCGGACTTGCCGGTCCGGTGAACCAGTGGATGTACCACTTCCAGCCCAACAATGCCGTGCGTGTCTGGGCGGGAGGTGAGTGTGTCGCAGATAGTGGATGGAATCGAAATCTCTAACATATACATAATGGGTGAAAACGACACAAGGGTGCGGGATTTGCTGCATCAGGTGGATGACGAACAAGGAGGAAATGACGGGATGGTTTCCTTTGTGATGATCGGATGTCCCGTCGATGAGGGGGTGATCCGCAACGGCGGTCGTCCCGGAGCGTCACAGGCGCCGCCTTTGATCCGCAAACATTTATCCAAAATGACACCGCCCGCGGATATGTGGGATGACTTTGCCGGTCTGCTTCGTCAAGGAAGGGATCTGGGGGATGTGCCGCAGGCCGGAATGGAGGAGATGCAGCAGGATCTGGCATCGCGCGTGGCACCGTGGATAGCCAGGAAGGTGCCGGTGATCGTCCTCGGGGGCGGACATGAAACCACGTACGGGCATTCCCTGGCATATCGCGAGGCGCAGCAGCCGCACCATATCCTCAATATAGATGCGCACTGTGATGTGCGTCCCCTGAATAACGGGCAGGGACATTCGGGCAGTCCGTTCCGCCAGATCCTGGAGGATGGAGACAACCCGTGCCTGTCCTATCATGTAATGGGGCTGCAGCCGCAGTCCGTTGCACGCGAGCATCTTGAGTATATCCGATCCGCTGGCGGAGAGTACGCTTTTGCGGACCGGACCGACACAAGGAGCGTCCTGGAAAAACTGCGGAAACTGAATGGAGGCAGGGATGACGGCTCGGCTGTGCTGCTCACGCTGGATATGGATTCCGTGGATCAGTCGCAGGCCCCCGGGGTGAGCGCGCCCTGTGCGTCCGGCCTTTCGAAATGGGTGCTGCTGGAGACAGCCCGGGCGGCCGGGCAAAACGGTGCGGTTCTTTCACTGGATGTGGTGGAGGTCAATCCGTTCTTTGACCGGGACGATCAGACCAGCCGACTGGCAGCGTTGGTGGTATGGTATTTTTTGCTGGGACTTTGTCTGAGAAAGGATGAATGAACCGTCGAATTGAATAATAATTACCATGTGAAATAGCGTCCATGAAACGTTATTGTTAATATTATTAAGAAGATGTAGATCATCATTAATTTTTTTTAAGAGATATTTTTTTTCGACCTAATTGGTTAGCTTTTAGTTGTGTAGTTAGTATTGGTTGTTCTCATCAATTGGAGATTCTGTGCATAAGCAGTAAAGATGTAGTGGGTTTGTTATTATTTTCGGTATTCATTTTATGAATTCGGAGGGGATAAATGGCCAATGCAAACAAAACCTGTTAGTGCCTTACATCAGGATCCTGCCCAATTTGTAACCGGCAAACCTGTTTCAGCTTTTTTCAGCCGGATGGGAAGTGCGGTCCCTGCCTCAGCCGTTCTACTGATTCTATGCTTGGGAGTTGGTCAGGCTTTTGGCCAGGGTG
>RECX01000088.1 GCA_007693825.1 Balneolaceae bacterium
CACCCCGCTTGTTTCGCCTGCGCTTGTGTGAAAAAGTCGCGTTGGTACGCAGCAATCATCCTTGAAAAAGGATCGGATCGCATCATCACAGTATGTCCGGATTGAATAAGCTATCTTTGAGCCAGCATAAATCAATGTCGTATTGTCGTCTATTTGATTACGTTTTGCCTTGAAGTACAATCCACCATTACATACAAATCAGCACACAACAGCGTTCCGGAATTACGGCAGTGTCAGCCCGGAGCCGCATTTTTTACTGATTTTATACAGAAGTCAAAATTAAAGATTTTTTTTTGAATTTAATATCCCCCTGTAAAAGTTTTTTTTGACGGGATGCATGAAAAAACGTTTGTGAGGGAAATTAATTACTGCATGTGAATTGATAAGTCCCGGCAAATTGTCTATATATTCTGTAGAAGGACGATTTTGGAAGGATTATTGTAGAAGGATGATTCGTATTGTAATTCTGCTGACCAAACTGTGAGGCGGAAACATGGAAACGTTCAAGATTAAAGTTCAAGAACTATTGGATATTGCAGACATCAGGATCAACGGAAGCCGCTCTTTTGATATGCAAGTCCACAACGAAAGACTTTACCAGTGCATCCTTGCGGAAGGTTCTCTCGGCCTGGGCGAATCCTACATGGATGGATGGTGGGATTGTGAGTCGCTTGATGATTTTTTTTATCGCATCATGCGTGCTGAACTGAATCGCCGGATAAAGCCTCTTAAGGAGGCCGTTACGCTGCTCAGGGCCATGATGCTGAACCTGCAAAAACCGTCGCGTGCCTTCCTGATCGGTGAACACCATTATGACATCGGGGACGATCTGTACCAGGCAATGCTTGACAAGCACATGATCTACAGTTGTGCTTACTGGAAAGACACAAGCTCCCTGGATAAAGCACAGGAACAAAAACTGGATCTCATTTTCCGGAAGCTGGGGCTTCAGAAAGGCATGAGGGTTCTGGATGTTGGCTGTGGATGGGGCGGTGCCCTGAAATACGCAGCGGAAAAGTACGGCGTTTCGGGAGTTGGCGTGACGGTTTCTGTGAATCAGGCGCGGGCTGCAGAACGCAACTGCCGTGATCTGCCGATTGACATCCGATTGCAGGACTACCGGCATGTTGACGGGCAATTTGACCGTATCTGGTCCATCGGCATGATCGAACATGTCGGCGCCAAAAACTACCGGACATTCATGCGGGTCATGCGCGAGCTTCTCAAGCCGGACGGAATCTTCCTGTTGCATACCATTGGTGGAAACCGCTCGGTATTCAAGTCGGATCCGTGGATTGAGAAGTATATTTTCCCGAACTCGATGATCCCGTCGCTTCGCCAGCTAAGCCTGGCATGGGAGCGTCTGTTCGTGCTTGAAGATCTGCACAACATCGGCATCAATTACACGAAGACACTGGAGCACTGGCACAGGAATGTGGAACAGCACCGCATGAAGCTGAGCGAAAGGTACAGCAAACAGTTTTTCCGCATGTGGCGGTATTACCTGTTGAGTTGTTCCGGTGTTTTCCGTGCACGCAATCTGAATGTCTGGCAAATTGTGCTCTCGCCCAACGGGTTGCCTGGCGGTTATGAACCGGTCAGGCAGTGATTTTTTTCACCGTCATAAGCAGGATGGCCTCCGGTGTCTGGCGGCTGAACCCCTTGATGGACTTGTCCGCATCCAGCAGTACCTCAAACAGCCAGGGACATACGGGAAGCGGATACTGGCGGCCGGCCCGTGCCAGTTTGTCATAATAAAACGTACTTTTTATGGCTGTTGCCTCACGGATCTGGGCGGGTGTCAGGCCCTTGCGGGAAAGCCGCTGAATGTGCCAGACCTTGCCGAATACAGCATACAGGTAGCTGACGATGCGGATGACTTCACCGGTGGGATTGTCCGCCCTTTTCATCATCTGATGTGCTATCATCATTGCCTTTTCCGTGTTCCTCTCGAACAGGGCATCCTGAAATTCGAACATGGTGTATTCCCGGGACAGGCCGACCAGCTCCCTGACATCGGTGACGCTGACCGGCTGGCCTTCTTCCCTTCCTGAAGCCAGTTTCTCAATCTCCATGGTCAGCTGCTGCAGGTGATTGCCCACATGAAATGCCAGCAGCTGAATGGCCTGGTCCTCAAATGTGAGCTGGTGTTCCATGGCGGCCCATTCCATGATCCAGCCTGGCAAATGCATTTCATCGACCGGCTGGAATGTATGCGATGCCACGGTTTTGCTGCTTTTGAGCGCTGCGCCGATCTTTGTACTGGCTGCGGGACGTCTTTCGTTGGTGAGCAAGAGCAAGGTGGATGGATTCGGCTGCTTCAGATAGGCTGTCAGGTCATCCACGGAACCGGCGCCGGCATCCGCGTCATCCAGGGAAATCTCATCGGAACTGTCTCCGCTCGGTTCCTCCGCTTCGGCTTCGGTCTGGCGCGGGTCAAACATTTTCATGAAATCACGGACAATGACCATACGCCGCTCCGCCATCATGGGAAAACTCCGGCACATGGTGATGACCTTTTCTGCCTTGACTTCATCGCCATACAGCACATCCAGGTTGAAATCGCGGGCCTCTTCGGGAATAGTTGCTATGGCTGCCTCCTGAAGGCGGTCCAGGAAAAAAGTCTCTTCGCCAAAGAAGGCATAGACCGGCTTTATATCATGCCCTGTCAGCTCTTCCAGAAAGGACTTGTATTCATTCAGACTGGATTTTTTCTTTGCCATGGTTCTGCTGGAGAATATCTGAGACGGACAACTGTACGGACAGCTGTCCTGAAGACACTACGGATAGAGCCGGCCCATCATGCGCGGGAACGGGATGGTTTCACGGACGTGCTTCAAACCACACAGCCAGGCCACGGTCCGCTCCAGCCCCAGGCCGAATCCGGAGTGGGGCACCGTCCCATACCTTCTCAGATCCAGGTACCAGCGGAACTGCTCTTCCGGAAGGTTGTGCTCTTTGATCCGTTGAAGCAGATTGTCCAGATTGTCCTCACGCTGGCCTCCGCCAATGATCTCACCATATCCCTCAGGAGCGATCATGTCCACCCCAAGGGCAACCTCTTCGTTTTCCGGGTCGCGCTTCATGTAGAAGGCTTTTACTTCTGCCGGATAGCCATAGACCATCACCGGAGTGGGGTCGTCCATGGTGAGCAGTGTCTCATCGCTTCCACCGAAATCCTCGCCCCATTTCTTGTCCATAGCCGATTTCTTCCAAACCGGGATGTTGCGCAGGTCTTCTTCAATCTGATCGAGACGGGCATTGATGTCCCCCCTCCTGCGGTCGATCTGAAACTTTCTGCCCTTTTTGGCCTGTCCGAACTCTGCATCAAGGGATGTCAGCTCTTTTTTAAGCGCTTCTGCTTCAACCTTCCGTTCCTTTTCCATGCCATCGAGCCGGTCCTGCATGGCCGGGGCATTCAGGCGGGCAACGGCATCGGTATAGCTTATGCGCGGAAAGGGGGCTTTCACCTGTTCCAGCTTCGACACATCCCGCTCCAGGATCTCCAGCTCCTCACGGTTGATCCTGACCACTTCCCGGACCAGAAACTCCACCATCTGCTCGGCGAGATCCATATTCATGTCCAGATCATAATAGGCCATTTCCGGCTCGATCATCCAGAATTCGGTCAGGTGACGGCGTGTCTTGCTTTTTTCAGCACGAAACGTGGGGCCAAACGTATAAATCTTCCCGTGCGCCATGGCCATTGCTTCCCCGTACAGCTGGCCCGACTGGGTCAGGTAGGCTTTCCTGTCGAAGTAGTCGGTTTCAAAAAGATTGGTCGTTCCTTCTGCCGCGTTGCCCGTGAAAATGGGCGCATCCATCTGGATGAATCCGCGCTCCTGGAAGAACCGGTGGATGGCATAGGTAATGGTGTTGCGCACCCGCATCGCCGCCCACTGTTTCCGGCTGCGAAGCCACAGGTGACGGTGTTCCATCAGAAACTCAATTCCGTGTTCCTTGGGGGTTATGGGATACTCCTCGGCCTGGGAGACGATGCTCAAACCGGTCACGTGGAGTTCGTGTCCGCCGATACTGCGCTCGTCGGCGTGAACATTTCCGGTGATCTCAATGGCACTTTCCTGCTGCAGCGAGAGGGCCTTTTCCCAGACTTCTTCTGAGACATCCTCCTGTGAGACAATCGACTGGCACAATCCCGTTCCATCCCTTGCAATGATGAATACCAGTTTTTTGCTGGTCCGGATATTGTAGACCCACCCTTTCAGTGTTACCTGTTGACCAGCATGTTTCGAAATTTCGTTGATGTAGACCATAAGCTGATATCGTTTTGTCCCATCGGTTCCGATGCATGAAAGATGCAACGGAAACGGAAAATGAAGAAATTTCCCTGTTTGTTTCCCGCTCCATTGCAGAAAATGGCTACGGTGATTCAGTCATCTCCTTATCCTCCGGCATGAGGACCGTTTCGGTGAATTGTTTTTCATCAAAAAAGGTCTCGCAAAGATCGCGAATCTGCGTTGCATCCGCACTATCGATTTCAGCCACAAGCTCATCGAGGGTGATGTAACGATCATAGAATACTTCGCTTTTTGCGAGCCGTGTCATCCTGTTGCTCATGCTTTCCTGGGCCAGCAGGAGTTTGCCCTTGAGCTGGGATTTTGCTTCATCCAGCTCTTTTTGCGGGATGAGTTCCTGGCTGATGCGTTTCAGTTCCACCAAAACCAGTTCGCGGACATGGTCCAGGTATTCCCTGTCGGTTCCCGCATAGATCCCGAACAGGCCGCTGTCCCGGAACGCCTCCATGAATGACTGGATATGGTAACAGTAGCCATACTTTTCCCGGATGTTCTGATGCAGGCGGGAGCTCATTCCGGATCCAAGGACCGTATTGGCCAGAAGCAGTTTGTAGCGGTCGGAATCCACTGCCGAAAGGGCGCGCCGTCCCAGCATGAAGTGAGTCTGTTCAATCGGGCGTCTGATAAGCGTCTTGCTGGGCTTGTAATGCGTCATGGGCTGATCGCCGTTGGCCACAAACTCATTTTCAAGTGGCTGGAAGTATTTCTCGACCAGCCGGACGACCTGCTCGTGCTCTGCATTCCCCGCTACGGCAATAATGACATTCAACGGGTGGTAGTGTTCCCGCATGTAGCTGAAGAGCGCATCGCGGCTGAATCCGGAAACCGTGGATTCGTAGCCAATGATGGGCCTTCCAAGAGGATGCGGCAGAAAAAGCTGTTTGTGAAACTCCTCGAAGATGAAATCCTCCGGATTATCCCGGTACATTTTCATCTCCTCAATGACAACCTTTTTTTCTTTCTCAATTTCCTCATCAGGAAACCTGGAATGGAGGACCATATCCGTGAGCACATCCAGCGCCGTATCCAGTTCGGAATCAAGGCACCGGGCATAGTAGCAGGTCAGTTCGGGCGAGGTGAACGCATTGAGATATCCGCCAACCGCCTCCATACTAAGTGCAATATCGTAGGCAGAGCGGTTTTCGGTACCCTTGAAGAGCATGTGTTCAAGAAAATGGGTAATTCCAGCTTCGGGATCTTTCTCATGCCTGCTCCCGGTCTTTACCCAATTACCGACAGAAAGGCTGCGGACGGTACGGATGGATTCGGTAACAATTCTCAGGCCGCTGGGCAGGACCGTTTTCTGG
>RECX01000351.1 GCA_007693825.1 Balneolaceae bacterium
TTGCGGTGGTAGTAGGCATGACTGCGCTGGAACTGATCACGGGTGATTTGGTAGTGCTCCAGGACAGTATCCTGGCCGGCTCTGTAACGTGTTTCATCCTCGCCGTCAATTTCACGTATTGCCGCAAGAATGTGCAGCTCAAGAAGGATATCCATATAAGTCTCCTCATCGATCAGATCTTTCGGCCGGTCGCGGTCGCATCCTGCCGGCAATAAAGCGGTGCAAACCAAAGCGGAAAGCAGCAGCAATATTATTATTGATCGGTGATAGAGCATCTATTTATCAGGTGGTTTGGGGATGAGGGGCCGCACTGTGATCTCATCGATCAGGAAATTGTCCGGCGTCTCAAGAATATGTATCAGTGTATTGGCAACGTCTTCGCCCTTCAGCATATTGGGATGGGTGCCGCCATGATCCTCGAAAAATTCGGTAGCGATGGAACCGGGATAAATACAGGTTACCTTGATACGGAAATTTCGCAGCTCTTTCATCAGGGACTCACTGAATCCGCGTACCGCAAATTTGGTGGCATTGTACCCGGAAATATTGGGATTGCCGATGAGGCCTGCCACGGAAGCGATGTTGACGATGTGGTTGACGCCGTCGGAATCTTTCATCAGTGGTGTGACCAGCCGGGTCAGGCGGAAGATGGATGTCAGATTGGTCTGGACCATCAGGTCCCAGTCTTCCGGCGGCAACTGGTCAACGGCGCCAAAAAGCCCGAGGCCGGCGTTATTTAGCAGGATATCCGGGACATGTTCGCCGGAAAAGGTTTTGCCGACCCACTCTTCCACGCTTTCGTAGTCATTCACATCCATGACGACCGGAACAAACAAGTCCCCAAGCCGTGAACGTAGATCCTCAAGGCGTTCTTCACGCCGCGCAAGGCCGTATACCCGGCATCCTTTTTCCGTAAGTGCCTTGCTGAATTCGGCGCCAATGCCACTGCTGGCACCTGTCACGATAGCTGACTTTCCTTTCAAATGCATAATAAAATAAGGCTCTGTTTAAGGGTTCACACGCAGACGTTGCAAGCAGGCCCGGTGTTTTTGTATTCAGGTAATATAATGCAAGTGAGGCCCAAAAACGTTCGGATAAATGCCGGTTATTCAAGGAGTGGCAGGGCCAATTACGGCAAGCTGCGCCGGTCGGATAGTTGCCGAAAATTCCGTGAGATTCCGGGATATGACTTCGCCGTCGGCGTGTGCCATGACCGGCCGGCTGGATGTGACGCGCACGGTATGACATTGCCTGAGCCGGATGTCCGTGCTGTCGGAAGCCCCGAACAGGAGGACACGCAGCAGAAGTGGAATGCGTGCAAAAACTCCGGTGTCGTGGATCATCACAAGGTCGAAGAGCCCGTCGCCGGGATCAGCCCGGGGCGCAACAGGGATGCCGCCTCCTTCGAACGGCCCATTGGCAACGGTAGTCATGAGATAACGTCCGGAGTATGTTTCTCCATCGGCCGTTATGGTCATATCAGTGGCCCGGTAAAAAAGGAGGGATTGCAGCACTCCGCCAAGGTATTTCCATTTGCCCCGTAAAAACCTCAATCTGGAAGCGTTCCATGCAACCCTGCCGTCAAATCCGAACCCCAGGGTATTGATGAAATGGCACTCATACTGTCGGCTCCGGCCACTTGCTGCATCCGTTTCATTCACGGATGTGAAAACGCCGGCGTCGATTTTCCGGATCAATGCAGCGGATTTCTTCCCGGAGGATTCGTTCCCGGTTGATTCTGCATCGGTGGATTCTGCATCGGTGAATTCTGCATCGGTGAATTCGTTTCCGGAGGATTCCATATCGGATTTCAGCAAACGGTAGCCGTCGGCGAGCAGGGCCACGGCGGCAGGCAGTTTTCGCGGGATCCGCAGACCCCGGGCGATATCATTGCCGCTGCCAATGGGAAGTATGCCAAGACGGCATTCCGTTCCCAGAAGGCCTCCGGATACGGCATTTATGGTGCCGTCGCCTCCGGCCGCTGCCACTATTGGCGATGCCCCGGATGCCTTGCGTGCCATATCCCCGGCTTCACCCAGCGTGGCAGGCCGCCAGATTTCATGTGGTACGCCGTTACGGTTCAGCAGGGTTTCAAGGCGGACAACAAGTCTGTTTTCAGCAGGCAGAGGGGCTGCGTCAGCTGCAAATGCCGGACGGAATATCACAATTACAACAGTGCGTTTATTCGAACTCAACCCTTTTCCTCACAGCAGGTTTCGAATTTCTCACAACAGTTTGCGCAGGACATCCTGATAGCCGGGATAAGCCGTTACTATTTTGTCTCCAGCCATCTCAAAATCCTGAAAATCAAAGCCGGGCGCTACCGTACATCCTGCAAGGGCAAAATCGTCGTGGATATGTCCGGTGTCATCATCGCCATTTCCTGTCACTGTCACTCCGAACCAGGTTCCCGCTGGAACCATGAACTGGTAATGCTCACCGCGCTCGGGGTTATCTCCCAGGCGGACCGCCTTGTAAGATCCGCTGGAGCCGAACATGTGTATGGTAAGCGGAAGTCCGCGATAAAAATGCCATACCTCATCCGACTTGATACGGTGCAAATGCGAACGCTCGCCGGGTCGCAGCAGGAAATAGATGGCGGTGCTGAACGTCCGAGCCCCTTTGAATCGATCCGGCAGATGGTCGGCACGCACCTTTTCGCCGGACCGGTACATCTCACGGTAGTGTCCCCCTTCCGGATGCGGTTTGAGTTTGAGTTTTTTTATCCAGTATTCGGAAGAATGCAGTTGTTCTTGTGACATAATCATCCGTTTTGTGATGGTTTCCTGAAAAGTAACAGAAATCCTGCAATATGGTAACGGTTTTACTCGTGTTTTCCTTCTTTTTTGTACCTTGAGCCTATGGAAAAGACACTCTTTCTGGATGCAGGAAACACCCGGATCAAGGCGGCGGAGCTGCTGCCCGGCCGCACTGCAACCGGACACGATGACAGGCAGGACACGGTCCCGCCCTGGCGGATCCACAAACTTCCTGAATATGTTTCACCGGATTTTGAGACTGCCCTGCGGCAGCTATGCCTCACTTTTGACCGTATTGTGCTGTCGTCCGTCAGGAAACATTTTCAGATGGAAGAACTCAAACGCCTGCTGACCGCAGGAGGAGAGGCATCCCATGCCGGGATACTTGCAATCACGCGCTCGGTGCTGACACCCGGAAGGCATCGTTACCGAACCCCGGAAACACTGGGCATCGACCGCTATCTGGCTTGTCTTGGTGCATGGACCCTTGGATCCGGCGCCGTCATCGTGTCCGATGCCGGAACAGCCTGTACGATTGATGCCATGGATGCCGGCGGCGTCTACCGGGGCGGGGTGATCATGCCGGGCCTTCATATGCTGATAGAAGCCCTGGGGCATGGTGCGGACGGTTTGTTCACCGTATCTGTCGGGCTGCCGGAAGCATGGCCGCCCGACTCCACTACATCCGCACTTCAGGCCGGGACGGCCGGGACCTTTGTCGCTTCATGGGAAGCTCATGTGAAGCGCACACGGGAACGGTTTCCCGATGCCCGGATCTGGCTGACCGGCGGTGATGCTGATTTCCTGATGCATAACAGCTCACTCGAAGTGCGAAGCAACAATAATCTCGTGTTCGAGGGAATGCGATACTGGCTGGATCATCTTTTGCCGAAAGAAAAGAAGGGAAGCTAACCTGTCCTCAGGAATCTGTCCGGGACTGCAATCCCGTGTGTTCAATCCCATGTATACAATCCCATGTGTTCAATTCCGGATGTGTGCAATCCCGCGTGCACAATTAAGGATATATTCAATTCCGGATCTGTTCAAGCCCGCGTTTACAATTAAGGATATGTTCAATCCCGGATATTTTCAAAAATCAATGCATTCACCATCTTGAGGGCCACCTGGTTCTCACCGCCGTGCGGGATGATGATGTCGGCGTAGCGCTTTGTAGGCTCCACAAACTCCAGGTGCATGGGCCGCACAAATTTTTCATACTGGTCCAGCACTCCTTCGATGGACCTTCCCCGCTCGGTGATGTCACGGCGCAAGCGGCGCAACAGCCGCACATCGTCGTCCGTATCCACAAACAGCTTGATATCCATAAGCTTGCGCAGTTCTTTTTCATAGAAGATCAGGATCCCGTCCACAAGAATGATTTTTTTCGGGGTGATGGTCAAAGCCTCGTCTTTGCGGATGTGGTTGGAAAAATCGTAGATCGGGCATTCGATGCTGTAGCCGTTGTAGAGTGCTCTTATGTGCCGGATAAGAAGTTCGGTCTCGAGTGAAGCGGGATGGTCGAAGTTCTGTTGCGCCCTTTCCTCGAATGGCAGGTGTTTAAGATCCCGATAGTAGGCGTCGTGTGCGATCAGTGAAAGATTTTCCTCCCCGATGGTATTGCAGATATGGTTAATTACAGTGGTTTTCCCGGAACCGCTTCCCCCTGCGACACCAATGATCAATGGTTTTTGCATGCGTTGAAGTTTGAAATAGTGTTTTTTTGAATGATGTCCATGGTGCCGTCATTATCAGGTCTTACTGTCATCTTGTCATCCCGTGCTTCCGGCATCTGGTTTTCCGATAATTCTGCCAATTGATTATCCCGCGCTTCTGTCATCTGCTTTTCGGGTGCTTCAGCCATCAGTTCTGACGGTTGCGGTCTCTTTCGAGACGCTCTTTGTAGTCCCGGATGGATCGGAAAATGGCAGATGCCATGATGCTCTGGCCATATTCACTGATTAAAAACTGTTCTTCCTGTGGATTGGTGATGTATCCCAGTTCCACCAGCAAGGCCGGCATGGAGGCGTGGTAGAGCACGATGAAACCGGCCTGTTTCACACCGCGGGAACGGCGGCGCGCCCGTTCCGAGAATTGGTTGTCCATCTTGGTGGCGAGCATTTCGCTGCTTGCCATGAAACCGATGTTGGATAGCTCATAGACAGCCAGCTGTTCGGGCGTTAGTTCTTCGGATCGTTCCTCCTCCTCCTCAAATCGTATGGCGCTGTTCTCCTTTTTCATCACTTCAAAGGCCGCGCGGCTTCGGTGCATTCCGAGAAAATAAATCTCGGTGCCGTGGGCGTGCCGGTTTGCGTTCGCATTGGCGTGTATGGAAATAAAGAGATCGGCCTCGGCCTGGTTGGCAATCTGGCCTCGCTCCTGCAGCGGTATGAAGGTGTCGTCATTGCGGGTGTAGACCACTTCGATTTCCGGCAGATAGCGTTCCAGGTATTCTCCCACCTTCAGGGCCACAGCCAGGGCGACATCCTTCTCCCTGGTTCCGCGATATCCGATGGCTCCGGGATCACGTCCACCATGACCGGCATCGATCACAATGCGGTTAAGCTGCAGATAGGCATCTGAAAATCCCGGCCGTTCCACACGAAAGAGATCCCTGTCCGGCGGCTGTTCCGCTGCGGTCCATCCGCTGCGGTCCAGTTCCGGGGATGTGTCCACATCATCGATGAGGTCGTCCCAGAAAATGGGGAAGAGTCCGTCCGTGAGTACTTCAAGGTCATAAGGGGAGGCTTCGGTCAGGCCGATCAGCAGGTCGCTTCCGTTGGCATCCACATAGGCATCGGCGATCATGTAGATCTCTTCCCCGAGGTAGATGTCGGCTCCGATCCCACCCTCGATGTCCTGGTAGAAAAAGCTTTCGAAAGCATGATTGCTGTTGCTGGTACGTACATTTTCGGACGAAATCCCGTTTTTGTAAAGTGCCAGTTGGATGAGTTTGGGATTCGGCTGCCAGATGAAGAAAGAATCGGGCCGGCTGGTCATATGAAAGCGGACCACGTAGCCGAGCCCGTCAGAACGTTCCGCGGTGGTGACTCTGTCCAGCGGTTGTGTAGCCGAGGCAGTTTGGGGAAAGGACAGCGAACCGGCTGAGACCCACAGCGCCAGTAAGGCAAAAACAAGCGCGACAATCCGGCCGGATGACAAGGATCCGGCAGAAGGAAATGATTTCGGATGCGACAACATGGGGATCAGGGGTTTTCGATAAAAATACGGCGATTTTGTCTAAGAAGACAAGGAATTATGCAGAAAATGATAGCAGGTGATGCCCAGGCTGACCGATATGTTGAAGGAATGTTTGGTTCCGTACTGCGGTATTTCCAGCAATTCCTGACACTGTGAGAGCAAATCGGTTTCGATCCCGGTCACTTCGTTGCCAAACAGAAGGCAAATCCGGGAATCAGGATCGGGATGGTAGTTGGTGAGCAGGCGGCTCTGATGCGTCTGTTCCAGGCCCGCGAGGGTATAACCGTTTTCACGGCACCAGTACACATGATCCATTGGATCGGAAGTTTGCTTCCAGGGAACGGTTTCCTCGGCACCCAGAGCGGTTTTTGTGATTTCGGGTCGCGGCGGGACCGGCGTGTACCCTGACAGGAACAGCGCTTTTACCCCGAATGCATCGGCAGTGCGGAACGCCGAGCCGACGTTGTGCATGCTGCGCACATTGTGCAGCCAGATCACCATGTCCGACATGAGCTTCGGCGGTTGGCGCAAGCTATGGGACGCGTAAATCTCCCGCGTTGTTTTTTTTTGGATGGCCTGTTGCATGGGACTTGTGCTGCCGGCGTTTTATTTCTGCCGAATAAGTGCTAACTTTACGCTATTGGATTTATTGCTTTGGCATATCCTGAAAATAGGTGTTTTTCCGGCCCGTTGCATGCCTGTACCTGCAGTTTGCAATCGGGTCTTTTTTATTGCCGGGATATGAAAACCGAAGAATCCATTCAATAAGAAATCAGAAATTTTCGAAAAGCAAAATTGCAGATAACGTGAAAGTCAACTACCTGTCCAAAGAAGGATACGACAAACTCAAAGAGGAACTCAGGGACCTGGTGACACGGGGCAGAAAAGATATTGCCCGGGAGATAAATGAGGCGCGGTCCCATGGTGATCTCAGTGAAAATGCGGAATACGATGCCGCAAAGGAAGCCCAGGGAAAAATGGAAGCCCGGATCTCAGAACTGGGAAAGATCATTTCCAACTCAAGGGTCCTTGATGGCAAGAACATTGACAATTCCAAGGTGTATGTGCTCTCCACAGTTACGATTTTCAACAGGAAATCCAAAAAAGAGATGAAATACACCCTGGTCTCAAAGGATGAAGCGGATTTCAACAAAGGAAAGATTTCAGTAGATTCCCCTATCGGCAAGGCCCTGATGGGCAGGGAAGTCGGCGATGTCGTCAAAGTAAAGGTGCCGGCCGGCACGTTGGAGCTGGAAATAAGAAACATAGAACGGCTCTGATTTTTTTCAAACCTGGCGTCAAAGCAGGTGACTGCTCAGGAAGCCCGGCCGATTATCCACCAACGGCGGCATATTCGGATATCACGATGAACCCATAGGGCCACCGTTTGCAGCAACTGAGCCAGCCGGGGGGTGAACCGGGATGATATTAGTTGCCCGGATGCAGAAACAGATTACGGAAACATAAAAGCGGAAAATAAGATGAAATGGCCATGACGGCTCTCCGTCACACAGGAGCATGATTATAATCGTCATGGACATTCTATGTGACCTTATGAATCAGAAATTATAAACACATGAAAATTGCAGTAATAGGAACAGGATATGTTGGACTGGTAACCGGGACTTGTTTTGCCGATTCCGGGAACAACGTCATTTGTGTTGACAATAATCCCCAAAAGCTTGCCGTGTTGCGGGGAGGAGGCATACCGATATACGAGCCCGGACTGGAAACTCTTTTCAAGCGCGCCATCCGCGAGAAGAGGATGTCGTTCACGGACAACCTGGCGGATGCGGTAGAGGCTTCCGATATCCTGTTCCTATGCCTGCCAACACCACCCGGCGCGAATGGACAGGCTGATCTCAGTGCCGTGCTCAACGTTTCGGCTCAGATTGGCGACCTGATTACAGGATACAAGGTCATCGTCAACAAAAGCACGGTTCCGGTGGGTACCGCCGACAAGGTCCGCATGGCTATTGAAGCACGGACCGATGTGCCTTTCGATGTGGTATCCAACCCCGAGTTCCTCCGCGAAGGAGCTGCTGTCGCCGATTTCCAGAAACCTGAACGGGTGGTCATCGGTACGTCCAGTGAAAAAGCGGCCGAGGTCATGAGGGAGCTCTATGAGCCGTTTGTACGCAGCGGCAACCCCATCATTGTCATGGATGAGCGCAGTTCCGAAATGACGAAGTATGCCGCCAACGGTTTCCTTGCCACCAAGATTACCTTCATGAATGAGATTGCCAATCTGTGCGAACGGGTCGGCGCCGATGTGGATAATGTCCGTCGGGGCATAGGTACCGACTCACGCATCGGCAAACGTTTTCTGTTTGCAGGAATTGGTTTCGGGGGAAGCTGTTTTCCGAAGGATGTGCAGGCCCTGCATTTCACGGCCAAAGAAAATGACTACGATTTCCAGATCCTGGGTGCCGTTCAGGATGTCAATGATGCCCAGAAGCTTTCCATCGTTGAAAAAATAAAGAAATATTACAACGGCGATGTCCAGGGTCGCACTTTCGGTGTATGGGGCCTCACCTTCAAGCCCGAAACCGACGATGTCCGCGAGGCACCGGCCATATACATCATTCAGGCCCTGATAGCACTCGGGGCCAAAGTGAAAGCGTACGACCCCGAAGCCCATGAAACCTTCCCGGCAGCCGTCGGCGAGGAAATCAGTTCCCGGATCGACTATGTGGAAGATCAGACCGCCGCACTGAAAGATGTGGATGCACTGGTCATCTGCACGGAATGGAATGAGTTCCGCAGGCCTGATTTCGAAAAGTTCCAACAACTCATGAAGGCCCCTGTGATCTTTGACGGACGCAATCTGTATGATCTGGACCGCATGCAGGAACTGAACATTACCTATTTCAGCGTCGGCCGCCGTGCCGTTCACGACAAAAGAAAAGTGATCGATGCATGATCGTGTGCTGATTACCGGCGGGGCCGGTTTTATCGGCTCGCATCTCTGCGCCCGGTTTCTGAGAGAGGGCTATGAGGTGATATGCATGGACAACCTGTCCACCGGTGACCTGGATAACATCGCACCCTTCTTTGACAATGAGCGGTTTTCTTTCACCAAATACGATGTCACCCAATATCTGCACGTGGACGGGCGGCTTGACCTGATACTCCATTTTGCATCTCCCGCTTCACCCGCAGATTATCTCGAGATGCCAATACAGACGCTCAAGGTGGGTTCACTGGGAACGCACAAGGCACTCGGTCTTGCAAAAAGCAAAAGCGCACGTTTTCTGCTGGCATCCACCAGCGAGGTTTACGGAGACCCGCTGCAGCATCCGCAGAAAGAGACCTACCTCGGGAACGTGGATCCCGTCAGTTTGCGAGGCGTGTACGATGAGGCCAAACGCTTTGCGGAAGCCCTGGTGACGGCCTACCACCGCTATCACGGGATTCCGACCCATATAGCCCGGATTTTCAACACATACGGTCCGTTCATGCGCATGGATGACGGACGCGCCCTGCCCAATTTCATTACGCAGGCGCTTCGAAACGAACCGCTCACAATCTATGGTGACGGTTCACAGACGCGATCTTTCTGCTATATTGATGATGTTGTTGAAGGGATTTACCGTTTATGCCAAACCGATTACTCGGGGCCGGTCAACCTGGGCAACCCGGATGAAGTATCCATCATCGAGATGGCGCGGGAGGTGATCGCCCATTCCGGATCACGCAGCAAGCTGGAATTCAAGGAACTGCCGGAAGGTGACCCCCTGGTGCGGCAGCCCGATATCACACTGGCGCGCAGCCTGCTGCACTGGACACCGCAAGTGGACAGGCAAACCGGGCTGGATCGGACGCTGGCCTATTTCCGCGAGCATATGGGGGATGCCCGCAGCACCTGAAAGATGCGTCATGCATATTCGTCATGCATATTCTTGGAATATCCTGCTACTACCATGATGCCGCGGCCGCGCTGGTCAGCGATGGCAAGATTGTGGCTGCTGCCCAGGAAGAACGGTTTACACGGATAAAGCACGACCAGAACTATCCCGCCAACGCCATTGCATGGTGCCTCAGGGAGGCCGGCCTCACGGTCAGCGACCTGGATGCCGTAGCATTCTACGACAAGCCCTTTCTTAAATTCGAGCGCATCCTGGAAACCTATCTTGCCTATGCGCCGGCCGGAATCCGCAGTGCATGGAAAGCCCTGCCGGTCTGGATCAAGCAGAAACTGTGGATTTCCGAGCATATCCGATCCGAGCTGGGCTACGAAGGGGAACTGCTCTATCCCGAGCACCATGAATCTCACGCCGCATCCGCATTTTTCCCTTCCCCGTTTGAGGAAGCGGCCATTTTGACCATGGACGGGGTGGGGGAATGGGCCACCAGCTCGGTCGGCCACGGAAAGGGCAGCCGGATCTCGCTTCAACAGGAACTGCATTTCCCTCATTCATTGGGCCTGCTTTACTCGGCCTTCACCTACTTCACCGGGTTCAGGGTCAACTCAGGCGAATACAAAGTCATGGGACTGGCGCCCTATGGCGAGCCAAAGTACCGCAACCTGATACTGGATGAACTGATAGACCTGAAAGAAGACGGTTCGTTCCGGATGAACATGCGCTATTTTGGATACGGTTCGGGACTGAGGATGACCAACCGCCGGTTTGCGCGCCTGTTTGGAGGACCGCCCCGCAAGCCGGAGTCTCCGCTCACGCAGCGTGAGATGGACCTGGCCGCGTCGGTGCAGTCCGCGACCGAGGAGATCATGTTCCGCATGGCGCGTCACGCACAAAAAATGACCGGAAGCCGCCATCTCTGCCTGGCAGGCGGTGTGGCGCTGAATTGTGTCGGCAACGGCAAGATTCTCAGGGAAAAAATATTCGACCGCATCTGGATTCAGCCGGCTGCCGGGGATGCCGGTGGCGCTGTCGGTGCGGCTCTCATGGCCTGGCACCACCATTTCGATCGCCCGAGAACACCCTCCGTACCCGATGCCATGAGCGGCGCCCTTCTTGGACCGTCCTTCGATACCGAAACCATCGGCGAATTCCTCAAAACGAACACCAGTTACGATGTGCCTCTGATAAACGAAGAGGAGATGCTTGACCGAACGGCCGGATTGCTGGCGGACGGAAAAGTAGTTGGATGGTTCCAGGGCCGCATGGAATTCGGACCGCGCGCGCTTGGCAGCCGATCCATCCTCGGCGATCCCCGATCCGCGGAAATGCAGCGCAAGCTCAATCTGAAAATCAAGTACCGCGAAAGTTTCCGGCCTTTTGCCCCCAGCGTTGCCGAGGAACATGTCCGGGATTACTTCGAACTGGATGAGCCGAGTCCCTATATGCTGCTTGTAGCCGATGTGGCCCGCAGGCTGCGTAAACCGGTGGATGCATCCGTGCAGGGACTGGACAAGCTCTACCAGGTCCGTTCCGGCCTTCCCGCCATCACGCATGTTGACGGATCGGCGCGCATCCAGACGGTGGACCGCACCGTGAATCCGCGCTACCATGCGCTGCTGACTGCCTTTGAGCAACAGACCGGGTGCCCGGTCCTTATTAACACCAGTTTCAATGTACGGGGTGAACCGATCGTCTGCACACCTGATGACGCATGGCGGTGCTTCATGCGGACCGACATGGATGTGCTGGTCATGGACCGGTACGTCATCGAAAAACGTCCGGAGGACCGCCTGGCCGATCCAACCGAAACTATCGCGTCCCTGCAGCCCGATTAACCTTATCACCTTCATCACACCGATAAACCCCGAATCACCCCGACCACCTCGAATCACCCCGACCACCTCGAATCACCCCGAATAACCCCTCATCACGCCGATTAACTTCTGAATTAACCATCACCCCCGAGCACCCATGCCCAAAAAAGTACTCACATCCCTGATATCGGAGATAGCCGTCAGCCGGCGGATTCTCAGGCAGTTTGCCTGGGTGATGACGGTGATGCTGGGTTTGGTGGTCCCGCTGGTCATTATCTGGATCAACGACTGGGAGATTGTGCGCGCGGCCGTGATCGTCGGGGCCGTTGGCGTGGTGTTCCTTCTGGCGGGGTTGCTGGTACCCATGTGGCTGCGTCCGGTCTACATAGTCTGGATGCTGCTGGCGCTTGTGCTGGGGACGGTGGTGACACGTATTATCATCACAATCGTCTTCTATTTTATGATCACTCCAATCGGGTGGATACGCAGGACGTTCGGTACCACGGATACGCTTGGACTTCGGATCGATCCTCACAGGGAAAGCTACTGGATCGAACGAAAGGAGCCCTCCCGGGCTGATCAGATGAAGAAACAGTATTAGCTTCGCAGCAGCCTCAGCACGTATCCACCCGGGTTCAGCAAAGCGATACACTGCAAGCGGATACCGCTATCTCACTCCGACACGTCAAAAGTCTGCTCGGCGAGAACCGAACCATGCCTGTCGCGCAGCAGCACACGCCACTGACCGGGTTGCAGTCCGACGGAAGAGTAGGTCCGCCAGTTGTCGGAGACCCCGATTTTTGCATTCATCCGGAAATACTGTTCGTCCTCGTAATACCATTCAAAATAGACATCCTGCATTTTCTCGCTGTTGTGGATACGGACGAAGCACCAGGCGCGGGAATCGTCCATTGTGTAGGATTCCACCACATCCACCGGTTCCCGTTCAACAACATCCCTTGCCAGCAGAAACTCGTGCACAAAAAGTGTGTCGTTTTCCGTTTCATTGTCGACATGCCTATTTTGCTGGACAACACGTTCCCCATCGTACGGCATGCCGGCCGGAATGGGAGCTCCCGTCAGGGCGGCTGCGGAGGCCGTGTTGCAGATGATCAGAAAAATGGCCGGCGCGAGCGACAAAACGTTCATAATGCTGCGGGACTTTTTGCATAGATGATTCAGTGACTTTTCCATGGGCAACTCGATTTCAGACAGTTTGATAGACGTTTATCCCTATTGCATGACGGATGACGGGGTGCGCTTTCTGGTTTTCCGGCGCACGGGCGCCGTGATGTATGCGGGTCAGTGGCGGATGATTGGCGGCAAGGTCCGTGACGGCGAGAGCCGGACAATGGCCGCGTTGCGGGAGTTGAAGGAAGAGACCGGCTGTGATGCCGGTCTTTTTTGGACGGTACCTTCCGTTAACCAGTTTTACGATGCTGCCAGTGATACCATTCATCATATTGCCGCTTTTGCTGCCCGTTTGGATCGTCATGCACCCATCCGGCTTAACCATGAGCATGATCATTTTCAGTGGATCAAGGTACAAGATGTGAAAAATTTCATTAAATGGCCGGAACAGGTTCGTCTTATTTATCTAATTCATGATATCTTGACGGGTGACGGTGTTATGCCCGAATGGCTGATCTCCGAACGGTAATAATTATTTATATCAGGTAGTGTTATGATTCAAAAAGCTGTGCCATGTGAATGCCGGCCGGCCGGACTGACCACAGAGGGGGTTGTCCGCAAGCAATGGTTGAACAGGGTTTTTACGATTGCAGCCAGATTTGTACCCTCACTGACGGTTTTAATGGCGCCAATTCCGAAGCAGCTATTACCGAAGCAGCTATCACCGAAACAGCTGATGCCAAAGCAGCTATTACCGAAGCAGCTGATGCCAAAGCAGCCGATGCCGCTGCTGCTGCTATTATCAATGCTGATTCTACCCGCCCTTTCCCACCAGGCAGCTGCGCAGATCATCTCATCGGACCGCTACGAGGTTGGAATCGCCCCCGATCTCGGGTTCAACTCGGTAGACGGCATCATCGTCGGCGCCCGGTTCCGCGGGGAGGATCCGCGCACGTTCCTGGACGGGCCGCATCGCATCCGTGCCGGCATCTGGCTGGGCACACGTCTGCCCGATCACCCGGTTTCCTATGCTTTTTCATACGCCCACCCGATACCAGCCATCACCGATGTCAACAGCGAAGGGGGGATCCGGCTCTCCAGCAGTATGCGGACCGGCCTGCATCTGCACGAAGCAGGTTTTCACAAGCGGTGGCAGCCGGGATTTGATGAATTTGTGTCGACCGAAACGGGTTTCCATGCCGGCTTCTACAAGCGATTCGACTTCGATTACCTGCTATACGAAGCTCTGTGGCAGGAAAACTCCGTTGCCTACCTTCGCTCCGACTTCCGAAAGCGCGACCGCAACCGTCTGGGACGATGGACCCTGGCCTTCTCTGGCATGACGGGCTTGCCCGCATCCACAAAGGATCCCTTTATCGGGTTTTCCGGTCAGGTGGAAGAGCGTCCGGAATTACTGGGGCAGGAGGGACTCTTTGGCCAGGTTCAGCTGGAATGGGTGCAGCAGGCACCTATCGGTTCCGGCTTCCAGATCCGTTCGCGTATATTCGGCGGTGCATCTACCGAAGCTGTGCCGCAGGAGCATCGCTACATGACATCCGATGCGGCGGCCTTTGAGTGGCACAATTCTTCCTTGACCCGGGCGCGAGGCACCATACCCGTACAGTGGATGCGCTCGGGTTGGATCCATGTTCCCGGCGGACCTGGTCTTCGGGGCTATACCTTCCGTAACACCGATCTGCTTGAGGCCGGTATCCCCGCCTGGTCGCAGCATGCCCTGGCGTGGAACCTGGAATTCTACTTCCCCAATCCGGTCAACAGCTACTTTGCCCGCATACCCTATGCCGGCGACCTGCTGAAACTGGAATCCTATCTGTTTGCCGATGCGGGATATCTGTACGACGGTGAAACGTGGCAGGACCCGCTCATGAATGCCGGCGCGGGCCTGATGCTCTCCCTCAATATCGAAGATTACCTGGGCCGGGACCGCGGCTTTTTCCTGCGTTACGAGCTGCCGGTCTGGCTGTCGGAAACGTGGGGGGATGAAAGCAATTTCCGGATACGGCACCTGCTCGGACTGGGCGCGGTTGTCCGCTTGTAGCAAGGCCTCGCCTGATGAATGGGCCTGCCACATGAATGGGCCTGCCACATGAAAAGACTCACTGTGAAAAGACTCACTGTGAAAAAGGTCTTGCGCTTCATGAAAAGGCTCGCACAAAAAAAGCCTCTCACCTCATGAATGGTTTCGACTCATAAAAGGCCTCCCGCGCAAAAAAAAACCGGACGGAGCATGCGGCCCCGGTCCGGTTTCGAGTGTTATTTTCCGGCATGCACTACCGGACATGCCCGGCTATTTCCTTTGGATCTTGTCGGGCTTTATCTGCATGATCAGGATGGCGGCAATCAGGCATGCGCCACCCGCGACCCAGAATGCCATGCTGTAATCTCCAACGGCGAACTGTACCTCCTGAATGGTGCCTCTTGGACAGGTTGTCTGGTAGGGCAAATGGTCTACAACGCGCATGAAAACGGCAGCCAGATAGGGACCTGCGATACCACCTGCGCCAAAGGCCGTGAACATCAGTCCGTAATTGACGCCCATATGTTTGGTGCCAAAGAAGTCAGCCGTAAGTGCGGGATAAACAGAAAGGAATCCACCGAAGCACAAGCCGACTATGCTGATTCCCAGAAGATAGAGTGGGAAGATGCGCATGAAGTCCAGGGTGAGCATGGCGGCACCGCATATGAGGAACATGATCAGCAGGGTGACCCGGCGGTCCAGCATATCGGAAACCTTGCCCCAAAAAATTCGCCCGCCCGCATTGAATATGGCGAGGATGGATACGGCCGTGGCTCCCATCGCGGTAACGCTCAGATACGTGGAATGGGGAATTGTTCCGGTCATTTCACCGAATGAAAAGGACTGCCATATCGGCGATGCCTTCATGATGATCTGCAGACCGGCCGTGCAACCGGCGAAGAAGGTAATCCAGAGAAGCCAGAACGCTGGTGTTCGTATCATTTCACCCGGAGCAAAGTCCACTTTCGGAGCGGTTGCGGCTGTTGTTCCTTCCGGAGGATTCCATCCTTCGGGTTTGTATCCTTCCGGAGGATTGCGCATCAGCTGGGCGCCGGCTACCACAATCACCAGGAAAATGATACCCAGTACCATGAAGGTGTTGAACACACCTATCTGAGGCAGATTGAACAGAGCAACATTGAACAGGGAATAGGCATCCCCGCATACAAGTCCGCGGGCAAGGGGCGCAAAGAAAAAGGCGCCGGCGCCAAAACCGGCCACGGCAAGGCCCGTTACCATCCCGCGTTTGTCCGGGAACCACTTGACGCAGGTGGCAATCGGGCAGACGTAAGCAACACCTATTCCAATCCCGCCCAGGACGGCATAGGTAAGGATAAGCCACACCAGCGCGCCAGTAGGCTCAAAGGCATACGCAAAGCGCGCCAGGATCAGGCCGAGTCCCAGAACGAGTCCGCCCGTGGTTGCCACGACACGCGGACCCAGGCGATCCTGGAAACGACCGCCAAGAATCACCGAAAGGGCAAAAAAGGCCAGCACAACCTGAGCCGGCAATGTTACCTGCGTTTCGGTCCAGGTGGGAAAAAATTCAAGAAGCGGGGACTGGAATACGCTCCAGATATACACAGCGCCGAGACTTACTTGAATGATGAGCGCCCCGACGACCACCCACCATCGATTCATTACTTTTTTTTCAGACATGGGTTACCCTCTAAAAATATGTTGAGGTACGTAATAATGGTATCGGATTGGTTTGCGCCGGTTTGGAATACGTATCGCCGGCGCAGTCAACCTGATATGTTGATATAAGAATGTTTTAAGAAATAAATATGAACCGAACATGACAGCCTCCGGCTGATATACGGAAGCATTATCGCATCCTGTCATGTGGGATCATTCTGACCATGGAACCGAAGGTCACGAAGTGCCCGGTGAAACGCGTAAGCGAACCGAAGGTCACGAAGTGCAATCGAAATGATATAAAAAGATGAACCGCCGGCGAACTTCGGATTCGGCTCATGATAAAAAAGGGGTGGATGGTCTCCGCATGGGAGACATCCACCCGGGTTGTTCGTTTTATTACTGCCGGTTCAAACGCAGGCAGGGATTCCGGCTATCTGCACCGGATCAAGCGCCACGGTCTTTGATCAGTTTTTCGACCACGCTCGGATCGGCCAGGGTGGTGATGTCACCCAGGTTGCCCGTGTCCTTCTCGGCGATTTTCCGGAGAATACGGCGCATGATCTTGCCTGATCTTGTTTTCGGCAGGGAAGGTGCGAACTGGATCGCTTCCGGAGTGGCGATGGGGCCGATCTCCTTGCGGACGTGCATCACCAGTTCCTTGCGGAGCTCGTCGCTTTCCTCGACGCCTTCGTTCAGCGTGACATAGGCATAGAGGCCCTGTCCCTTGATCTCATGCGGGACCGGTGTAACGGCCGCTTCCGCAACCTTGGCGTGGCTAACCAGTGCGCTTTCGACTTCTGCGGTGCCGATGCGGTGTCCGGATACGTTCACAACATCATCGATACGGCCCATCAGCCAGTAGTCGCCGTCATTGTCGATGCGGCAGCCGTCGCCGGTGAAGTACATGTCATCGAACATGGCAAAATAAGTGTCGATGAACCGGTCATGGTCGCCCCACATGGTGCGCATGATACCCGGCCAGGGCTTGCGGATGCAAAGCTTGCCGCCTTCGTCAATGTCACACTCAGAGGCATCGTCGCGGAGGATGACCGGCTCCACGCCAAAGAACGGCTTGGAGGCGCTGCCCGGCTTGAGGTCCATGCAGCCCGGCATCGGGGTGATCATGAAACCGCCGGTCTCGGTCTGCCACCATGTATCCACGATGGGGCATCGCTCGCGTCCCACGCGGGTATGGTACCACATCCACGCCTCAGGGTTGATGGGCTCGCCCACCGAACCGAGAACGCGCAGCGAGTCCAGCTTGTACTTCATCACCCAATCGTCACCCTGGCTCATCAGGGAACGGATGGCGGTGGGTGCCGTGTAAAACGCCGTGACCTTGAACTTGTCGCAGATCTGCCAGAAACGGCCGGCATCCGGGTAGGTCGGCACTCCCTCGAACATCATGCTGGTGGCACCGTTGGCCAACGGCCCGTATACGATGTAGCTGTGCCCGGTCACCCATCCGATATCGGCGGTGCACCAGTAGATGTCATCGTCGTGGATGTCGAATACCAGCTTGTGCGTCAGAGCCGTATGCAGCAGATAACCGCCGGTGGTGTGAACCACGCCCTTGGGTTTTCCGGTAGAGCCGGAAGTGTAAAGGATGAAAAGGGGATCTTCCGCATTCATTTTTTCGGGGGGACAATCATCGCTTGCATTCTCCATTTCATCATGGTACCAGACATCACGTCCTTCCACCATGTTGCAGGGATCGTCCGTGACTTTGGTTACGATACAATTTTCGATGGTCGGACAGGCTTCCAGTGCCTCATCGGAAATTTTCTTCAGAGGGATCTTCTTGCCGGCTCGCAGGGACACGTTGGATGTCACCAGCATCTTGCAGTCCGAGTCGTTAACGCGGCCCTTGATCGCATCGGCGCTGAATCCGCCGAAAATGATCGAATGGATGGCACCTACACGGGTGCAGGCCAGCATCACGATAGCCAGTTCCGGTATCATCGGCATGTAAATGGCCACGCGGTCGCCCTTTTTAATGCCCTTGGATTTCAGTACGTTTGCAAATTTGCTCACTTCTGTATGAAGCTGCTTGTAGGTGTATTCCTGTACGGCATCTTCTTCCTCACCCTGCCATAGAATGGCCGTCTTGTTTTCAACGGGTGTGCCAAGGTGACGATCGAGACAGTTGTAGGAAACGTTCAGTTCCCCGTCTTCAAACCAGGTGTGTTTGATGATCCGTTTCTTTGAATTCCACTCATACTCGAGGGTTTTTGTTGGTGCCTTGAACCAGTCCAGTGTCTTGGCCTGTTCCAGCCAGAACCCGTCGGGGTCATTGACGGACTGTTCCCACATTTCCTTGTACTGATCCAGTGAATTGATCCAAGCTTTTTTCCGGAATTCCTCGGGAGGAGGGAAAACGCGTGATTTTGACATAAATGACTTCATTCCTGATTGTTTTTCTGACATAGCCAAATCCGATTTATAAAAGTGTGAATGTTGAAGTTGAAATTGTTTCTTTAATAGTTTCTCGGGTCGCCATAAACCCATCGACCAGTATTGTGAATGCTGAAATTCTACGCCCCTGGTGCATGCTGAAAAAAAAGGAGAAATGCCGTTAATTGCAACTGAAAAAAGGGCTTTTATCAGGCAAATATACCGCTCTGAAATCACGTTTGCACGTGTTATCTTTACCAGTGACAGACCCTCGCCCGGACATCCTGCAAAAATATGACGGATAAATCTCTCGTTAGGAGGGGGTAGGCATGTTATCAGAAAACACATTCTGGCATGCAATTTGATTCTCCGGCGTCATCTTTTTTTGCAGTCTCTGGTCAGCGTCGTTCCCAGCACTGTAATACCTGGTGGCTTCCTGTAACAGACACTATTTTCCCACCCATGCCAGTATTTCCAAATTCCGTTCTCCGGGACTTGAGCAAAACACCGGAGCTTCCGCAGGCACCGGAGCTTCCGCAGGCACCGGAGCTTCCGCAGGCATCGGCCCGCGTCCGAAGCCCGCTCATGCATATCGCGCTGGCAGTGGTGTTTGTCGCGGGACTCAGCAGCTGCACCACATCGGCATGGATGGTTGCCGAGCAGCCCGTGGCCGACCCGGATTCCGAAACCACACTTTTCGAAAACGAGTTTTTCCACCCGGTCATCACACCGTCTCCCCAAAACCCGGTCTTCTCTCTGGAACTGCTGAATGAACGGGCACTGCTCTTCAACATGCACCTTGCCTCGGAGCGGCATATCCAGCAGTACCGGCCCCGGTACGGGTACATGGTGCTCGGGCTGTCAGGCATGACCATGGGGCTGTATCTGTCAAACTCTTCAGTCATCGGCGCTGACCGCCTCTCAACACGGGAACGCGCCACGCTGAACCTTGCGGCGCTCAGTATAGGTGCAGCCAGCTATCTGACCATGAAACCCGACGGCGAACCACGTCCAGCCGGAGAAATACGCCTGCTCCAGAAAACAGGGACCCGGGTTTTTCAGGATACCATTCCAATCCCCCTCTCCGCGGATGCCCAGGCCCGGCTTTCCATAACGCGCGGAACCGAAAAACTGGTGGATGCGCGCCCCCTTGACTTCCGGGACAACACCGTCTCATTCCATATCGGCCAGGAAACAGGTATCCGGAGACTTCCCGGCACGGACACCACCGGACTGCATTTGCAGCTGAAGTACCGGGATGTGCGCTTTGATCACTACGTGGCACTATCCGATTTCATGCAGGAATTTGTGGAAGTCACAACTTCAAGCGTACCATTGCGAACGTCACCGGCAATCCTGAGCAACAATATCATACAGCATGTTGGCAGCCAAAGCCGCTTCCCTTATCTGAACGATGTGGATGACCGCTGGTACCGGATCCTCAGATCGGATGGACCGGCCTACGTAAGCAAGGAATACTCCAGACGGATCTGGCAGGTCGCGGATACGGCCCGTATTGGAGATCAGGTGGTTCTGCCCGACCAGGTGGTGTTCGGTGATATTGAAATCGAACGGAATTTGCCGGATAACAGAAGAGCGAATCCGGATGCCATAGCCATTGTCATTATCAACGGCGAATACCGCGATCCCCTGCATTACCTCCGGAATGCCTCACGCACGGCACAACTTGTTTCACTTTATGCCGGCCAGGTGCTTGGGTACTACTCGGACAATATCCGGGTTTACGAAAACACGACCTATGACGAGATGCGGCGACTCCTTCAGGAGAGCGACTCACTGATGATCGGCGGAAGGCATCTCTCGCAGGATGAATCCGACCTCTTTGTCTACTACTACGGCCATGGGATCATGGGTCCGGAGAACCGCTTTTATCTGGTTCCGGTCGACTATGATCCCGCCGGCGGCACGAGCGGGCTGATACCTGCTCAGGATCTGGTGGATACGATTGCCGGCATTAGTGCACGTAAAACCGTCACGGTGCTGGATACCGACTGGTCACGGGCGTCTGTATTCGGGACGCATACCGATAACGGTGTCCGTATCCGCACTGAGGAAGCAGAAGCGCTGCAGTCGGTTATGTCACGTCT
This sequence comes from Balneolaceae bacterium, assembly GCA_007693825.1. GTDB lineage: Bacteria > Bacteroidota > Rhodothermia > Balneolales > Natronogracilivirgulaceae > SKNL01. Next base: position 20,950 of record RECX01000351.1, read on the forward strand.
GCCTGAAACGGCGGCAGCGTTCTGGGCAGCCAGTCCCGGGCAGCGCTCCGGGCCGTACTGGGCCAATAACGACCGGGTAGGGCACCCCTACGATATCTTTACCTGGTATTTCTTCCAGGGCCTGAAAGATGGACAGCGGACCACCGGCGGCCTGGTAAGCTACCTGGAACGGAACGTCCCGTTTACCTCAAGGAGGCTTCTGGACCGGGCGCAGAATCCGGGTTTTGCCGGCAACGGCAACCTCATACTGGTCAGAGAACGTCCGGACGAGCCATAATCGCCATATGCTGGCCAGGGAGCGTCCGGATGAGCCATAACCACCATATGCAGGTCAGAGAACGTCCGGATGATCAAAATCGCCGTCAGATGCTGGCTGCCATGACGCCGTAGTGCATGTGCTGCCTACATGCCGGTATGGAAAACGGCATATTCCCAGGGGGCGAAGTTGAACGATTCCGCGTCGCCCAGGACCACCTCAATGTCCCGGAACAGGTCGGTGTAGCTGCCGGATGCTTCGGCCGTTGCGAGTTCAAATGAGGCCGGCTGGTCCGTCAGGTTGAGCAGCACGACCACCCTGTCACCGTCTTTTTCACGGTAAAATGCAAAAACCCGGTCATCGGCCGTGGTGCCAAGCCGGTTGAGCGGTCCGCCATGGATGCCATTGAAAAGCGCACGGTTCTGCCGGTTCAGCTGCAGCAGTCTCGTGTAGAAATCCAGCATCGGGAAATCGCCCCACTCAATCGGATCTTTTTCAAAAAACGCAAGCCGCTTGTCCATGGCCGCCTCCTGTCCGTTGTAGACCAGCGGCATGCCCGGGATGGTCGCCGCCAGCACGGCAAACGCCTCCACACCTTCGCCCAGCCGCTCGAAGACCGTTCCGTTCCAGCTGTTTTCGTCATGGTTGGATGTGAACTGCATGCGGTAGGCAAAATCAGGAAACCGGTCCCGGTTCTCTTCCAGGTGCTGCTCGAAATCAGATAGGGTGATCTCCCCGGCAGCCAGCTGGTTCATGTGATGGTGTGTCTCCCATGCGTATGACATTTCGAAAGCATGGATGTGATGCTCCGGCGTCTCGGCTTCAGCCAGCATGAATACCGGCTTGATGCCGTCAAGCCGATATCGGGCCTCATTCCAGAATTCCGTCGGCACCATGTCGGCCACATCGCAGCGATACCCGTCGATGTCAAACTCGCGCACCCAGTATTCGAGCGCCTCATGCATCTTGCGATGCGTGTCGGGATTGCTGAAGTCGAGCTGGATCACGTCGGTCCAGTCGGTTCCCGGCGGGATGATGAAATTGCCCTCCTCATCCGTTTCGTAGAGTTCGGGATGCGTTTCCGTCCACACCGCATCCCATGAAGTGTGGTTTGCCACCCAGTCCAGGATCACGTACATGCCGTGATCGTGAATCTGGCGGACCAGCTCCCGGAAATCTTCCTTTGTACCGAATTCAGGATTCACATCCAGATAATCGTATACGGAATAGTAACTGCCCAGCGTGCCTTTCCGCTCCTTTTCACCGATCGGGTGGATGGGCATGAGCCAGAGAATGTCAACGCCCATGTCGCGGAGACGGGGCAGGTGTTCGGCGAATGCGGCAAAGGTTCCCTCTTCCGAGAACTGACGCAGGTTCACCTCATAGATGGTGGCATTGACGGCCCACTCGGGGGTTTGCGGAGGCGTGGGGTATTCGGGCTCCTTTTCCGAATTGCAAAAGGCAGTGAACATGGACAGTAGCACTATGAACGGCATGAGCTGCCATGGTGAGAAGCGGAGTGCTTGCAGGTTGGAATTCATAATCGCTGGGTATGTGACAGGGAATCGCTCGTTGAAAAGATCAGGCCGGATCGGCGCTGACTATTGACACTATAAAATACCGGAATTTACCCAAAAAATGAAAGCGCTTACTTTTTTGAATAATAGTTCAGTATCCGTAAGAAAACGGCACATTTGATTCGATTGTGGGCAGGAGTTTCTTTATATTTAGATTCTGTCAAAATAAGGAACTTCCGGCACCCCCGGTGTGGTTACATGATAGGACACTGCTGGTGGCATTTGCCCGTTTTCTACAGGCAGGCTGAAACGCACCCTCCAGTATGTACTCCAGCACCGGAACACCCAATACAACTAACCGTTTCAATATCAGTTATGAGTGATACCCAAACCATCGAAAACCTGGTAAAACAGCCATACAAATACGGTTTCACGACCAATGTGGAGTACGACTATTTCCCGAAGGGCCTGAATGAGGAAATTGTCAATTTGATTTCCGACATCAAGGAGGATCCCGATTTCATGCGTGAATTCCGGTTGAAGGCTTACCGGCATTGGAAAACCATGAAAGATCCCCTTTGGGCCAACATCAAGTATCCGCGTATCAACTATGACAAAATCCAGTTTTATTCGGCCCCCAAGAAAAAGCCGACGCTGAACAGCCTGGATGAGGTCGACCCCGAAATCCTTGAAACCTACGAGAAACTGGGTATCCCGCTCTCCGAACAGAAAATGCTGGCCGGTGTGGCCGTGGATGCGGTATTTGACAGTGTTTCCGTAGCTACCACGTTCAAGGAAAAACTGGCTGAGGCCGGTGTGATTTTCTGCTCCATTTCCGAAGCCATCAAAAATTACCCTGACCTGGTGAAAAAGTACATGGGTTCGATAGTGCCCTACAACGACAACTTCTTTGCCGCGATGAACTCGGCTGTATTCTCCGACGGTTCGTTTGTCTATGTGCCCAAAGGTATCGTCAGCCCGATGGAGCTTTCCACGTACTTCCGCATAAATAATGAGGAATCCGGACAGTTCGAGCGCACGCTCATTATTGCCGAAGAGGACAGCTATGTCAGCTACCTTGAAGGATGTACGGCGCCGATGTTCAGCAGCAATCAGCTTCACGCTGCCGTGGTTGAGCTCGTGGCCCTCGATCGTGCACAGATCAAATACTCCACGGTCCAGAACTGGTACTCCGGTGACGAAAAGGGCGTTGGCGGCATTTACAACTTTGTCACCAAGCGCGGAATGTGCAAGGGTGACTATTCCAAGATCTCCTGGACACAGGTGGAGACCGGATCCGC
>RECX01000128.1 GCA_007693825.1 Balneolaceae bacterium
GGCCCGCATGATTTGTCCTGTAACCTGGGAATTCCTGAGCAATATGACCATCCGGAATTTTTAAAAGCAGTGGAAACCATTATCACTAAAGCAAGAAGTGCAGGAGTAGGTGCTGGTATTCATGTATTCTATGACAATGCCATCGAACAGGAACTGAATTGGTTGCAAATGGGTGCCAACTTTGTCTTGCATAGTGGTGATATAAACCGATTCACACTGGGCATGAGGGAGGATATCCACAGGTTGCGATCTGAAATGGGCGATAGCGTTGAGCAGACCGCCTCCGATGTCAATATTTAATAAAACTAATAGTCTATTTAAAAACAGGAATTAGACTTATGTCTGTAAAAATTGTGGTGCTTGATGGATACACTTTGAATCCTGGAGATATAAGCTGGGAAGGTTTTCAGAAGCTGGGCGATGTAATTGTCCATGACCGCACACCCGATGATCAGATCGTCACGCGTGCGAAAGGTGCTTCGATCCTTTTGACCAACAAAACCCCCCTGGATCGCAATACATTTGATAATTTGTCGGATCTCAAGTATGTAGGAGTACTTGCCACCGGTTTTAATGTGGTGGACATCGTAGCAGCCCGTAAACATGGAGTAATAGTTACAAATACCCCTGGGTACGGTACAACATCGGTCGCCCAAATGACATTTGCCCTGTTACTGGATCTTTGCAATCATGTAAAGGAGCACAGTGACGCCGTCAAACAGGGCAAATGGGCGAAAGTCGGTGATTTTTGCTTCTGGGATCAGCCATTGGTTGAGCTGGCTGGAAAAACCATGGGAATTATCGGTTTCGGTAATATCGGAGGAAAAGTAGGAGATATTGCAGCTGCGTTCGGCATGAAGATAGTGGCATATGATAAAAATCAAACTGATCAGTCGCATCGCACTGATTTTCGATGGGTCGAAATTCCAGAACTGTTGAAGCAGTCCGATGTTGTGAGTATTCATGCGCCTTTAACACCTGAAAACGAAAGTCTCATCAATGAAAAAACCCTTGGGCTTATGAAAAAAAATGCCCTGCTGATCAATACGGCAAGAGGACCCATCATTGATGAGCAGGCGCTTGCAGCCGCCCTGAACAGTGGAAAAATTGCAGGTGCGGGACTGGATGTTCTCTCTGTGGAACCTCCGACTTCGGACAACCCCTTGCTGGGTGCCAGGAACTGCCTGACCACACCTCATATATCATGGGCAACCCTGGAAGCCAGGAGTCGCTTGATGGATATCGCCGTGAATAACCTTAGAGCCTATTTACACGGTAACCCACAAAATATTGTTAACTGAGGCATGCAATTGAGGTTTGCCAGGCTGACTATTGCAGACTTTAAAAAAGTATAAAGTAAATGAGCTGTTTCAAACCTAACGACCCATTCAATATCATCACAAAGCCGATTGGCGCCATTTGCAATCTGGACTGCGAGTACTGCTACTATCTTGAGAAAGAGGAGTTGTATCCGAATACGCCATCTTTCAAAATGTCTGAAGAGGCACTTGAGTCATTTACGCGTCAGTATATTTATGCACAACCGGTAGATGCTCCTTATGTGATTTTTACATGGCAAGGCGGAGAGCCAACACTCCTTGGCCTCAATTTTTTTAAAAAAGCCCTTGCTTTCCAGAAGAAATACGAACGTCCGGGACTGGAAATAAGGAATTCTTTTCAAACAAATGGAACTCGATTAGATGATGAATGGGCAAAGTTTTTCAAGGATAACAACTTTCTGGTCGGCATAAGTATAGATGGGCCGGAAGACTTGCACGATGAATTTCGACCGGATAAGCGAGGTCGGGGCTCATTTCAAGATGTAATGAGAGGGTTGGAATATTTGAAGAAATATGATGTGCAGTTCAACACCCTGACATGCGTGCAGTCCAGCAATTCGTCCTACCCAGTGAAAGTATATCGTTTTTTAAAGAAGATCGGTTCTGAGTTCATGCAATTCATACCGATTGTGGAACCGGAGGGGGATGGAAAGGTTAGTTACAGGAGTGTAAAACCGCGAAAGTATGGCACATTTTTAAACGGTGTTTTTGATGAGTGGCTGCGAAGAAAAGATGTTGGGCACATTTTTGTGCAGGATTTTGATGTGACATTGAATCTGGTGATGGGATACCCGTCTCCGCTTTGCTTTCATGCCGAAACATGCGGTCATGCCATGGCCATCGAGCACAATGGCGACCTGTACAGCTGTGATCACTTTGTTTTTCCTGATTATCGCCTGGGAAACATCATGGAAGAAAGCATGAAAAACATGCATGAAAGCAAAGAGCAGCAGAAGTTTGGAATGGATAAAAAGGATGCGCTCCCAAAGTATTGTCGTGAATGCAAGTTCTTGTCAGTCTGTAACGGTGGTTGTCCCAAGGACAGGATCATAAATACACCTGACGGTGAGCCGGGTCTCAACTATCTCTGCGAGGGATATAAAGTATATTACAAGCACACAGTGCCGATTTTCAAAAAAATGGCCAAATGTATTGAGATGGGATATCCGGCAAGCGCTTACAAACAGCTGGACCAAAGAAGATGATTTTGCAGATTATGAGGATTTCAATTCTCAAAGCGTGACAGTCAATTGAATTATCCACCACAGGTAATGTTCAAAACTCCAGATTACCATCAGGTCGAATGAATATCAAAATGCGATTTCTGCTGATTAGTGTTTTCGTGTTTATCTTGCCATTTATTTCCAGCACGGAAGCAGGAAATATTGCCGTATCAGCTTGTTCCCCTGATTTCAAGACAGGTAAAACAACAGATGGAAAAGATTATTACAGTAGTCAGAAAGCGCAAGCTGATAACAAATCGTTAACGAGGGTCAGGTATAATAATCCCGGATTGACAGTCGATCTGGGGGTAGGTCTTTGGGCCGTGCCGGTTCCGGCAGATTTCACCGGAGACGGTAAACCCGATTTACTTGTTGGTTCTGGTGGAAGGCCGTACAACGGAATCTACTATTTCGAGGCAACGACCGACAACGATGGTCAGCCCTTTTTCAAACCGGGAGTTCGCCTCAGTGACGCTCCGGCCAGATACAATCTGCAGGTATCACATGTGGGTAATGACTGGATCATCACGGAGCCTGGGATTGCGTATCCGGACTTTAAAAACACGTTTCTTGAGAATGGAGTGAAGATTCCTTATGAACCTGAATTTCCCTTTACACGTGCGAATCAGTGGCGCTATTTTGACTTTAACGGTAATGGCACACTTGATTTGATTATCGGCGCAGGTGACTGGCGTGAATACCGCTGGGATGATGCTTACACGGAGGAGGGTAAATGGACCAACGGTCCCCTACGTGGATTTGTGTACTGGATTGAAAATAAGGGAACTACAGAGGTGCCCGATTACGGAGAAGCCCGCATGGTGATGGCCGGGGACAAACCCGTTGAGGTGTACGGGATGCCTTCACCGAACTTTGCTGATTTTACAGGAAACGGGCTGCCGGACCTGATCTTGGGTGAGTTTCTCGACAAACTGACTTTTTTTGAAAATATCGGTACCCGGTCTGAACCAGAGTTTGCACCCGGGAAACACCTCGCCTACCAGGGGGATGTGATAAAATTGGACCTCCAAATGATTCAGCCTTCGGCCATCGACTGGACTGGGAATGGCCATATGGATCTGGTGGTGGGGGATGAAGATGGACGCGTTGCCCTGGTGGAACACACGGGACGCATCATTGACGGAGTTCCTGAATTCAAACCTCCCGTTTACTTCAGGCAAGAAGCTGACGAAGTCAAGGTGGGAGCGCTGGCAACCCCCTATGCCTATGACTGGAATGGCAACGGGCGTCAGGATCTCATTGTCGGTAACACTGCTGGACATTTGGTGCTGCTGGAAAACCTGGGTGGATATCCACCCAAGTGGGCTGCTCCCCGCTACCTGGAAGCCGATGGAGAAATCATCCGGATCCAGGCTGGTGAAAACGGATCCATCCAGGGTCCCGCCGAGGCCAAATGGGGATACACCGTGCTCTCAATAGCCGACTGGAATAACAGCGGCTTGCCGGACCTGATCGTTAACTCCATATGGGGCGAAGTTCTGTGGTATGAAAATGTCGGAACACGCACCGATCCAAAACTTGCCGCCGCTCGTCCACTTGAAGTTGAATGGCCAGGCGATACGCCCAAACCGGTTTGGAACTGGTGGGAACCTGCCGGTAAATCCCTTGTAACCCAGTGGCGGAGCACCGTCCAGGCCATAGACATCAACCAGAACGGACTAATGGATTTGGCAGCCATGGACCAGGAAGGTTTTCTAGTTCTGTTCGAGCGCTACGTGGAAGAGGGTGAGCTCAAACTTATGCCGCCGAAGCGGGTGTTCTTCGTCGAGAACGAACAGCCTTCGGCTTTCGACAGTGGCCACACTCCCGCATACTTCGGTGGACATATCCCGCCAACTTTTCTTGAAGGGTATGATGAGCAGGGCTACCTGCACTATATGGCACGCACGCGCAGATCATCGACACCGCGGAGTGTGTTGAGCGTCTATCGGTTGCCGGGTATCAGCACACTCATGGATCTTGAGAATTTGCAGCATCAAATCGGAAAACCACTGCGCATGAACGCCGGGTGGGCTGGATGGAGTGGTCGTCGAAAATTTCACCTGGTGGACTGGAATGGAAATGGAAAACTGGATCTCATTGTCAACAGTCATCACAATGCCAGGCTCCTGGAAAATATTTCGGATCAACCCGGGGTGTTTTTATTCCGGGACAGCGGTGAAATGGATGAAAGTCAACTGGGAGGACACACTTCCAATCCGGTAACGGTTGATTGGAATAAAAACGGTATTCCAGACCTGTTAATTGGTGCTGAAGACGGTTTTCTCTACTACAAGCTAAACCCCCGGTCGCTGGAGTGATAACATTGGAAACGGATGATTTGTCTCACTTGATTATGGCTGTATTTGATGGAAATTCAAATAAAGCAATTCTCATATTTCCAACCATTAATTGCATATTATCATGAGCTTTGTTGATACCCTGGTGTTTGTACTGTACTTGCTCGGCATCGTGTTATTTGGCATTTCATTCTACAGGAAGGGCCGTTCTTCTACAGACTACTCGACCGGTGCCGGTACGATTCCGGCCTGGGTGATAGGTCTGTCCATCTTTGCAACTTTTGTGAGCAGTATCAGTTTCCTGGCACTGCCGGGTATAGCCTTCCTGTCGGACTGGAACGCTTATGTTTTCAGTCTGTCCATTCCGGTGGCCATTTTCATGGCAATCCGGTTTTTTATTCCGCTCTACAGGAAAGTTGGCAGCCCCTCGGCATATACGTATCTCGAAGTCCGATTTGGCGTGTGGGCCAGGCTTTACGTGGCGACGTTCTGGCTGCTGACGCAGTTGATGCGAGTTGCCGTAATCCTCTATCTGCTCGCCCTGCCAATGTACGTGATTCTTGGCTGGGATATGCGTCTCATCATTGTGATAACCAGCATCAGTGTCATGGTTTATGCCATTCTGGGTGGTATAAAAGCGGTAATGTGGACGGATGCTGTTCAGGCAATCATACTTATCTCTGGAACTATCATCGCTCTGGGTCTGATCATGTTTTCCTTGCCGGAAGGCCCCGGTCAGTATTTTGAAATCGCCGCCCGGTATAACAAGTTTAATCTCGGAAGTCTTGGCGTTTCTCTGACCGAATCAACGTTCTGGGTTGTTTTTATCTACGGGATATTCATCAATCTCCAGAATTACGGAATTGACCAGAATTTCATCCAGCGGTACATGAGTGCCCGAACAGAAAAGGAGGCTATCAGGTCGGCTTTTGGCGGCGGGTTGCTTTACGTGCCGGTTTCTCTGTTGTTTTTTATGATCGGCACCGGTTTATACGTGTATTACTACGTATACCCGGAACTGCTTCCACCCGAATATCTGGAATCGGGGATGTCGGACAGTGTATTTCCCTATTTCATTATAAACGCTCTTCCAGTCGGGATAAGCGGTCTGCTGGTGGCATCCATTTTCGCAGCAGGCATGAGTACCATATCAACCAGCCTCAATGCCGGTGCAACCGTATTGCTGAACGACTTCTACAGAAGGTTCAGGAGTCAGACCAAAGAGTCGGAGTCGGTGATATTTCTCTATATCGCATCCGCTCTGATCTGTGTATTGGGAACTCTGGTTTCGTTCTATATCATCAGAGTGGAAAGTGCCCTGGATGTATGGTGGAATCTGGCAGGTATTTTCAGCGGTGGGATGCTGGGACTGTTTCTGCTGGGCTTTTTTTCCAGCAAAGTCAGCAATGTTTCGGCTGCTGTTGGTGTGGCTATTGGCCTACTGACCATTGCGTGGATGAGCCTGTCCCCAACCTATTTTACTGGAGCCCTGGAGACCTGGCAAAATCCCCTGCATAATTACATGACCATTGTGATTGGTACACTTGTGATTTTCCTGGTGGGCTTTTTACTCACGCTTCTGCTGCCATCTGCAACCAGGGACATCCAAGACCAGGAAATCAGGTAATGCATATTTGATTTGAACAATTAAATCCTCATGACAAATGATAGAAGAATATTTTATTGGATGTGATGTTGGAACCGGATCGGCCAGAGCGGGTGTATTTGATAAATCCGGGACCATGCTTGCTTCTGCCACCTGTCCTATTCAAATGTGGAAGCCGCAACCTGATTATGTGGAACAGTCTTCGCAAAATATCTGGGAGGCGTGCTGCAAGGTTGTCAGAGAGTCTGTCCAACTGGCCGGAATTACTCCGGACTCTGTCAGGGGTATCGGATTCGATGCCACATGTTCGCTTGTCATCCTGGGGGAAAGCGACTCTGCACTGCCGGCAAGTCCCGGGTCGGACCCGGAACAAAATATCATCGTATGGATGGATCACAGGGCAAAAAAGGAAGCGCAACGCATCAACCAGACCCGGCACAGGGTGCTTGATTACGTCGGCGGGGTAATCAGCCCGGAAATGCAAACACCGAAGTTGCTCTGGCTCAAGCGGCATCATCCACAGACATGGAATCAGGCCCGCAAGTTTTTCGACCTTCCGGACTATCTGGTTTACCGTGCCACGGGGGAGGATATCCGCTCGGAGTGTACGACAACCTGTAAATGGACGTACCTTGCCCATGCCGAAACTTCCGGCAAGAGTGAAACAGGCGGTTGGGACGACTCGTATTTCCGTGAAATCGATCTTGGAGAGCTGGTTGATGACCAATACGGGAAAATCGGACAGCGGATCCGGCCGGTGGGGCAACCGGTTGGGGCCGGTCTCACACAAGCATCGGCTTTTGAAATGGGCCTGGAGCCGGGCACGGCTGTAGGGGTTGGAATTATTGATGCGCACGCGGGCGGACTTGGTCTGCTGGGAATGGACACGGGTAACCAATCTTTGTCTGATCCGGCTGAAGGACATCAGGGGGCATATCGTTGCCTGGCATTAATTGGTGGTACCTCAAGCTGTCATATGGCGGTCTCAAAAGATCCGGTTTTTGTCCATGGTGTTTGGGGACCCTATTATTCTGCGATGATTCCGGGTATGTGGCTCAATGAAGGTGGACAATCGGCTACCGGTGCGCTTATTGATCATGTGATTTTCTCATCGCACCTGGCTTCCGGTTTACAGGAGCAAGCAACCAGGGACAAGTGTACGGTTTACGGCATCCTCAACCGGCAGCTGAAAGAGGAGGCAGAACGCCGGGGACTTTCTTCTCCCGGCTTGCTGACGAAAGAGCTGCATGTCCTTCCATACTTTCACGGCAACCGGTCACCTCGTGCAAATCCATCATTGAAGGGAGCGGTATGCGGTCTTCGGTTATCATCCACCCTCACCGATCTGGCATTGCTTTATCTGGCGGTGATCCAGGCTATTGCTTACGGAACACGCCACATCATCGAAACCCTGAATGGCAAGGGATATGCCATTGACCGTATCGCGGCCACCGGTGGCGGTACGAAAAACGAGGTTTTCTTGCAGCAGCATGCCGACATTTGCGGCTGCCCGATTATGCTCCCTCAGGAGTCTGAGGCTGTTCTGCTAGGCAGTGCGGTGCTTGGTGCCGTGGCTGCCGGATCCTATCCATCGGTAATTTCAGCAATGGGTGGCATGAACCATGCAGGACAGGTTATAGAGCCTGATCCGGATCGAACAGCCGAATATCATGAAGCTAAATATGAAGTGTTTCAAAAAATGTACCATGATGAACGGTCCTATCACCAGATAATGGATCGTTTGGATTCTACTTCCATATGATAGACAAAGTGCTTGAACGTTGACTGAACTAAAAAATCCATTCTACCATGAAAAAAAAGCATGATCCCGATTCGAGACCCGCTCAGAAAAAGAACGTTCGGTCTGATGCCAGGCGTCTTGGTACAGCTCCAAAAATTGGCATTCGCCCGGTAATTGACGGAAGAAGAAAAGGAGTGCGCGAATCCCTGGAGATGCAAACCATGAACATGGCCAAATCGGCCGCCAGATTTATAACGGATAGCGTCCGTTATACAAACGGGGCGCCTGTGGAGTGTGTCATAGCAGATTCCTGTATTGGCGGGGTTGCCGAGGCAGCGCAGGCAGCGAGGAAATTCGAAGATTATGGAGTAGGTCTCACTCTGACCGTCACCCCTTGCTGGTGCTACGGTTCGGAAACCATGGACATGCATCCGTGGTATCCAAAGGCCATATGGGGGTTCAATGGAAGTGAACGGCCGGGTGCTGTTTACCTGGCGGCAACAAAAGCGGCCCACGATCAGAAAGGTCTGCCGGTTTTCAGTATTTACGGGAGTGAGGTTCAGGATGCCGGAGATGCTTCCATACCTCACGATGTTCAGGAAAAAATCCTTCGGTTTGTCCGGGCCGGACTGGCTGTTGCCGAAATGCGCGGCAAGGCATATCTGTCCATCGGATCTGTTTCCATGGGTATTGTCGGATCCATGATCCAGGAAGATTTTTTCGAGGATTTTCTTGGCATGCGGTGTGAAGCAGTGGATATGACTGAGCTCGTCCGGCGTTTGGAAGAAAACATATACGACAGGGAGGAGTATGCGAAGGCAAAGGCCTGGGTAGAGGAATACTGCAAAGAGGGTGAGGATATTAATCCTCAAAAAAACCGTCAAAGCCGTGAGATAAAAGACAGAAATTGGGAAACCGTAATAAAAATGACCATAATCATCAGAGATCTGATGGCTGGAAACCCGCAATTGGCAAAGATTGGATTTGAAGAAGAGGCAATGGGACACTATGCTCTGGCATCCGGTTTTCAGGGCCAGCGGCAATGGACAGATCACTTCCCCAATGGTGATTTTTCCGAAGCAATTTTGAACTCCTCTTTTGACTGGAACGGGATCAGGGAACCATACATCGTTGCTACAGAAAATGACACTCTCAATGGTGTCTGCATGATGTTCGGGCATCTCCTGACTCATACCGCACAAATATTCGGAGATATTCGAACCTACTGGAGTCCGGAATCGGTCTTCAGGGTAACCGGTCATGAACTTTCTGGAAAAGCAGCCCGGGGAGTCATTCATTTTTTGAATTCCGGTTCGGCCTGTCTGGATGGTACGGGCCGTCAGAAACAAAACGGTACATCAGTAATGAAACCATTCTGGGAGATTTCATCACAGGAAATGGAAGATTGTCTTGAAGCGACGCGATGGTGCCCGGCAAATCTGGAATACTTCCGGGGAGGCGGATACTCTTCACAGTTCCTGACCCAGGGTGAAATGCCGGTGACCATGACCCGTATCAATCTTATCAAGGGCCTGGGACCAGTTCTGCAGCTGGCAGAAGGATTTACTGTTGATCTGCCACCTGAAATCCATGATCCGCTGAACCGGCGCACAGACCCAACCTGGCCTACTACCTGGTTTGTTCCTGTATTAAATGGAGAGGGGGCATTCCGGAGCGTTTATTCCGTGATGAACAACTGGGGATCAAATCACGGAGTCATGACGTACGGTCACGTGGGAGATGCATTTATATCACTTGCTTCATTACTGCGTATTCCGGTATCCATGCACAATGTTCCAGAAGACCGTGTATTCAGACCAACGGCCTGGTCTGCCTATGGTACCGCCAACCTGGAAAGTGCGGATTTCAGAGCCTGCAAAACATTCGGCCCGCTGTACGGCAAGTGCAGGTAATCGGAAATGAGTGAATAGTTGTTATTCAGACCATCATGACAGATTAAAACTGTTGTTTAATATTGTCCAGTAATTGCCGTATTCCGGGATGATCAGGCAGCAGACGATCCATGATTTCTGCATGATGCAATGCTTTTTCCGGTTCCCCTTGCTGCAAGTAGAGTGTAACCAGTCCATAGTGATAGTCAGGATGGTCCGGTTCCAGTGCTATGGCCCCGAGATAGGCAGTTTCGGCTTCAGCCGGACGACCCAGCGACTGCAGCGCAATTGCCTTGTTATATTGCACCCTGCTGTTTTCGGGAAGTAATTCGGCAGCTCTTTGAAGCTTGGTGGCGGCAGACTCAAGTTGCCCCATTTCCGCAAGAATCAGTCCCAGAGAATACCAAGCGTCTCCAAAGTCAGGTTCCATCGTGGTAACCTCAGTAAGAAGTTCGCGTGCCCGGTCATTATTGCCGTTTCTATTATAAAGATGTGCAAGATTCAGACGGGCGGCGTGCAAAAAGGGGTCTTTTTCCAGAGCCAGAGTATAGGCCGAGATCGCGCTATCTGTCTTTCCCTGTCTTTCATAAAAACGCCCCAGGTTCATTTGTCCGCCCGGAAAATAGTGGTTCACCTGTAAATATTCCTGATATTCCATCAATGCATCAGTGAATGGCTGGCGTAGGTGTCTTTCAATATCGTCTGCCTCAAACCCGGCAAGAGTGCTCATTACGGAGATGCGAACGGATCGAACCGGATCATTTACATGATCCTGGAGTAAAGCCATTTTCCATTCATCCGGATAATTATCCACAATATTCGCCGCGCTGGATCTGATCAGGGCACTTTCGGAATCAAGTGCTTCCCGGATCACCTGCAAGCTTTCATCATCGTAATACCGGTCAGGAAACTGTCCCAGGAACCAGACGGCCGTTGCCCGGACTATCTCCGGTTGGGATTGATCACGGATCAGCTGTTTCAGATCGCGGATGGCACCGGTGTCCCCAGAGTTTGCTTCGACGAATACCTCGGAGTAGTGGAAGGTCCGATCTTCTCCGTACCACTCATTCACAGCATTACTCGCCCACTCAAAAGAGCGATTGGTATGGCAGTTGTTGCAGGCATTTGGGGTTCCGAAATTTTTGCTCAGATCCGGTCTTGGAACGCGAAAACTGTGGTCCCTGCGGAAATCAATTTCCATGTAGTATCTGCCGGGCATATGGCAGCTGACACACTGTGACGCTTCGGTGTTGATCTGATGAAAGTGATGTTCCAGCGTGTTGTAGCGCGGCTCATGACACTGCATGCATAACGCATTGTTGGTAACATTGGCTTTAAGTTGCAGGGAATGCGGATTATGACAGTCCGTACAGCGTACCCCTTCCATATACATTTTGCTTTGCAAAAAGGATCCATATTCAAAAACTTCTTCAAGTATCTGTCCGTCTGCGTGATAAAGGGGTGGATGGGGAAGCTGCGGATTGTAATGGTCCAGAAAAGCATCACCATGCAGGTAATCATCCGTCAGTTTTTGTCGCAGGGAATGACAGGGTGCACAGGAGTTAAGTTCTTCCGCCTGGGTGGCATTTAGGGCCAGGGTAATGCTGCTGCGGATTTGTTCGATGTCAACATGGTCCGCTTTATCCGAGGTCATAAGTGCCACATGATCCGCTCCGGGACCGTGACAGGCTTCACAGCTCACCGTGATATGGGACCATTTTGTATCGAAGGCGTCCATTTCGGGATCATAACGTTGCCGAAGGTTTGTCGAATGGCAATCGGCACACATGGTGTTCCAGTTCATGGCCCCACCGGTCCAATGCAGCCAGTCGCCCGGGCGTATCTGCTCGTCCGGATACAGAGTGAACCATTGTTGTCGCTCAGTGTCCCAGGAAGCATGAAGCGCCTGGTATTTGCCATCCCCAAAATCCACAAGATATTGCTGGAGCGGCTCCCATCCGAAGGTATATTTCACCTGGTATGTTTGCTGCCTGCCGTCAGGTCCCGGTGCTTCTACCAAGAAACGACCATCCTCACGGAAAAACCGGTACTGTTCATAGCCGGTAGAAAAGGAAACATCATTAAAATCACCCAATACGGTCTCATCGGTTGCGGGAGCCATGGCAAAATGATGATGCGACATTTTCCACTCGTCCCATTGTTCGGTATGGCAGGACTGGCATTTCTTGTCACCTACAAAGACATGATCCGAGGGCATTCGATATTCCGGCGCCAAAACAATCTCATCTTTATCAGATCCCGAACAGCTGTACCCTATGCAACATGCCATAAATGCCACAATAATAAAGGCCAGCCATCTGTAAGGCCGAAACACCAGTCCTTTGTGTTTCCCTTTTATTCTCATGTTATTCGTATCAGAACTGCAATGATCGGATAGAAACAATTTTTCATTCTTTTTACTGCTTGCAAGGCAGATTCGCATGCAATGGAGGGGGTAGATAGTGCATGCTTAAGGGTAATATAAATAAATTATAATTCGTATATTTTTACGTTTAAAACCATTATTTCAAATCTTTTTTTAATGAGTGTTTTAGTTGTAGGATCTGTAGCATACGACGGCATAGAGGCCCCGGCCGGCAAAGTGGAGCGAACACTGGGCGGATCGGCCACCTATATCTCCGTTGCCTCGCGGTTTTTTACCAACCCGGTCCGGCTGGTCGGTACGGTTGGATATGATTTTGAGGAGCGCGACCATCATTTTCTGAGAGACCGCGGCATCGACCTCGAAGGATTCCGCGTAGATGAAGACCAGCGCACCTTTTTCTGGAAAGGCCGTTATCATGATGACATGAATACGCGCGACACGCTGGACACGCAGCTCAACGTCTTCGAACATTTCAACCCGGTCATTCCGGAGGTCTACAAAGGCAGCCGGATCGTCTGTCTGGGCAACATCGACCCGGTACTGCAGCTGCGCGTGCTGGACCAGGTAACGCAGCACAAGCTGACAGTATGCGACACCATGAATTTCTGGATCTCGGGCGCACGGGAAGCCCTTGAGGAGACCATCTCCCGGGTGGATGTGCTTATCATCAACGACGAAGAGGCCCGTGAGCTCACCGGCGAGACCAACCTGCTGAAGTGCGCTTCCATGATCCGCGCGAAGGGACCGAAATTCCTCATCATCAAAAAAGGGGAGCACGGGGCGCACCTGTATTCCGACAATGCCGTTTTTTCCGCTCCGGCCTACCCGCTTTCCGATATCGTGGATCCGACCGGAGCCGGCGATTCGTTCATGGGCGGTTTTGCCGGATGGCTTTCCTACAGGGACCGTATCGACGAGGAAAATCTGCGTCGCGCCGTGATCTACGGCTCGGTAATGGCCAGCTTCTGCGTTGAAAAATTCGGTACGCAGCGCCTGGCGGAGATAAGCCGGTTCGACATCGACCGGCGGTACGATGCCTTCCGCAAGCTGAGCGTAATCCCGGCAAGATCTTGACCTGCAATGGCTGACAGGGAAGATTCCAGAAAGGATATGAGTATTGCCGGCCAACCGCCGCACAAGCATGCCGGCAAGGCATCTGACGAGTCGCCGCACAAGCATGCTGGCAAGGCATCTGACGAACCGCCGCATCTGCCCCCGGTAGAGAAAACGCTTGTGCTGGCAACGGGCAACCCAGCCAAGGTCCGGGAACTGAACGAACTACTGGAGGGACGCGCTTGGAAAGTCCGCGCTTTGTCCGAATTCACGGACGATATCGACATCGAAGAGACGGGCTCCACGCTCGAAGAGAACGCGGAGATCAAGGCGCGATTTGCCTTTGAAACCACCGGGCTTCCGTCGCTGGCCGACGACACGGGACTGGAGGTGGATGCATTGTCGGGACGTCCCGGGGTGCACTCGGCCCGCTACGCCGGTCCGCAAGGCGGCGCGGAGCAGAACCGCAAAAAACTGCTGGAAGAAATGGCCGGCGTCACGGATCCCGCACAGCGTACCGCCCGCTTCCGCACCGTGCTGGTCTACATTGGTCCGGATCCCGATGAAAACGCCAGCGTTCGAAACGCCGGATCAACCGCAGCCCATGCCACAGCGCAATCATCAGTGAAATCCGCAACTCAAACCGGAGTGCAAGCGGAAGACGATCACGGAGATTATCCCGGTGCCGATCACGGAGATGATTCCGGTGCCGATCATGGTGATTATCCCGGTGCCGACCACGGAGATTATCCCGGTGCCGATCACGGAGACGATTCCGGCCCGTCCGTCAAGACGGACCAGCAGCGGCCGATTCCGAACAGGAAGCTGAAGATTCGCCGGTTCGAAGGTGTCTGCGAGGGACGTATCATCACCGGGGAACGCGGCACCGGAGGCTTCGGCTACGATCCGCTTTTTGTCCCGGACGGATACGAGGAAACCTTCGCCGAAATGGACGCCGCTCTCAAGAACAGCATCAGCCATCGGGGGCGCGCCCTGCAGAAATTCCTGGGGGAAATGGCCCGTTGAGGCACTGGGCATCAGCCCCCAGTCTCGCGATTGCAGCCATCATGTCCGAAGCGTCGCGTTTTCCGGTCAGATGATCTCCTTATCGCCGGGAATCCAGCGCACGAACGCTTCTATGGCCTCGTACTCCGCCATGCCCAGTTTGTCGTAGAGCTCGGCGGTGCCGCGGTTGCGGTCCTCGGCGCGCTGCCAGAACTCGCGTTTGTCGCTGCCCGGGAACGCCACATTATCTTTCTGCGACTGGTGCTTGAAGATCGCACGGCGCTTGCGGTGCAGCTCATCCGGACTGATAGGCACGGCCATCTCGATCTGGTCGATGTCCCATTCGTGCCAAGCGCCGCGGTACAGCCAGACGTAACAGTCGCGGTACCATTTCTCGTCCATTGAACGACGGACCGCTTCCATGACCGCATCCAGGCACACTTTGTGCGTCCCGTGCGGATCGGCCAGGTCGCCTGCGGCATAGATCTGATGCGGCCGGACCTCGTCGAGCAGTTCCTTGGTGATCCGGACATCCTCTTCGCCAAGCGGCATTTTTTCTACCTGCCCCGTCTCATAAAACGGCATGTTCATGAAGTGGATCTGCTCGTCCGGCAGCCCGCAGAAATGCGCGGCGGCGCGGGCCTCGGCCTGACGCACCAGCCCCTTGATCTGGCGCAGCTCGGGAATATCCACATCGCCCGGCTTCTTGGTTTTCAGGAAGTCCTGGATCTTGCGGAAAATCCTCTCGGCTTCCGCGCCCTTCAGATCAAATTCCTTGGCGCAGACACGCACAAAATCGGCGAAACGCACGGCATCCTCATCCAATACGGCAATGTTGCCGGATGTCTGGTAGGCAACGTGCACTTCGTGCCCCTGGTCAATCAGTCGCAGGAACGTCCCGCCCATGGAAATAACGTCGTCGTCGGGATGCGGACTGAAAAGCACCACCCGCTTGGGAAACGGTTCGGCGCGCTCGGGACGGTTGCTGTCATCGGCGTTGGGTTTGCCGCCCGGCCAGCCGGTGATGGTATGCTGGATCTCGTTGAATATCTTGATGTTGATGTTGTAAGCCGGACCGCGTTCGGTGACCAGCTCCCCCAGGCCGTTTTCGGTATAATCCTCATCGGTGAGCTTCAGGATCGGCTTGTCCACTTTCTGGCACAGCCATACCACTCCGGAACGGATCATCCGGTCGTCCCACTCGACCGAACCCACCAGCCAGGGATTGCGGAAGCGGGT
The DNA here is from genome assembly GCA_007693825.1 of Balneolaceae bacterium. GTDB lineage: Bacteria > Bacteroidota > Rhodothermia > Balneolales > Natronogracilivirgulaceae > SKNL01. The sequence continues at coordinate 15,786 of RECX01000128.1, forward strand.
CAGCTCGCTGCTGGCGGCCTTGTCCAGATAAAAAGTGGTGTTGGGATGGTCCTGCAGGAAAGATGCGGGCACGGATTCGCTCACATCGCCTTCCACCGTGCGCCGTATGATCGGTGCCTTGCCGGCGCCAAACGCCATCACGAGAACCTTGCGGGCTTCCAGCAGGGTGCCGATACCCATCGTGATGCCGTTGCGCGGCACATTTTTCTCCTCGAAAAAGACGCTGGCGGCATCAATGCGGGTTACCTTGTCCAGTGTCACAAGCCGGGTGCGCGACTCACGCGAAGATCCGGGTTCGTTGTAACCGACATGCCCGGTCCTCCCGATACCGACAAGCTGAATATCCAGTCCGCCTGCCTCCTGGATCTTGCGTTCGTACTCCTGGCAATATTCATATACATCTTCGCGGTCCAGCGTGCCGTCCGGCATGTGGATATTCTCCTTTTTGATGTCCACCTGTCTGAAAAAGACCTCGTTCATGGAGCGGGTGTAGCTCTGGATCTGCTCCGGATCGATAGGGAAGTACTCCTGGAGGTTGAAGGTGATCACATTGTCAAAACTCAGGCCCTCCTCCTTGTGCATCCGCACAAGCTCTTTGTAGACCTGTTTTGTGGATGGACCGACGGAAAGTCCAAGCACCGCAGCCCGGCCTTCCTCCTGGCGTGAGCGGATCAGTTTTGCGATTTCACCGGCTGCGATTTTCGAAGGTTCTTCGGAATCGGCAAATACCCTTGTCGGGATTTTTTCATATTGCTGCAGCTCTTTGTTGGCTAATAATTCAGGCATAAGAATATGTAATAATATCGGTTGGCGTAATGTATCCCTGTGTTTTTAAATCAAACAAAATTACGAGGAGATGCTCTCAATAGCAAGCCAGCAGAGGGGCCCGTGACGGGCATGAAATGCTTCATGCGCCGGGAATTCCATCTGTGCATCCGCTGACATATGAAGCATATTGAAAGGTGCATAAGGTGCCTGTCACCGGTCGGGCCGTCCCTTTGAAAGAAACCGGGGATATGCGATATTGGGAAGCGGATGAAATGTCCATGACCGGTCATTGACCCGGACGCGTTTCCGTCAGCCGGCCCGCGAAACCACGGACACTATTTCTGCAACAAAATTCAGGAGCTTATGAAGAAAGCGATCACAGGGACATTCCTCGACGAAATCACACACGACATCCCCGCGCAAAACTGGGGCAAACGCGAATGGTCGCGTGACTTCGACGTGATGAAATCGGTGGGCATCGACACCGTCATCCTCATCCGCGCCGGATACCGCCAGCAGGCCACGTTCGAATCCCGCATCCTCAAAAAGGAGATGGACACCCTGCCGGTCTACACCGACCTGGTGGACCTGTTCCTGACCGAGGCCGAGCGCTGCGGCATGGACCTGTTCTTCGGGACCTACGACTCCGGCACCTACTGGATCAATGGCCAGTACCAGAAGGAGACCGATATCAACCGCGCCTTCTGCGACGAGGTGGTCGCGCGCTACGGCGACCGCAAGGCGTTCCGCGGCTGGTACATATCCCACGAGATCAACACCTTTGATGAAGGCATGATGAAGGTCTACGAACAGCTTTCCGGACACCTGAAGGGGCTGCGCGACCTGCCCGTGTTCATATCGCCTTATGTCAAGGGCGTCAAACAGTTCGGGGGGGAAGCGATCTCGCTGGACAAGCACGTCGACGAGTGGAGCCAGGTCTTCGCGCGACTGGAGGGCATTGTGGATATCGTCGCGTTCCAGGACGGACAGGTGGGCCTGCACGAACTCGGGGATTACCTGCGCGTCAACGGCGAGCTGGCCGCCCGTCACGGCCTGCAGAGCTGGAGCAACGTCGAATCGTTCGACCGCGACATGCCCATCAAATTCCCGCCCATCGCCTGGCCCAAGATGCGCTACAAAATGGAGACGGCGCTGGAGTCCGGGGTGGACAAGCTCATCACCTTCGAATTCTCCCACTTCATGAGCCCGAATTCCATGTACCCATCCGCCCGCACGCTCTTCGGCCGGTACCGGGAATGGGTGGATGCGTGAGGTGCCTAATCCGGTGTGTCCACCCGGGCACCCTGCCCCGGCACACCGCCGGCCGCATCCACCCGGAACAAAAACGTCGGTCTGCGACCGGCCGCATCCACCAGAAAAATCACAAGGCATCGCGTAACAACTTTTGACCATTTCTTACAAAAAATCGCCGCACAAATGACCTCACACTTACCTGTTACCGCCTACCGCAAGCAATTTGAACGCGAATTGTTCGAACACGTGATCCCGTTCTGGGAGCGGCACTCGCCCGATCCGGAGTACGGCGGGTATTTCAATTGCCTGGATCGCGACGGGGCGGTCTACGACACCCGGAAGCACATCTGGCTTCAGGGACGGCAGGCCTGGATGTTCAGCACGCTCTACCGGACCGTTGAGCAGAAGAAGGAGTGGCTGGATATGGCCGCATCCGGCATCCGGTTTCTGCGCGAAAACGCGGTGCGGGAGGATGGGCGCGTCTGGTTTTCGCTGACCGCGGACGGGCGGCCGGTGCACATCCAGCGAAAGATTTTCTCCGAGTGTTTCTACATCATGGCGCTGGCTGGTTTCGGACATGCGACGGGTGAGGAGCGGTATCTCAGGGAGGCCGAGGCGCAGCTGGGCCGTGTCTGGGAGTGGTCGCAGGATCTGTCCAAAGTGGGCCGGCCGGTGCTGGAGGGGCAGAGGCCGTCGCAGGCGCTGGCCATCCCCATGATCCTGCTGAATTTGATTGAGGAGGTGACGCTCGGCGAAGGCGGGCAGTACGGGACGGAGATCGACGAGTGCATCCGGCGGATGCTGCTGCATGTACACCCGGATCGTGAGCTCGTGTTTGAGACGGTGGCGCCTGACGGCAGTTTCATTGACGATCCGGACGGACGTTTTCTGAATCCCGGGCATGCTATCGAAGCCGGGTGGTTCCTGCAGCACTGGGCGCAGCGCCGGGGCGACCGGGAGCTGATGGATACGGCCGCCGACATGGTGCGCTGGTCGTTCCGCGGCGGCTGGGATTCCGAACACGGCGGCATCTACTATTTTCTGGATTCCGAGGGGTTCTCGCCGGTCCCGCTGGAATGGTCGATGAAGCTCTGGTGGCCCCATTGCGAGGCGATGTATGCACACCTGCTCAATTACAAGCTGTTCGGCAGTGATTCGGACTGGCAGGCGTTTTCGCAGGTCACCGACTACAGTTTTGCGCATTTCCCGGATCATGAACACGGCGAATGGTACGGCTACCTGGACCGCTACGGAAAGGTCACGCACCGGTTCAAGGGCGGTCCGTACAAGGGGTGCTTCCATGTGCCGCGGGCGCTATGGCTCTGCTGGAAAACCCTGCGTGAAATGGAGGAGTCGTGATGTCCAGGTGGATGGCCGGGTGGATGGCCGGGCGGTCCATCGGCAGCGGTCCATCGGCAGTGGTCCATCGGCAGTGGTCCATCGGCAGCGGTCCACCCGAACGGCCCTTCCGCACTGAAACTTTTGCATCCTGTCCGGCGTATACCTGAAGATTACGTATTTTGCTCCTTGTCAACCAAAGCGATCATCATGAACAAAACAATTACAACAACGTTACTTGCGGTTTTTGTGCTTCTGGCCGCATCCACCCATCTTTCTGCACAGACACGCATCGGGTTTGAACGATATTTTGAGCGCACCGATTTTCTGATGGCCTCGCCCGGCGCCATGACCTTCGGGCTGTACGGCTATGACAATCCCGCCCTGCTGCAGTATGTGCACGACTCCGACATGGCCTTCTACTGGACGAGCGACAATTTTGCCGGGGATATCGGCCGGTGGGGGTTCATTTCCAGTGCGCCCGGTTTTTCCTTCAGTTTTTTCAATAACGACTTTGACAATTTGCGCTTCCGCGACTACCGCATAGCCTTTGGCGGCGGCACCGATGCCGCCTCGGCCGGTTTTGCCGTGAACTGGTATCGCGGGACCACCGATTCGCAGGACCTTAGAACCAACCTGACGTTTGGAACGCTTTTCCGTCCGGCCTCCTATTTTTCACTGGGTATCACCGGCACGTCCACCTTCAATTACGAGTATTATGAGGCGGTGTTCGACATGGCGGTTCGTCCGCTCGGAACTCCGCTGCTCACCGTCTTCGGCGACTATGCCGTGGGCGAGGGCAATGACGATTTCTTTGACGGACGCTGGTCGGCCGGAGCGGCGATCGAAGCCCTGCCGGGCGTGCGGTTCACAGGCCGCTACATCGACGACATCGGCTTCACCGCGGGCGTGCAGTTCAGCCTGGGCCGCACGGGCGTCAGCTACCAGGCGCACCGCGACACCGACGGCAACCACCGCTTCAACACCTACAGCATCCGCGCCGGCGCCCTGGACCGCAACGTCATCGACAGCTACATGCGACGCGACCGCAACTATGTGAATGTAGGTGTGCGCGGCGGACTTCCCTACCAGACTTTCCGCTTCATGGACAGCCGCCAGACCTACCTGGCCACACTCGACCAGATCCACCAGGCCGCAGTTGATCCGACCGTTGCCGGCATCGTGGTCAACACCACCCGCATGGGCATCGATCAGGCCAAGACCTGGGAATTGCGTGAGGCGCTGAAACGGGCACAGGCCAACGGCAAGAAAGTGATCGTCTATGTGGAGCGCGGCGGCATGAACACCTTCCACCTGGCCAGCGTCGCCGATTATGTCATCATGGATCCCTATGGCGGCATGACTATCCCCGGCTATGCCATCGGCACCACCTACCTCGCCGATATGCTCGAAGCAATCGGCATCGGGGTGGATGAGTTCCGCGAAATGGAGTACAAATCCGCTTTCGAGTCGCTGTCCCGCACAGAAATGTCCGACGCTGACCGTGAGCAGCGCCAGGCCATCATCGACGGATTCTACGAACTGGTCAAGGCGGATGTAATCGATGGACGCGGTATCGACGGCGAGAAATTCGATTCGCTCATCCAGCGTGGCATCGCACTGTCTCCCCGGGCTCTGGTGGATGCGGGCATCGTCGACACGCTGGCCCGGCCCTCCGACATCAACGGGATCATTGAAAAGCTCGAAGGCGAAAAGAAAAGCCGGGTGAGTCCGGGCGACCTGTACGTCTACAACAAACCGCGCGATGACCAGTGGGGTCCAACCAGCAAAATTGCCGTGCTTTATGCCGAGGGTCCGACCATGAACGAAACCGGCATCCGGGCGCGCACGCTCTCGGCGGCCATCCGTCAGGCACGGGAAGACAAGAGCGTCAAGGCGGTGGTGATGCGGGCCGACTCGCCCGGCGGCGATGCGCTGGCATCGGACCTGGTGGCCGAAGAGCTGAGGAAGACGGCGGAAGTCAAACCGGTGATCGTCTCCATGGGCCGCGTTGCGGCATCAGGCGGCTACTGGATTTCAATGTACGCCGACACCATCGTCGCTGCGCCCAACACCGTCACCGGAAGCATCGGCGTGATCGGGGGATGGTTGTGGGACGACGGCATGAGCCGGCACCTGCGCCTGCACACCGACCATGTACAGCGCGGGGAATCGGCGGACCTGTCGTTTGGCCCGACCCTGCCATTGCTGGGACTCAGCCTGCCCAACCGACCGCTTTCCGGGCGGGAGCGCGACGACCTGGTCACACGCATGAACGATCTGTACGACCAGTTCATTGAGAACGTGGCCGAAGGCCGGGACGCCGAATTCGACCAGATCAAGGAGGTGGCGGCCGGACGGGTATGGACCGGCTCCGACGCCAAAGAAAGAATGCTGGTGGATGAGATCGGCAGCCTCTATACGGCCATTGAGATTGCCAAAGAGAAGGCGGGAATTCGTCCGGGCGACAAGTTCGAGATCGTCGAAGGACCCGAGCCCCAGCCGTTTTCGCTGTCGCTGCTCTTCGGACAGATCTTCGGATCCGAGGCCCCGAAAGTGGAGCGGAAAGATCCGGCCCGCGAATACCTGGAGCTGATGATCGACAACAACGCCAATCCGCTGGTGATCATGCCGTTCGAATACTTCCAGTGGATGTACTACCTGGAAAAGAATGAGAAGTAGTGCGGAAACGTGAGAATGACATTATTCAGCAACCATAAATGGTGGTGGACACTGCTGCTGTCCGCCACCATAGCAGTTTCGGTCGTTACCTCGTATGAGGTGACAGCAGTCAACATGCTCTACAGTGTGGCGGGACATTTCGCCTTTGCCATCGGTGTTGCCGCCATTCCCTGGCTTGTCTACCGGCTTGCCGGACATCCCCTGACCACCGAACAGATGATGGCCACCATCACGGTCGCCTGGCTCATCCTTGCCGTGGCCAATCTGCTGGTCATTCCATGAATTGACGTTGCAATTTTATACCTTATGAGGTATAATTGCTTCTGTAGATCATTGCATTATACCCGATGTGATATAAAAAATCAAAAAAAGACTATTTTATACCTTTTAGGGTGTAATAATCATATGATAAATGCGAATATACCCGTTGTGGTATAAGGTAGATTTATGCTTGTCCTAATGCGTGAAAGGCGGCAATGACTCGGTGTAAAGCAAAAAACAAGGTGTGCGATGGCATCAACAAACGAAATAATCCGGTTCGTAAAAACACGGCGCCGTCAATTGGGGTTGACGCAGAAGGAGTTGGCTGACCGTGCGGGTGTCGGTCTCAGGTTCATCCGTGATCTGGAACAGGGCAAACAGAGCGTGCGGCTGGACAAAGTCAACCAGGTGCTGGCAATGTTTGGCCACAGAACGGGCCCCGTTAGAGTGGAGGATCGTGATGAGTTATAGAAAGGCAGTTATTTTTGTCAATGATGTCCGAGCTGGGGTACTTGAGGAGACGGAATCCGGTTACAGGTTCCAATATGAGCAGGATTATTTGTCACAGTCTGAACCGGGGTCACCAGCGGTTATGTCCCGAATAACCCGGCAGGGGTTGCCAGCGGCAAATACACCGGCGGGGATGTCGCGAGTTACAACACTTCCCGCCCCGATGACACTTCGCGATCCAATCGTCACACCGGGACAAATTATGGCTCCGCCGCCGCTTCTCCTTTTGATCTTCGCGTGAAGTATTGTGATCAAGACACAGGTTTCGAGCCCGGTCCCGGTCGTGAACCAGCTCCGGATCATGAGTGTCATAGAGGTTGCCGCTTAGCGTCTTTTCTCGCTCAGTAGCCATGTTAATTCTGCTCCGGATTCAAGATTGGATGGGGTTGCGACGCTAAACCGTATAATGGCATGGATGGATGGAAAAGGGCAACCTGGCGGTTGCGCCGATTGAAAGAAAGCCGGTACCGTGAAAAGGCAGAATCGCGATGGATTCTGCAACTGCAGGCATTTACTTCAGCTTGTTGGTCATTGTGCCGGGCTGATGGGGTTCGTAAGCAGCGTCGTCACCGGTTGATGCGATCCCTTTGGTGCCGGATGCTGCTTTGCCGGATTCCTCATCCACCACGATGGCTTCGAGATTGGCCACCCGGCGCTCCAGCCGCTCGATCTTCTCACCGTATTTTTTTCTTTCATCCTCACCGTACTCCAGTTTTTTCTGCAATTTGTTTTTTGACCGCGACTGGACCATCTCCACGATTCCCCAGACGATGACGGCAACGGTCAGAAATATCCACATATCCATGTTATCGATCTCCTTTGCTGTATTTGGGCCGAAACCCGCAACTTGCAGTAACAGTTGAACGGATCAAGGCGAAACGGACATAATCGCTTTTTACGTCATTTTTATTAAAGGGTTGCAGTGGGACAAGTTAACATGATGCTCATGACCTGCCGCGAGGAAAGGGTGACGGGTATCACGCGGCTGTTTTTTACCTCCAGGTCGCGGATGTGCTTCTCTTCCATGGTGACCTGAGCGGCGCTTCGCACCGGGAACCAAAGGGACACCTCGCCCTCGACCGTTTCTTCCGTCGGATTGTATATCCGCAGCACGTAGCGGTCCCGCGTTCCGGTCCGGCTGTGCTCATCCACAAAAGCGCCATCGGCTTTTTTCAATGCACTGAAGGTGAGTTCGCCCGGACGGATATCCAGCAGCGATGAGCCGGGTGCGATGTCGCCTTCGGTACGGCCGGACTGGAACAGGCGTACGCCGTAGTTGAATCGCATGGCCTGCTCGAAAACCCCGCCACGTTGCCAGTCGCCGGCGTGCGGATAAAACGCCAGACGGAAGGACTGCCGCCCCAGGCACTGGGTGCCTTTCATGCCGGAATAATCCACTTCGGAGGC
>RECX01000211.1 GCA_007693825.1 Balneolaceae bacterium
ACCGGCCTTGGTCAGGTCTTCGTACACCTCGGTGCGTGCGTTGTATCCGAACGCGCCCTTGCCTTCCTTGACCTTCTGGACTACGATGGAACCTTCCACACCAGCGTTGCCGGCAATAATCCGGAGCGGTTCTTCCAGCGCACGACGGACAATATCAAAACCGACTGCCTGATCCGGATTTTCACCTTTCAGGTTATCGAGTGCATGAGCACAGCGCAGCAGCGCTACACCACCACCGGCCACGATACCTTCCTCAACAGCGGCCCGGGTAGCATGCAGGGCATCTTCCACGCGGGCTTTTTTCTCTTTCATCTCAACCTCGGAAGCGGCGCCGATGTAGAGCACGGCAACACCGCCGCTCAGTTTGGCCAGACGCTCCTGCAGTTTCTCGCGATCGTAATCGGACGTGGTGTCATCGATCTGTGCCTTGATCTGGTTGATACGGGCCTTGATGTCGTCTTCTTTGCCTTTGCCATCAACAATAGTGGTATTGTCCTTGTCGATGGAGATGCGGGCACTCTGTCCCAGGAAGTCAAGCGTGGCATTTTCCAGCTTGTAGCCGCGCTCTTCCGAGATGACGGTTCCACCGGTGAGGATCGCAATGTCCTCGAGCATGGCCTTGCGACGGTCGCCGAAGCCGGGCGCCTTGACAGCAGCAATCTTCAGGGTGCCGCGCAGCTTGTTGACCACGAGCGTTGCCAGGGCTTCGCCTTCCACATCCTCGGAAATGATCAGAAGCGGCTTGCCGGTCTGGATCACCTTCTCAAGGATGGGGAGCAGATCCTTCATGTTGGAGATCTTCTTGTCGTAGATCAGGATGAAGGGATCCTCCAGCTCGGTGGTCATTTTTTCGGAATTGGTCACGAAGTAAGGCGACTGATATCCGCGGTCGAACTGCATGCCTTCCACCGTATCCAGATGGGTATCGGTTCCCTTGGCTTCCTCAACGGTGATCACACCATCCTTGCCCACTTTCTCCATGGCGTCGGCAATCAGGTTGCCGATGAACTCGTCATTGTTGGCCGAGATGGTTCCGATCTGGGCAATCTCGTTGCGGTCGCTGATGTCACGGCTGACGTTCTTGAGTTCGGCCACGACAGCTTCCACGGCCTTGTCGATACCCCGCTTCAGATCCATCGGGTTGGCACCGGCGGTTACGTTCTTGAGTCCGGATTGGATGATGGACTGGGCCAGCACCGTGGCGGTAGTGGTACCGTCACCGGCATTGTCGCTGGTTTTGGAAGCAACCTCGCGCACCATCTGCGCACCCAGGTTCTCCACTTTGTCTTCAAGTTCGATCTCCTTGGCTACCGTCACACCGTCCTTGGTAACCGTGGGGGCGCCAAATGATTTTTCGAGGACCACGTTGCGTCCGCGGGGACCGAGGGTCACTTTTACAGCGTTGGCCAGTTTATCGACCCCTTTCTTGAGGCCGTCACGAGCTTCGATATTATAATGGATTAACTTTGACATAGGTCAGAATTCGTTTTAAATGATTAACAGGTTCGTTTTAATAATTCGTCAGGAAAGAATGCCGAGGATGTCGTTCTCGCGCATGATCATCAGCTCTTCGCCGTCGATCTCGATCTCCGTACCGGCGTACTTGCCGTACAGCACCTTGTCGCCTTCCTTGACCGACATGTCGAATTTCTTTCCATCCTCGACCCGGCCGTCTCCTACCGCGACCACGGTGCCGCGCTGCGGCTTCTCTTTCGCGGAGTCAGGAATGATGATCCCGGAGCTGGTTTTCTCCTCAGCGGTATCCGGGCGAACCAGTACTCTGTCACTAAGAGGTTTGATACTTGCCATAATGTTGCTCTTTTTAGTTTGGTGGTGATTATGATTAGCACTCTTGCTTATTGAGTGCCAGTTTCAGATTCGTGCCAATAATAAGAAATGCCTTCTAACTGCGCAAGAGGTATTTTTTACATTTTAGCACTCTGTCCTAATAGAATGCTAACAGTGCCAAAAACAACCGTTCTTCGCCTGGCGTTCAGCGAATCTTTTTTTCGCTGTTCTTGTGGATGTGCTCCCCGCTGCTCTTGTGGATGCACTCCTTCAGCTCTTGTGGATGTGTTCCCCGCTGCTCTTGAGGATGCGCTCTGTCAACTCTTGTGGATGTGATCCCCGCTGCTCTTGAGGATGCGCCTTCGATGCCCGCGCGCTGCGACCGCCTTTTCCGCCTAGTTCACTCTTGGCTCATCTCCCGTTTTCAAGCCATTCCGCCAGCCGGACAAACTCCACCGGTTCGAGCTCCTCCGCCCTTCGGCCGGCATCGAATCCATCCGGAAAGGAGCCGTGAAACAGTCCCTTGAGTGCATTGGAGAGGCGTTTGCGGCGCTGCTGGAATGCCGTGCGCACCACCAGCTTGAACCGGTCCAATGGAACCGGAAGGTCGTCTGCCGAGCCCGGGAACATCTCATTGCCCGGACGGTACGAAATCACCGCACTCTCCACCCTGGGCGGTGGATGAAAGACATGCCGGGATACCGGAAACAGCAGCTCCACCCTCCCCATAACCTGTGCCTGCACGCTCAGAATTCCGTATTCCTTTGTACGGGGACGTGCCACCAGCCTCTCCGCCACCTCTTTCTGGATCATGAGCACGGCCTGTGAAAAAAGCGGGCCCTGATCCAGGATACGAAACAGGATGGGACTGGTCAGGAAGTAAGGCAGGTTGCCGATCACAAACAGCTTCCTCCCGGCTTCCCTGCCAAGTGCGGCAAGGTCCGCATCCAGAAAACTGACCGGGTGGATGGTGACGCCGGGACACAGACGCGCTATCACCTCAATCGCCCGCTCGTCCACCTCGAAAACATGCAGATCCGGATACCGCTCCGACAGCGGCACGGTCAGGGCGCCGGTTCCGGGACCGATTTCCACGACCCGGTCCTCGCTGGCCGCCTGCACATGCTCCACAATCCGCCGGACGATGTTGCCATCCTTAAGGAAATGCTGTCCGAGTGATTTTTTTGGTCTGATGTTCGTGGGTCTGATGTTCGTGGGTCTGATTTTTTTTGGACTGATGTTCATGGGGGTGGATGTGTTCCCCGGCCGTATTGCCGGTTCCTGCTTTATCGCCGGTGCCTGCTTTCTTGCCGGTGCCTGCTTCATTGCCGGTGCCTGCTTTCTTGCCGGCCCCTGCTCACCGCAATATCCGCATCATATTGACGGGCTGCAAAGGTGCAAAGGTGCAGGATGCCGCGGATATCAAAAGGCATCCAATTCATCATTTTTTTTTATAATTTGTCGTTTTGATCCTTCCACGAATACTCCGGTACATACATGGAAATAATGAACCCCTATCAGGTGGCGCAGCAGTTCGGGTTGAAAACGCTGGAAAAAACCGAAGAATACACCGGCTCGCGCGTCAGCATGAAGATAGGATTACCGAAGGAACGTTCCAAGGATGAGCGGCGGCTGGCGGTCACACCGGGCGGGGTTTCGGACCTGAAGGCTAACGGGCATGAAATTCATATTGAGGCAGGCGCGGGCGAGGACGCCCGTTTCACCGACCAGGAGTACTCGGATGCCGGAGCCACCATCGTCTGGTCCACCGAAGAGCTTTACAAGAAGTCCGAAATCATCCTGAAAGTGGCGCCGCCGGACCAGAGCGAGCACGAACTCCTGCAGCCCGACCAGACTGTCATCTCCGCGCTGCATCTGGGCAACACCACCGAGGGCTACCTCAAGGAGCTCATCCGCAAAAACATTACCGGGATCGGTTTTGAGTTCATCAAATCGCCGGACAACAGCTTCCCGATCGTGCGCATGATGCACGAAATCACCGGATCCATGTCGGTCCAGATAGCGGCCCACTACCTGGAAAACAACCAGCAGGGCCAGGGAAGCCTGCTCGGAGGCATTTCGGGCGTGCCGCCGGCCACGGTGGTGATCCTGGGCGCCGGCATCATTGCCGAGTACGCCGCACGCACCGCCCTCGGATACGGGGCGCAGGTGTTTGTGATGGACACCGACCTGGCACAGCTGCGTCACCTCGAGAATTCGCTCGACCGCCGCATCATCACCGCCATGGCGACGCACCAGTTCATCTCTTCGGCGCTCAAGGTGGCCGATGTGGTCATCGGGGCGGCGATGGTGGAAGGCCACCGGTCCCCCTGCTGGGTGACCCGCTCCATGGTCCAGACCATGAAGGATGGCAGTGTCATTGTGGATGCGGTCATCGACCAGGGCGGCTGCATCGAGACCAGCCGCACCACCTCCCATTCCGATCCGGTTTACATGGAGAGCGGGGTGGTGCATTACTGCGTCCCGAACATCCCGTCCAACGTCGCCCGCACGGCCACCATAGCGCTGAACAACCTGCTGGTACCTTTTCTGCTGGATATCGGTGACGCAGGCGGTCTGCGCGAGGCGCTCTGGACCAATGTCAGTCTGCGCAACGGCACCTACGTCTACAAAAACCAGCTGACCAAAAAATCGCTCGCACAGCTCTTCGACATGCCCTACCGCGATATCGAAATGCTGATCGCCAGCCGGATATGAGCCGCAGATCTTTCCAATCTTAAAACTGAAATAAAAACAGAATCCAAAATAATGAAACAAACCTATTTCTCTCTTCTGGCCGTCACCATCCTGTTTGCTGCTTTCGCCTGCGGTCCGGCCAACAACAGCGACGTTCTGCCCGGGCCAATCAGCGAGCAGCACATCCTGGATCATGTCGAAGTCCTGGCATCCGATGAATTCGGCGGCCGCACGCCCGGAACCGTGTACGAAGAAATGACGGTGGCCTATGTCATCAGCCAGTTTGAAGAGCTTGGTGTGGAACCCGGCATGCCCGACGGCTCCTTCACGCAGGATGTGCCCCTGATGGGACAAGTTGCGCATAATGTTACCGTGTCGCTTCAATCGGACAACCAGCAGGTCCCGCTGGCCTACCTGGACGATGCCATGGCCTGGCCGGCACATACGCAGCAGTCGGTCGACGTGCGTGATGCCGAAATGATCTATGTCGGATACGGCATCGAGGCCCCGGAAGAGGACTGGGATGACTTCAAGGGAGCGGACGTATCCGGAAAGGTGCTTGTTTTCAAAAATTTCAACCCGGTGACCCATGAGGACCGGTTTGATGGCGGCAACCGCCTCTACTACGGACGCTGGACCTACAAATTTGAACAGGCCGCCGAGAAAGGCGCCCTTGGCGCGCTGATCATCCACACCGACGAGACGGCCGGTTACGGATGGGACGTCGTCCGCAACAGCTGGAGCCGGGAACGGCTCTTCGTGTTCGAGGATGAGGAACCAGCCACGCAATTCAACGGATGGCTGACCCACGACCGCAGCCGTGAGCTGTTTGAAATGGCCGGACTCAATCTGCAGGACATGCTGGATGCCGCCGAAAGTCCGTATTTTGAACCGATTCCCCTGACCGGTGTGCGTATTGATGCGTCCATGGATGCCGTATACCGCGATATCGCCGGACAGAACGTGGTTGGCAAAATCACCGGATCAGATCCGGAACTGGCAGAGGAAGCCGTTGTTTTCTCCGCACACCATGACCATCTCGGCATTGGCGATCCGGTGGATGGCGATTCCATCTTCAACGGCGCCTGGGACAATGCCA
>RECX01000159.1 GCA_007693825.1 Balneolaceae bacterium
GGGGGACGGCTTAACATTCTGAGCCAGATGATCGAAGAAAGCCGGCAGCAACGGTTTGTAAGGGAGCAGGACAGCTGATCTGCTGCCCGGTCCCGGTCCAACCCCGGCGGCCGGTGACAACCGGATATTATCTGAACAACTGATACATGGAAACACTGATTGAGTTTTTCTCCCTGCAGGACCCGAACATCCGGTACGTACTGGCCGGCACCATACTGCTCGGTGTTTCCGCGGGGGCTCTTGGATGCTTTGCCATTTTACGCAGAAGGGCGCTTGTCGGTGACGCCGTGGCGCATGCCATTCTTCCGGGAGTCTGCCTCGCATTCATTTTTGCGGGTGGCAAGGATCCGTTCATGCTGATCCTGGGTGCCTTCATTTTCGGATTGCTGAGCATGGCCACCATGGATTTCATCAGCCGCAACAGCCGTATTGCCCCTGATGCTTCCATTGGGATGGTACTCTCCGTGTTTTTCGGGCTTGGGGTGGTATTGCTCACCTTCATACAGACAACCGGTTTTGTGGATCAGAGTGGTCTGGATGATTTCCTTTTCGGCCAGGCGGCGGCCATGGTCGGCGATGATGTACTTGTTTTCGGCGGGTTGAGCGCCCTGATACTCGTTATCACCATCATCGTTTTCAAAGAGCTGAAGCTGGTCAGTTTTGATCCCTCCTTTGCACAAAGCATCGGTTATCCGGTCAAGCGGATAGAGTTTCTGCTGGCTTTGCTCATGGTGCTTGTGATTACGGCAGGCATTCAGGCGGTGGGCGTAGTGCTGATGGCTTCCATGCTGATCATTCCGGCTGCAGCGGCACGATACTGGACCGACTCGCTCCGGGTCATGCTGCTCATAGCTGCCGGTGTCGGGGCTCTTTCCGGTGTAACGGGTTCCTTTATCAGCTATACGGCTCCGGCCATGCCAACCGGACCATGGATGGTCGTGAGTGCTGCATTTGTCTTCTTTCTCTCTTTTCTGCTTGCCCCCGGAAGAGGTGAAATTTCCCGCTATTTCCAGAAGAGAAAACTTTCCCGCAGAGTTGCCTGTGAGAACATCCTCAAGACATTGTATTCCATGGAGGAGGAAGACGGAAGAACCGACCGGGTACGGCCGGGCAAGGAGCTTCGCAAGCGCAGGCATCTCACCAGAAGAACGATGAAACAGGTTCTCTCATCCCTCCTTCGCAGGAAACTGGTCACGTATTATGGTGGTACACCTGACGGCTACCTGCTGACGCCGGACGGACGCAAGGAGGCGAAGCGGCTGGTGCGTGTGCATCGTCTCTGGGAGCAATACCTCAGCCAGCATCTGCAGATTGCCGAAGATCACGTCCACGAAGATGCCGAATCGATGGAGCACCTCATCACTTCGGAAATCGAAGAACAGCTGCGCACCTCGCTCGGATCCCCGGAGCTTGATCCACACAAGAGCAGGATCCCTTATGACACCGAAGATAATGAACCATCCACCAGTAATTCAGATGAAAAAGCCAGGAAGGATAAGGGAGGGAGCCCCGGTTACAAGCCGGGCGGGAAATCCGGCATGATTCAAGGTGGCAAATCAGGAAACCGGGCCGGTAAAAAAGGAAAAGGAGGCGCATCATGATCACTTCAACCGGGTGGATCATCATCACAGCCATTTTGGCGGCTAGCTCCTGTGCCCTCGTTGGCACATTCCTTGTATTGCGCAAAATGTCGCTTATGGGGGATGCCATATCACATGCCGTGCTTCCGGGAATTGTGCTCGCGTTCCTTCTGACGGCGAGCCGGAACACCTTCCCGATGCTTATCGGCGCCGGAATTTTTGGTCTGTTCACGGTGTGGCTCACCGAGGAACTCAGCAAGAAAGGGCGCATTTTTCATGACGCATCCATGGGAATAGTATTCACCACGCTGTTTGCCATTGGTGTCATTATAATTTCCCTGTTTGCGGCTAACGTGGATATCGACCAGGAATGTGTGCTCTACGGCGAAATCGCCTATGTTCCATGGGATCTGTGGGTATGGCGAGGAACCAATATGGGTCCCCGTCCAGTCTGGATCCTCAGCATGGTGCTGGTGATCAACATCAGTTTTATTACCCTGATGTACAAGGAGCTCAAGACCTACAGTTTCAGCCCGCAACTGGCGGCAACCCTGGGTCTGCCGGTCGGTTTGATCCATTATGGCCTGATGGGCACCGTCTCGTTCACGACGATCGCTTCCTTTGAAAGCGTGGGTGCCATCCTGGTCGTTGCGCTGCTGATCGTTCCACCGGCAACCGCATATCTTCTTACGGACCGGCTCCACAGGCTGTTATTGCTGGCGGTGCTTTTCGGCATCACGTCCGCCGTGGGCGGTTACTACATGGCCCTATGGATCAACAGTTCCATTGCGGGAGCCATTGCCGTTGTGAACGGCATGCAGTTTGCGCTTGTTTTCATACTGGCACCCAGATACGGCTTGCTGGGCAGGAAACTTGCCGGGCGCCGCGTCAATAAATACGAACCCGGGAAATACGAACCCGGGCTTATCTCTCATCCCGAACCGGAAGATCTCAGGTAAACAATATCCTAAGCGGCTTTTCAATCCACATCCAGAATATCCCTGATTCGATCGGACACATCCACAAACCATTATGCTCTCGGAAGATCAAAGAAAAGAGGTGAAAGAGACCATCCTGAGGATGATCGCGGAGGCGGAGAAAGAGCTCCGGATCCTGAAAGAGCTTACGGCTGCCGTGGAGCCGGACAGTTCTATCGGCCGGATTTCACGCATGGATGCCATAAACAACAAGACCGTCAATGACGCCGCATACCGAAACACCCGGAAACGTCTGAAGCAGCTGCAGAACGTCCAGGATATGGTGGACAGTCCCTCCTACGGAAAATGCATGCGCTGCGGTAAGCCCATCGCCTACGAGCGCATTCTGATCATGCCGGAAAAACGGGTCTGCGTCCATTGTTCCAGGTGAGCAGGCGTGGGAGCCGGATCCCCGCAGCGGAGGATTACCGACTCACGTTTTCGATGTTCAATCCATGTCCAGAATATCCCGGATCCGTTCGGACACATCCTCCAGGTGGTAGCGTGTCGGGTTGTCGGCAGCACGGGCCACGGCACGGTCCACATCGCGTTTAAGGGCGCGCAGGTGGCCGCGGATCATGGACGCTCCCTCGCTTGACGAGCGGATGAACAGTCCCGGCAGCTGGATTTCCATGACATCCAGGTATGCCCGTTGCAAGTTCCTGCGGTACATGTCGATGCTGACACTATTTTGTCCGAGTTCCTGCCAGATCCCCTTGCGCAGATCCGTCATCATGTCATCAACGGCATAAATATCCGAACTGCTGCGGGTGGCTTCCATTTCGGCCATGCGGTTGAGGCGGGTTGTGCTCATCAGGTTCATCAGCATCTGACGCTGTCCCTGCATGATGCGGTTGCCCGATCCAAACGGTTGAATCAGGTCCAGCACGTCCTGGTCCAGCAGGTATTGCGGAGTCTGAAACGCCTCCTCCAGCAAGTAGTTCAAGGCTTCCACCTGGCGTTCACGGGGAACCGGCGTGTAGACCGGTCCCTCCTGCCCGTATACCTTTCGTTCGCTGTAGATGCCGCCGACCCAGTTCACGACGTGACCCAGCATCCAGTTGCGCTGTTGGACAACCGCTCCGTAGAGTTCCTGGAGTGTCTGGAAATCATCGCCTTCCTGTCCGGCCGCATCCGCAATAAATGTCATGATGCGCTTGATGTTGGCGATACCGTACTGTGTCGATTTGACGTGGTTGTCGCCGAGGGCTTCGCGTTGCTGCGTGGGGTCGTACATGGAGAGATTTCCGAACAGCAGCATCGGCTCATCTTCCTGGCGGGATGCGATTTCGTTCAGGAACGGCCGTTCTTCATCGGTTGAACTGGCTTCCGGAAATGGTTTGTAGCCCCATTCGATGGAGAATTTGTCGTAAATGGATACGATCGGGAACATGTAGGCGCCATCGCCCGGCTGCGCCACGTAATTCATCCGTGCGTAGTCCATGATGGATGGGGTGGTGCCGTACTTGTGCGTGAATGTCGGGCTGCGCAGGCTGTCGGTCGGCACGGTTGCGCTGGATTTCATGTTATGCGGCAGGCCGAGCGTGTGTCCCACTTCGTGCGCCACAACCATGCGAACGAGGCGGCCCATCAGCGAGTCGGGCATGGGCAGGTTCTGCATGCGTTCATCGACCGCGGCGCCCTGAGCGAAGTACCAGTTACGCAGCAGGTTCTGCACATTGTGGAACATGCCGATGGAAGAGGTGATGATCTCCCCGGAGCGCGGGTCGTTGACATGCGGACCATACGCGTTCATGACGGTGGAGGGCATCCATCGGACCATGGAATAGCGCGAGTCTTCCATGCTGAAATCGGGGTCGTCCACCGGTGCCGGCTTGCCCAGGATCGCATTTTTAAATCCGGCCTGTTCAAATGCCGGCTGCCAGTCGTTGACGCCCTGGATGACATAATCCACCAGAAACTCCGGCGTACCGGGATCCACGTAAAATACGATCGGTTTTTTGGGTTCGTATAGTTCGTTTTCGGCGGGTTCCTCGTCATTTCTCTCGAGACGCCAGCGGGTGATGTAGCGGCGGCGTTCGGCGCGGTGTTCCGGACGGCTGAAATCCACCTGCTGGATGGAGAAGTAGCCGACGCGCTCATCGTGAAGCCGGGGCTGCATCGGAACCTCGGGCAGCTGCAGGAAGCTGAAGTTGATCATCAGGGAGATGGATCTCAGGCTGCCTCCTCTCGGGACATTTTCAGACTGAATTGTGAGCACATTGGTAACTTCCACATTTTCCGGAAATGCACGGAACCGTTCGATATAGCTGCGGTCGCTGTCGACGCGCCGACCGCGGAAACGCTCACGGGGCGAGAATTCCGGGACGTCGGTGGTAAAGAGATCCGTCACTTCTATCAGTGACGAGAGACTGTCGGGCCCGATCGATTCAATCTTGAAAGACGCAATGATCGGTTCAAAACTCGCCGCGCGCACGGCCTTGAATACCGATGATGCCGAGTCGGCGACCGACTGGTACATGACATTGCGCAGCAGAATCCTTTCGCCCTGTTTCTCCCAGCGGAGCACGTAGTTGTTCAGCCGGGTACCGCCGTATCCCGTACCTGCCTGCGCCCTCACGATTCGTGACACCATGAGCATTTCACGCCCGAGCTGTTCGTCAGGTATTTCGAAATAGAGCTTGCCGTTGACCTTGTGGACGGAAAACAGCCCCTCCTCGGTTTCGGCTTCATCGGTAATGATTTCAAAGTATTTTAAGGCCGGTTCGGGTTTGCCGACTTCCACTTCGCCATCGGGAATATCCGGATCGGTTGCTGCGGTTGACCGAAAAAGCGAACAGCTGGATAAAAGCATAAGTACAGGTATCAACAACCAGAGACGTTGGACAGGCATGATAATTATTGATTTTGGATGGTATGTTGCAGTTTGGATGGTATGTTGCGGTTAGGATGGTATGTTGCGGTTAGGATGGTATGTTGCATTTAGGAT
>RECX01000095.1 GCA_007693825.1 Balneolaceae bacterium
GATTTTCGATGCCGCAGCCGGGCATGGTCACGCTTGAGGTATACAACATGCTCGGCCAGAAAGTCGCCACACTGGTTTCCGGAGAACTGCAGGCCGGACGTCATTCGTACTACTGGGATGCGACCGGACTCGCCAGCGGCGTCTACCTGTACCGTCTGACCGCCGGGGATTACTCCCGGGCGAACAAAATGATGCTGATGAAATAAGGAAATAGTTCCTAATAGCAAATGACGGCGAAAAATCTTGACAGCAATGGCAAAATGTGGTAAGATTCATTAGCAGGTTTTGTCATTCAACAAGCGGTGCTGGCGATGAATGGGGCACATCCACATAGCGCTGTAGCAATGACTGTCGCAGGGCGGAGCACATACCGCCCGCAGCCGATGGGAAGAAATCTATTTATCAAAAACGGCCTGCATTATTGGATATTTTTTGCCGCACTACAACCAAAAAATTGCCCTAAAAGGGGGTTATCATGAAAAAAATATCGCTGTTATCCACTCTGTTGATCTTTTTGCTGGTTGGGAGTTGTACCGTCGAGGAAGACAAGTATCCGCTGGAAGGGGCCTGGAGGCTGGCCTATTCCCAATGGCCCGGACATGACATGACGTTTCCGGACCAGATCACCGGAAGCTCGATCAAGTTTTTCTCAAAAGAGCATTTTGTATTTACAGGACGTTTGTTTGTGGACGATGTCCCCATGGTTTATATGGGCGGTGGCAGATACACCCTGGAAGGCGACCGCTATTCGGAAATGTTCGATTACCACCGGTCCGATGACATGATCGGAACAACCACACGCATCCTTGTTGAAATTCGGGGCGACACGCTCATCCAACGGTGGCCCGCCAATGAAAACTGGGAACTGGACGATCTGCATCACATGCAGAAATATGTCAGGATGGATTAGCAGCTACCCGCCCATCCTGTTTACCATGGGTAATGGTTTGCCATATCCTAACAACGTAGGGTGGGACCATGAACACCAAAAAGAAGAAGCACCTCAGGTTTCTGGCGGCAACGCTGCTGCTTGCAACCGGTATCATGCATCTGCTGCCGGTTTTTGCTGATCCCGGCCATGCCATGGCGGTACCCCTGTTTCTTTTCGCATTGATGTACCTGATCATAGGCGGCATGCTGGTCAATAATGCCAGGATGGCGCCCGTGCTGGGAATCGTCATTCCGCTTCTGGGGATTGTCATTGGCTTTGTAGCCATTGGTGCGCATCACTGGGATACCCTGATGACCGTCATGTTCGTGATAAACGCCTTGGTGGTACTGATGTGCGTCATGCTGGTTTCGGGCAGGGAGCGTATGCCTGCAGTCGGTTAAGGGACCAGTATTCCAGATTATTGCGTCTAATCGATTCGGGGCAGCAGCTTTTATTTTTGAAAAAAAAAGTAAAATTATGTATCCTGCTCAAGAGAGGTATAGCCATTTATCTTCGCACCCTCAGTTTGAGAGTTACATCATTGTAATACAGTATTGGAGCAGTGGCTCTTAAAGCAGTATTCGGATTCAAGTATTTTGCTGTTTTAATGATTAAATGATTTATCCGGTCTCAGAAGCTTCTCAAGCAGATCTATCCATTATTACTCATTTCATGGCGCCTGTTTTTCGGCCGAAAAAAAACGTGGAGGGAACATGAATTCAGGAGTGAATCAAAAGAAAATGCACCAGGCATATATGAGGTGCAAAGCAGGCATGACAGCCATGGCATGCATATTGGCAGTTGCTGTCTGTTTAAACGCACATGCCCAGACAACAGAGTGGAAGTGGGTAGTGGGAGCAGGTGGTGAGCGTATGGACGAGGCTACCGGCATAGCCCTGGATCACGACGATAACATATATATCACAGGTTTTTTTCGTGAAACCGGAGTTTTTGGTGATACGACCCTGACTTTTGAGGGGACAACTGCCCATCTTTTCGTATCAAAATTGGATAATGATGGAAACTGGCTCTGGACTCGCGGTGCCCAAAGTTCCAACGTCAATGGAAGTGTTGTTGGCGTGGACAATGAGGGAAATGTGTATGTGGCTGGACACTTTTTCAGGGATATCATCATAAACGACACGACGCATACAGGTCCGCGTGACTTGGGTTTCAACTTATTTGTGGCAAAACTGGACAGCGAGGGCAATTGGGAGTGGTCACGATCGGTTCCAAGAAGCGTAACCACTACAATATATGACCTTGCCCTTGATCAAAGTGGAAGTATCTATGTGACCGGTATGGCCAGCGGTGAGCAAATATTTGGCGACAATGTGATAAATGCCGGTCATCAAAATCCGTTTGTGGCAAAAATGGACAGTGATGGAAACTGGCTTTGGGTTAGATTTGCTTACTGTGAAGGAGTGGCCTTGGGCAGAGCAATAGTGGTCGACAGCCAGGGCAATAGTTACATTACGGGGCATTTTGTCCGGGAGATCTCTCTTGGTGAAATCAATCTGAATCCGGGTGAACCCCAATTCAGGACATTTCTGGCCAAACTCGATCATGAAGGGAACTGGGTCTGGGCTGCATATGGTGAAGGCTCGGCAGTATCGGAGGGCTGGGGAATTGAGCTTGACGGTGATGAGCATGTGTATGTCACCGGAACATTTGCCGGTGATTTGGTTTTTGACAGCCATGAATTGCATACCGCACATGGCATGAACCACAACATTTTTATCGCGAAAGCAGACAGCAGCGGAAAATGGCTTTGGGCTCAAAAGGCCGGTGGAGAGGGAAATCGTAATTTCGGCCTTGATGTTTTCGTATCAGATGCGGGGAACGTTTTTTTTACAGGTTTTTTCCAACACAACAATTCCCCTTTTGGACATTATGAACTGGATGGCATAGGTGGAAGGGAAACCATTTTCATAGCAAAGCTGGATCAACACGGAAACTGGCTTTGGGCGGACAGGGCCGGGGGATCGCTCGAAAACAATCACGGAAACAGCGTGGTCGTCGACCAGGATGAAAATATCTATCTGACGGGCCGTGCCGGCAGGAATGCGAGTTTTGGTGACCACACGCTTCCCGGATTTGGCAATACAAGTATTTTTCTGGCTAAAATGCGAATGGCTGACAGGGAGACTTCGGCAGAGACGCTACTGGAACTTCCTTCCGGATACAAACTCCATCAGAACTATCCCAATCCGTTCAATCCGGTCACGAATATCGGTTATTTCCTGCCTGAGTCCGGCCCGGTGAGCCTGGTTTTGTACAACACATTGGGTCA
This sequence comes from Balneolaceae bacterium, assembly GCA_007693825.1. Taxonomy (GTDB): domain Bacteria; phylum Bacteroidota; class Rhodothermia; order Balneolales; family Natronogracilivirgulaceae; genus SKNL01. The sequence goes on from RECX01000095.1 coordinate 3,225, forward strand.
GCAGGTGGCCCGGCTTGTTGACGGATCAGCCGAAGCCGGTTATCATGAGGTGCAATTTGACGCAGCAGACCTGCCAAGTGGCATGTACATCTATCGCCTGGAAGCAGGTGATTTCAGGGCCAACAGAAAGCTCCTGATCATCAAATAGCATCGTGCGAATACGTGAGCTCGGGGCTCGGGGATCACTGCGTTGCCGGGTTGCCCAGCTGCACGCATATCCTGCGCAGCGCCTCAGCGCGCTCCACATCGCTTTTGCCCAGCTCCCGGACCTGCTCCGCCGTCATCGGCTCACCAACCGTTATCCCGAAATCCTTCCATTTCCTGTAGAAGAATTCGTGGGATAGAAACAGCATCTCAAGGTTCAGGGGAATCCGCAGCAGGGTGCGCAACCGCGCCACGCCATAAAAAAGCCGCGAATTGTAACCTTCGATATGGACGGGCACCACGGTCCGCTGGTGCTTGAGGGCCATTTTTACGGGGTTTTTCCTCCAGGGCTCCTCCGTGAGCACCCCGTTCTTCTTCCGGGCCGTCCGGCCGGATGGGAACACCATGAGCGGCTGGTCCCCCTCGAAGGCATCCACCATGGTTCTGAGCGCTTTGCGGCTGTCGCCATACATATCCACCGGAACAATATAGGGACGCATGTGGTGGATGTTCCAGAGCAGGTCGTTGACGATCAGCCGGATGCCGGGATAGTATGTGGAGAGCCAGTGCAGGATGAGTATCCCGTCGAGTCCGCCGGTGGGATGATTCGCCAGAAAGACAGGCCTGGTTTCCGGCGGTGGAAGTGCGCCCGAGGCAGGTTCCAGATGGCCCCGGACCCCGGTATAATGGAGCGCTTTGGCGGAAATAAAGTTGCATGGAAGCTCCCTGACCCTGTTCAGCCCGTTATTGATGGTCCTTTCCCGCGCAATGAGGCGAAGGGCGGATTTGGCGATGCCGGGGAGCGATTGCTGCATGGCCGGGTTTTTCTCGCCCAGCAGCCGTATGACATCCACCGGATCATCGGGAAAGGGTTCACAGGGAATGATTTTCCGCTCGGGTTTGGGGGTTCCGGTCCGCTCCAGGCGGAATGTTTCTGTTGGATGCGGTGTGGTGGCCGGATCGCCCGGCTGGTAGCGCATAATCACGTCACCGGGCGTCACCTTCACTTGCGTCAGGCTGACGGTGCCGCGATCCCGCCATCTCATGGCAACGGATGTAAGGGGCGGCCAGGGACGGCGGCTGCGGTGCAGGGAGAGCTGTTTTTCATCGCTCAGGTCCGTTGTGAAGTCATCGGTGGCCTTGCGGAACAAACGGCTGCGTCTTTTGGCAATATAGTCGGAAAGGATGCCCGCGGAGGTGAGCACGGGCGGGGCGCCGACGATTTCCGTGAGTTTGCTGCCGTTCCACTGCCACTCGATCGGTGGAAAGGTGCCGGGAAATACGATCAGGTGAAACGGGCGGTAGGCATGCAGGTCGATGTCCGACAGTGCGCGGCGCAGGCGGTGGAGGTCGGACATGGGGGAGAGGGAGCGGACCAGCAATCCCCGGCTCCGGTATTCCCTGTCCGGTTTTTCATGCGACCCCGCCCGGTAGTTGTTCATCAGGCAGACGACCATGCCATGCTCGTTGGCCGCAATCCAGGTGCCGCCGCCTTCCGGGTCGCGCGGAGCCAGCACGCGCACGCCGTCGATGGTATCCGTTTCGGGTGGATGCGCATCGGGCCTGGAAAAACGCTCGTCACGGTTGAAGACGACCGTCAGGCTGTTGTTCCTGATTTGCCAGCTGAGGGTGCACATGGTGGGTTTGGTGGACCGGCCAGGTGCCGGCATTGAGCGGAATAGAGCGACCGGCCTTGTGCCGGATGCCCGACAGATAATCCGGCCTGAAAACGCTTAAAATTTACTGGCTGCCGCACACAATTCCAACCTTGTCGCAATTGTCCCGTGCAATCAGTATCTTAAGTAAATATGTTTATTACTCTTTAGGGGTTGCAATCCCCGCACCTGCAGATAGCACGGCACACGACACAATATTGAAAAAAACCATTTGAAGAAGCGCCGGCACGGACACGGACCAATGACCGGCAGAAAGAAAACATGGCACATCCAACCAACCCATCCACCCGGTCCGATCCTGCCAGCCAGGAACGCCCGGCCAGCCCATCCACCCCATCCACCCGGACGGGAACGACACCCACGCAAGCGAGCAAGGTACCCGGCAAG
>RECX01000176.1 GCA_007693825.1 Balneolaceae bacterium
GATGCAGCAGATTTCCCCGCATCGGATTCTTCTGCTGCAGCATTTTGCTCCCGGTGCTCATGGCCGAACACGGCGCGCATGACCAATCCCACCACAAACGCGACCAGCAGGGCCGCAATGATGCGCACCGTCACCATTTCGGCTCCCAGGATGGTTCCGGTGTAGACCAGTGCCAGCACATTGGCGGCGGGGGCGACCCACAGGATGATGAACGCGACCCCGACACCCGCACCGGCGAAATAGAGGCCGGCCGCCACCGGGATGACCGTGCAGGAGCACGCCGCTACCAGGAAACTGGCCGCCGCGGCGAGCGTGAAAGCCTTGAAGATGTTGGCCTGCTCGCCCAGCAGGTCCAGGATGGCGTCCCGGTTGGTGAAGGTGACCATGGCCCCGGCCAGGAAAAATGCCGGAAGCAGACAGGTCAGCGTGTGCTTCAGGACATAGTACTGCAACGAAGCAAGTCCCGAAGTTATCAGTTCTGCAATTAGTGACATGGAGTAATGATTTCAGAAGTTTTGGAATGATTCAAAGTGACTCAAAGAAATGAATCGGATGAGACATGACGGACAGAAAAAGTAAATTGGAGTTATTGAACAAGTACTCATGTATATGACGGTATAATACGTTTGTTTGTTCGTGCGCTGCCTGAAGTGGTTCAGGTGATACTTCTCATTATTCGCGGATTGCTTTTTCAGGTGCTGGTTGTGCCATGCGTATATTCTGTGCTTCTGCCAGGTTGTCCCACTCACTCAGCTTCTTCAAGGATGCTGCGTTCGGCGTTGCGCCGGATCAGCTGGCCGGCCATATCCAGCAGTTTGAAGATGTCCTCATCGGCAATCCGGTAGTTGATGCGCACCCCGTCCCGTTCGGGGATGAGTATATCCCGGTCGACCAGTATCTTCATGTGGCGCGACAGGTTGGACTGTTCCAGATTCAAGTCGGGAGCGATTTCACAACTGCAGGTATGGCCGCTTCGGATCGCCTCGAGGATGCGGATGCGGTTGGGGTGCGCCAGGGCATCAAGCAGCCGGGCGCGAAGCTTGGTGGAGATAACGGGCATGATCAAAATGGTGGTAATGAGATTGTGCCGGCTGCCTGCAATCAGTTCCTGACGTTCAGCCGGCATTTCCATGATTGCCGGGTACTTCATGGCAACCGATGATACAAATCCAATATATGAATACATGAGTAAAAACTCAATAATTAGATTTATGGAAAATTCCGCAATATCTTCATGTGATCTGCTGCAGCCGCTGTATATTAATGGTTGAATCCGGTTATCTTTTGTGTAAACCGCAACATTCAAACAGAAAGACTATGAATCTACAGATGAAATCGATCTGGAATACGCTTGCCGCCCTTGCCGTTATGCTTCTCATGTGGCTCGTTGTTCCTGTCCAGCAGGCACATGCCGTAACAGGTTGGGGTATCGGCGCCTCCTATGAAATCCGGGATGCGGATCCGGGCAATGGTTTCGGTCTTCGCCTGGAACGGGGCATACTTTCAAGCGTACCGCTGCTGGATTTCAAAATGCGTGCCCATTTCAGCTTTTTTTCGGAGGATGTCGACTCCTACCGGGATTTTGGCCCTCCGGCAGAGCTGGGTTTGTTTGACTATGGCCTTGCCGTCACCGGCGGTATCGGTTTCGGCCTGTTTCATCCTTATGTCGGCCTCGGACTGGGACAGGAGCGCTTCCGGTCCGAATCGGATGAACCCATTCTGGATTTCAGCGAGAACAGCATCTACTGGAACCTGTACGGCGGACTCCGGTTGCCGATCCTCCCGCTGGTCAGTCCGTTTGTCGAGTACCGCTTTACCCGGCTGATGGGTGCCGACGAGATTGATTACAACCACAATTCGCGGCTGGCTTTTGGCGTGACCCTGAATTTCTGAAGGAATTTAGAACCGCCACAGCAATTGCAAGCCGGTGCCGCATGTGTGAACCGATTCCGCATTTATGCGCCGATACCGCATGTGTTAACCGGTGCCGAGGGGGCTAACCGCGTCGCTGTTTACCGGTTTCAATCCCGGTTTTTTGAATAGACGACCCTGCCGCCCACTACGGTCATCTCCACCGTGACGTCCTTAATCCTGGCCGGATCAATTTCGAGGATATTGTCGGAAAGGATTACAAAATCCGCCAGCTTGCCAGGCGTGATCGATCCCAGCCGCTCTTCATCATAGGCGGAGTAGGCGCTGACGAGTGTGTGCGCCCGGATCGCCTCCTCGACGGTGATTTTCTGCTCCGGAAACCATCCGCCGGGGTGATTACCATCCAGGGTGCGGCGGTTGACCGCTGCGTAGATCGTCAAAAGCGGATTGAGCGGGGCCACGGTCCAGTCGCTGCCGAAACTCATGACCGCACCCGCATCCAGGAAGCTCCGGAAGGCGTAGGTGGTCTTGCAGCGTTCATGGCCGATGCGCCCTTCGGCCCACCGTCCGTCATCGATGGCGTGAAAGGGATGCACGGACGCAATGACCCCCAGTTCGGCAAACCGCTTGAAATCTTTCGGGTGGATGTGCTGGGCGTGCTCGATGCGCAGCCGCCGGTCGCGCTCCGGATTTTCACGGATGATCCGCTCGTAAAGATCAAGGATGCGGCTGTTGGCGCTGTCCCCGATGGCATGGATGACGGGCTGCAGTCCGGCCTTGTCGGCGGCCATGGCCCATGCTTCCAGCCGGCCGTCGCCCAGTACGTCGCTCGGCAATCCGTGTGTTGCGGGATCGGAGGTGTAGGGTTCGAAGAAAAGTGCGGTCGAGGAACCGAGGGACCCGTCCGCCATGGCTTTGAGGCCGCCCACGCGCACAAAGTCGTCGCCGAATGGCGCCTGGATGCCCGTTTCAGCGAGATGCTCCCATCGAGGGAAGGGGAGGATGGCGTACACGCGCGTGGTGAGTTCACCGTTTTTGTGCAGTTGCTGATACGCCCTCAGATCGTCCGGCGAGGCCATGTCGTGGATGCCGGTGACCCCGTTCCTGCGGGCTTCCTCAAGAGCCAGGCGCGTGGCGTCGAGCAGGTCGTCCATCGTTTCTTCGGGGATGAGTCGTGTCACCAGGTCCATGGCGGCGTTGCGCAGGATACCGGTCGGTTCGCCGGTTTCAGGATCGCGCACAATTTGTCCGCCGGGTGGATCCGGCGTCTCGCGTGTGATGCCTGCCATCCGGAGCGTATAGGTGTTGACCAGGCCCATGTGGCCGTCGTAGCGCCGCACAAAGACGGGCGTTTCCGGGGTGTAGGGGTCGATCAGCTGCCTGGTGGGCAGGTTGCCGCCGGGGAAGTTGTCATGGTCCCAGATCCCGCCGGTAATCCATTGTCCGGGATTGCGCTCGGCCCATTCCCGGATCAGCCCGGCGAATTCTTTCTCCGTTTGCGCATGTCGCAGGTCGATGCTCTGAAGCTGGAATCCGCCATTGGTGAAATGGGTGTGGTTGTCGATAAACCCCGGGAGGATGAGCTTTCCTCCAGCATCGATGACCCGGGTATCCGGACCGATGTGCTGCCGGATATGTTCTGCGGAGGCGACAGCAAGGATTTTTCCGTCGAGGATGGCGATGGCCTCGGCGACGGGTTGCTCCTGGTCGACGGTCCATACCCAGGCGTTCGTGACGACCTTGTCGGCCGGCTGTGCGTATGTCCGGGATGCGGTCGTGGCTGCAAGCAGCAGCAGAAAAGCAAGGGTGCGTATCGGAATTTTCATGGTAGAATTGGAGTAGGTCCACCTGCACAATGTGTTTGCTGAACTACCAGTATAAGAAGCTGAGCGATTAAACCCACAAAAAAAAGAGGGAATCCCTGCAGGGAATCCCTCTTCTTATCATTTTTCAGGAAACTCTTCTTGAAAAGATTACGGCTGATTTTTTACTCGCTGCGAATAAATTGCTCGTAGTCTTCAACGGTTCCGTTATCAAGGCAGCACTGAATAATTTTCCTGCCAAGATCGTCAAGTTCCGGTGCGTTGAAATTATTCAGCATCCTGTAGAAGAATTCAAGCAAGATTTCAGCACCTTTATCATATCCTTCTTCCTGTACTTCTCTTTGCAACTCAACCTGCAACATCCAGGGTGGTATGGTACGGCCTTCAAATGTCATATATTTCAGGGCATATCCCAATACATGGCACCTGGCAGGAGTAATTTGCTCCGTGCTGAATCTGGCGTTGCCTTTTCTGGCCAGATAATCCCGGGCAACCCACTGAGGCATAAAACCTGTTTTCCAGGCGCCAATGTGCTGATTAGGTGTCAAAATATATTGTACTTCCGGAGTTTGCACAATCTGTTCCAGCAAAAGATTGGCTTGTGTTACCTTTTTACCGGTAGCAAATGGCCAATAACTGCCTACTCCTTCACTGCTTATTCCCTTGGTTTGAATAATGCTTGGATTTGCATAACCACGCGGGGCAACCAATCGCCACAGCCAGGCAAGAGCAGGAGGTAACACATGCATAAGTCCTACGATGCCATAATCGGGCTCTTCGGCAGTACAGGGAGGAGTACGCAATCCAATACTTCTGATGTCAATGCTTATCGGTTCTGAAATAATACCCGGTACAATATCCCGGGGCACAATAACCCTTGGATTGGGACATGGCTTGCCGGGTTCATCATATATATGTTCCCATATCATGGCCCTGCCTCCCGGCACGGTATCAATGTTCAGGAAAAGCAATGGTTTCGGAGGTACGGCCGTCAATTTCTCCAGTTCCGGATCTGTGCCATATTCCGTGATATGATCTACGCGGACAAACCAGCCCTCTTCCGCATCTTCCAGCCACAGCTTTTTGTCATTGCGTTGCAAAGAAGGATGACAAAGCGCCATATCATCGGTAACGGGCATCAAATCGCAGGTTTTTGATATTTCCAAAAATCTTTTGTCATCTTTAAATAAATTGTCCCCCAATAACAATCGGCCGTCGGGCAATCTGTGAGGCTGTTGCAGCATTTCACTTTTTCCTCCTCCGCTCGCACCTTCATGCATCATGGTGACCGTATTGTCGTATGGGGTTTTTACCCGCACGGCAGAACAATGGGCTGTTATCCACCCTTCAGATTCTCCCTGGCCTATCAACATGCCATACACACCTTTTTTGGCACTTGGTCCCGGATATAAATTGTAGCTGAACATTTCATAATTGCCGGGCTGCCGGTTGTGAACCACTACCTGTTTGCCATCAAAGTGCGTATGCCTGAAAGGCGGGGCAGTATAGATAAAGGCAGTTGGCTTAAAGTCTTCGGCAAGTTCATCCGGGTTAATCATGCCTTGTAAAAGTGCCAGACCCAAACCAAAAAAGCCGCAATTGGCAGGGATTACAGCCACGGCATCCGAACCCATGCCCGGTTTACCGGCATGAAAGAAAAACATGGCCAGGTCCTGTTTTTTCATCCATTCAAAAGTTTCCTGGCGCAGCTGCT
>RECX01000087.1 GCA_007693825.1 Balneolaceae bacterium
CCGTGAATATGCCTACGGCAATGGCGGGAAAGATGGAAATCAGCAGTGCGGCAACACTGGTCACCACCGTGCCAAAAAGGAAGGGGAGCGCACCGAAGACCAGCTGTACCGCCGGGTCCCAGGTGGTGCCCCGGAGGAAGTCCCAAAATCCGAATTGCCGCAGGGAGAGACTTCCTTCGTCATACAGCACATAGGCCATGGCGGCAGCCAGGGCGATGATGCTCATTCCCAGCAGGACTACAACAACCGCAAAAATCCGGTCGCCCAGCCATCGGTATATGGCCGATGGCGGACGCCGGAGCAGTTCCCGTACTTCCTTGCTGCCGTTATTCGGGGTGTCGCTATCTGAAGTCATGCAAGCTACGGTTTTACAGGTAACTTTCCGGCCGCAGCGCACTGCTGAGCCCAGACTGTTGCGCACTGCTGAGTCCAGGCTGTTGCGCACTGCTGAGTCCAGGCTGTTGCGCACTGCTGAGTCCAGACTGTTGCGCACTGCTGAGCAGGTCCTGTTCATCGAGCACTTCCTGCCCAATCAATTCGCCGTTCCATTTCAGCTGGCGGATCATCTGGACGCTCTTTTCAACCGCAGCCTCGGGAAGGCGTGCAAAGCCGAGCAATTCGGATAGTTCCTGTCCATCCGTGATGCTCCAGACCAGGAAGTTGATGAGTTCTTTGGCCTCTCTCCGGTCACTGATGGCCCGGTTGGCATCCAGGTTCTCGTAGATAAGCATCCAGGCGAAACCGGCAATCGGGTAGCCGTATTCTGCCGGGGTATTGGTGAAGAGGATGCGTGTGTCATCCGGCAGTTCGATATTGGCTGCTTCGGAGGTTGCTTCGAAACTCGGCTCAATGATATTGCCGGCGGCATTGATGACCGAACCGTAACTCATGTTGTTGAGCAATGCATAAACGAAGCTGTTGTAGCCGATGGCGCCGGTCGTGTTCTGGACCGCCCCGGCCACACCTTCGTTGCCGTTGCCGCCGATTCCGGCGGGCCAGTTCACGCTGGTGGCAAATCCAACCCGTTCCCGCCAGCGATCCGAAACGCGGCTGAGGTAGCTGGTCCAGACGTTGGTTGTACCGGATCCGTCAGAGCGGTGCACGACGGTTATCGGCAGATTGGGCAGGTCCACTTCCGGATTCAGCTCCCTGATGCGGGCATGATTCCAGCGTGTGATGTCGCCCATGTAGATATCCACCAGCAGCTCGCCATTGAAAACGAGCCCGGATTCCACACCCGGAATATTGTAGGTTGGCACCACGTCGGCCAGGGTGATCGGCATGTTGAATGCGCGTCCACCAGTGGCCTGCTCCACGTTATCCATGACGTCATCGGACAGAAACGCCTCGCTCATGCCGAACATGACGGTCTGTTCGATGAACTGCCGGATGCCTCCACCCGACCCGATGGACTGATAATTCACCGTCACGCGGTTCCGGGTAAGGTCACGGTATTCATCGGCCATGGCTGTGATGAGCGGGGCGGGAAACGTCGCTCCGGCTCCCAGTATATCCACCCGGTCGCGACGCTGTTCACGTGGTGAGTCGCCATTGCCACCGCACGATACCGCCAGTATGGCGATCAGTGCTGCTGCTAATGCTGGTTTCATTCGAATCATAAATTCGTAATTGATTGCATGATTTATGGTTTGTGTTCCGTTTTTCAGATCCTTTTTTACGGACAATGGAAGTTTAGGCAGCCCATGTTACCTGTGTATTACCTGAGTGTTACCGAATTGTTACCATTATTTGAGGGCTGGCTGTATTTGACGGGTGATTACGGTGGATTTCCCCCGTAGTGAGAGCCGGTTCACAATATGGTAATGACTTCTTTACAGGGTGGATATGTTTCGTATCAACTGTTTTGATGTTGCGCGGACGGCTGCGTATCTTACCAAGCGATTTTCGGGGAGATCCTGAAATCTGATGGATGGCACCGGTTAGGGATTCCATATGACCTATACATTATTTGATTTTCTTCAGCTTATCGGATCGCTGGGTATTTTCATCTACGGAATGAAAATCTTCAGTGAGGGTTTGCAGAAAATTGCCGGCAACAAGTTGCGCAAGATCCTGAAGGGGATGACCACCAACCGGGCCACCGGTATTGCAACGGGTTTTGCCGCCACGACCATCACCCAGTCTTCCACCACGACCACGGTGATGGTGGTAAGTTTTGTGAATGCCGGACTTCTGACGTTCCTGGAGTCCACGGGTGTCATCATGGGAGCCAATATCGGTACTACGGTGACGGCCTGGATGGTCTCCGTCTTCGGTTTCCGTTTTCAGATCACCCCCATCGCCGTCAGTCTTATCGGTATTTTCTTCCCGTTCCTTTTTGTCCGGAACAACAAGCTGAAACACATTGCCGAGGCGATGATCGGATTCGGCATTCTGTTCATCGGCCTGGAGTTTATCAAGGACTCTGTGCCCGACATCCAGGAAAACCCGCAGATCCTGGCATTTCTGGACCGTTTCAGTGATTACGGGTTTGGGTCCATACTGATTTTTGTCATTGTCGGCACAATACTGACCCTCGTCACACAGTCTTCAAGTGCCGCCACGACCATCACCCTGGTCATGCTGGCGCAGGGCTGGATCAACTTCCCGATTGCGGCGGCCATGATCCTGGGAGAGAACATCGGCACCACCGTAACGGCCAATATTGCCGCCCTCATCGGGAACGTGCATGCCAAACGCGCGGCCCGGTTCCACTTTTTCTTCAATATTATCGGGGTTTTGTGGATGCTGGCGCTCATGCCGGTTTTCCTGAAGTTCGTGGATTTCATGATCATGAATTTCACCCCGGCGCAGCTTTCGGTGCTGGATGATTCGCCGGAAGCGCGGATCAATGCCACGCTCGGACTCTCCCTGTTCCACACCACGTTCAATGTCCTGAACGTGGTGTTCCTGTTCGCTTTTGTGCCGTGGCTGATCAGGCTGGTTATCTGGATACAGCCGTCCCGCGGCAGTGAGGATGAGCAGAAGCGGCTGACTTACATCAGCGGCGGCCTTATGCCCACGGCGGAACTCTCCATCGGCGAAGCGTATAAAGAGGTGGAACAGCTTGCTCGGATTACAGAAAAGATCAGCTTCAGCACCTACGGGCTCTTCTTCAAGGACAAGGACATGCGCCAGAAATTCCTGGACAAGGTGAAGTCCCGGGAGGAGATCACCGACAAGATCGAGCTGGAAATAGCCCAGTATCTTACCAACGTATCGGAATTCAACCTTTCCCAAACATCGTCACGCCGGGTGCGCAGCATGCTGCGGATGACCAACGACCTGGAACGGATCGCGGACCTTTATTACCAGATCTCGCGGACCTTTGACCGGATGGAGTCGGAGGATATCACCCTTCCCGATACGGCCATGGAAGATATCAGGGACATGATGCAACTGGTGCAGGACGCCATTCAACTCATGCGCGAGAACATGGCCGGCGAGTACGGCGATGTCAACATGAATGAGGCGCACCTCATGGAAATGAAGATCGATGCGCTGCGCGACGAGCTAAGGGAAGCCCATTACCTGCGTCTGGAACGGGGGGATTATTCGCCCAAGACCGGTATTTACTACCTTGATTTCATCAACCGCCTCGAAAAGATCGGCGACCACATCCTGAACGTAAACGAGGCTTCCGCAGGACTTAAGTAACCTGCACAAAAGCATCGCCCGGCCGGTTCTGCCCGCCCGGCTCGCTTCATCGCTTGAGACCACACGGGACGGCGCAACGGCAACAGGCGCATCCACCAGATACTCGGAACCGGACCGAAGCAGGTGCGCCGGACGCATCCACCAGATACTCGGAACCGGACCGAAGCAGGTGCGCCGGACGCATCCACCAGTAATCAGAACCGGAACAGCGCAGCTACATCAGACCCATTCGGCATCTCTTCCTGCGACAGGATATAGACGTTGCTTCCCGTTTCCAGGCCTTTGATGGAGAGCCAGTTCATCAGGTCCACGTCGTCGTTGCCGGGTTCATTCCGGTAAAGCACCTTGTGGTTCTTGTCATCATATTTTCCCCAGCGGACCAGGTCTTTTTTGATGAAAATGGCGGCCGATTTGCCCATGACCGTAGCGGTGATGATTTCGGAGGGGTCACTTGAAATGCGCTCGGATGGGCTATCCTGGAACACATCCACGGACTGATAGAGGTCCTCCAGGAAATAATCCCGGATCAGGTCCCATCCGTGATCGCGCAGCTGCGCATCCGTCAGATCGTCCGGATTCCGCTCGAGGGCATTTTCCAGCACCCGGTTGTAATTGTTGACTTTTTTGTAAAGGGGAAGATTGGTTTTGAGTCCGGCCAGCAGCAGCGGGTCATTGATCTGCTTGACGGCCTGGGTCACACCCTTTTCCACATCCCGAAAATACTGCTCAAGGATTTCCTTGCGGTCCTCCTCGGAAGAGCCGTGGCCGAAAAACTTGGCTCCTTCGCCTTCGGTGCCGGTGTGAAACTGGACGTGGGGCTGGGGCAGCTCATCCAGCCACCCCGTGATGGTCACGGGAATATCTTCCGGCGTGATATCCACCTCGCTTGTCCGGGTGCACCGCAGCAAACGCACGTTTTCCTGGCTGATGGCCAGCACGCAGAAGGTGCCGTTGGTGCTGATCATGGGAAGCAGCGGAGTGATCCGGAAATTCCGGTTTACGTACACCATCTCCTTGATTTCATAGGGTAGTTTGAACACCTCAAAATAGTCGTCAGCGATGTATACGACCATGCCGTGTTCCATATTGGACCAGAATAATGGTTGACCAAGCAGCTCTCTGGCGGGTTGCAGGTACGTTGCCGCCTCATGTTCCTTCATTCCCCGCTGCATCAGTTGCCCTGAAGCGTGAGAGAGAAGATTTTTGAAACGAATCGGGTTTTGCTGACGTGATTCTCCGATTTTTTCGGTTGGCATTGTCATGGTAACTTTGCGCTGACCGTTCTTGCGGATGAGCTTTTTAATCATTTTTTCGGTAACCATTAAGCACCTCGCACTTTTAGTCTTGTTGTGATAATGATAGCATGTGATACTGGGAGGGGTACATAGAAAGGGTCACATAGTGGTAACGGTTTGATGAAGGGTTACATTTTCCACGGGGTTCTGTGATACGGGGTTCTGTGATGAGGTTGGTATTTCGGTAACACATTTTAAACGTGATACATTCAGATGGTTCGGGTGGATACGTCAGGTTCGGGTGGATGTGTTTGGCAGTTTGCGGAAACCCGGCCGTTGTGGGTGGACGAGCTTCAGGGGGCATTTTTTCAGGGGAGTTTCGGGTGGATGTGTTTGGCAGTTTGCGGAAACCCGGCCGTTGGGTGGACGAGCTTCAGGGGGCATTTTTTCAGGAAAGTTTTTCTGTGAATCGTT
>RECX01000086.1 GCA_007693825.1 Balneolaceae bacterium
GTCACTCCCCAATATCGGCGCTCCAAGAACCAGCAGAAGCGTGCATACATACCATTTGATCATAGTTTCAGTTATTCTCTTAATCTTGAAAAGCATGTTCGGGCAACCAGCTTAACCAGCCTTTCGACATGTCCGGCAGGAAGGCCACAACGTTTCAATGAACCACATCAGGGGCAATGTATGTAAAAAAAGGAAAAAAAATCTATCTAAAATAAAGCTGCGTCATTACCTTGAAGTGCGATCGGAAATTGCGATACGCTTTTTTCCAGCAATATCACATTCATAGGAGTACTCATGACACTGCTGACCTGGGCGGGAATCATACTTTGCCTGTCGCAATCGGCCACATTGTCGGGCCTGAACCTGGGACTGTTCTCCATCGGGAAGCTGGAGCTGGAGGTGGAGGCCAAGAAAGGAAATCCCCGCGCAACTCGGGTGCTGGGATTGCGGAAAAACGCCAATTTCGCCCTGGTGACCATCCTGTGGGGCAACGTGGCGGTGAATGTGCTGCTCGCGCTGCTTTCCGGCTCGGTGATGACCGGCGTGATCGCCTTTCTGTTTTCGACGGTCGTGATCACCATTTTCGCCGAGATCATCCCGCAATCCTACTTTTCGAGGAACGCCCTCAAGATGGCATCGCTGCTGGCGCCGGTGCTGCGTTTCTACCAGTTCCTGCTGTATCCGGTGGCTAGGCCGACGGCCTGGGTGCTGGACCGCTGGCTGGGCGGCGAGGAGATCCGCTTCTTCCGGGAGCGGGACTTTCGCCAGGTCATTCGCATGCACATGGAGGCATCGGACAGTGAAATTGCCCGGGTGGAAGGGCAGGGCGCCATCAATTTCCTGGAGCTCGACGATGTGCCGATGGACGATGAGGGCGTGCCGGTGGATCCGGAAAGCGTGGTGGAGCTGCCCTTTGAGTCGGGCCGGCCGGTTTTCCCGAAAATCGAACCGCATCCGGATGATCCTTTTCTGGTGGATGTGAACAAGTCAGGCAAGAGCTGGGTGGTGCTTGTGGACCCGGACCGGGAGCCGCAGCTCGTGCTGCGGGCGGAGGACTTCATCCGCGAAGCGCTGTTTTCGCCGGACCGGTTCCGGCCGCTGCGCCACTGCCACAGGCCGATCATCGTGCGCGATGAAAAGAAAAAGCTGGGAGAGCTGATCACGCGTTACCGGGTGCGCCCGGGCGATCCCACAGATGACATCGTGGAGGATGATGTGATCCTGCTCTGGGGGGATCAGCGCAGTGTGGTCACCGGAACCGACATTCTGGGGCGCCTGTTGCGGGGCATTGCACGAAAACCCGCATGATTTGGTGAAAGTCATCCTTTGAAGTCCTACCTTTCTATATGAAGGCAACCGCAGTGAAAACATATCGTTGTGATACGTGATTGGATTGGTGCCGAAAAGCAGTGTGAAACGGGTGTTTTCAAATCCTCATAACCAAACAGTTGACCACATGAAAAATTTTCTGTTTCCCACCTTGATGATGCTGCTCTGGATCGCCGCGCCGGTCCGGGCGATGCAAGAGCAAGTTGTTGTGCTGCAGGATGTGCACGTCCTTTCGATGGCTGATGACCGGGTCCGCTCCGGACAGACCGTGATTATCAGCGATGGTGTGATTGCATGGATCGGCGACCGTGCCGATGCCGATGTGCCGGAGGGGGCAGCCGTGGTGACCGGGGAGTATTACGTCATGCCGGGCCTTGCCGAGATGCATGCGCACATCCCGCCATCCGCCCAGGGCGAGCAGATGATGCTGGATGTGCTGGCGCTGTACCTGGCCAACGGCATTACCACCATCCGGGGCATGCTCGGACAGCCGGCGCATCTGGAGCTGCGGGAGCAGGCGGCCAGCGGCGAGATCGTGAGTCCGCGCATCTTCACCTCCGGACCCTCTTTCAATGCCAATTCGGTGGACAGTCCGGAGGAGGGCCGGCGCATGGTCCGCGAGCAGGCCGAGGCGGGATATGACCTGCTCAAGTTCCATCCCGGCTTGACCCTGGATCAGTTCCAGGCCATCACGGAAGAGGCGAACGAGATCGGCATCGAATTTTCGGGACACATCTCCCATGCGGTCGGACTGGAGCGCAGCCTCAAGGCGGGCAAGGGCACCATTGATCACCTGGACCGCTACATGGAGTTTCTTGCCGGGGATGCGGCCGGCCGGGAGGATCCGCCCATCATCTATTTCGGCTATGACCTTACGCCGCACGTGGATGCGTCGCTCATCCCCGAGGCGGCCCTGTTGACGCGCGAGGCCGGTGTGTGGAACGTGCCGACCAACACGTTGCTGGTCAACGTGTTCGATCCCGATCTGTCGACCAGCGAGATGATGGCGTGGCCGGGCATGGAGCTCATCCCGCCGCAGACGGCGGCCAACTGGCAGCGGTTTGTGGACAACCTGCGTAGCGGCGAGGTTTACGATCCGGACCAGGCCCGGCGGTTCCTGGAGCTGCGCCTGGAAATCACCCGCGCCCTGCACGAGGAGGGGGCCGGACTGATGCTCGGCGCCGACGCCCCGCAGATTTTCAATCCGCCCGGTTTTTCGGTGCACCGTGAGCTGGCGTTGCTGGTGGATGCCGGGCTGACGCCTTTCGAGGCGCTTGAGACAGGTACGGTGAATGTCGCCGAATATCTGAAAAAGGAGAGCTCCGGTAAAATTCGCGCGGGGTACCGGGCCGATCTGGTGCTGCTCACGTCGAATCCGCTGGAATCCATCCCGTTCCACGACCGGATTGCCGGGGTGGTGTCGGACGGACGCTATTACAGTCGCGCCGACCTGGACGCGCTGCTGGACGAGATCCGGGAGAGGAGACAGGAGTGACCTGGTCCCCTTATCCACCAGAACCGGACATACCGTCACTTGAGCAACAGCATGGGTCTGGATGAGGTGTATCCACCTGCCTGAATTCTGTAAATATACACACCGCCGGCAAGGAGGGATGCATCATAGCGCACTTCATGTATGCCTGCGGGCCGCTCATCGTCTACCAGTGTTGCAAGGGTGCGTCCGAGCACGTCAATGACCTCAAGCCGCACATGGCTGGAAGCGGGCAGGTCGTACCGGATTGTCGTTGCAGGATTGAACGGATTCGGGTAGTTGCCGTAAAGCATGAACGTGACAGGGGCATCGGTCACATCCGCAGAAGTTGGGGTTTGCGTCCGGAAGGTCCACGTCCTGCTCCAGTCCCCGTCGGTGCCATCAATAGTGGCACGGACACGCCAGAAATAGGATGACTGCGGTTCCAGTGCCTGTGCCGGAATGTAGGGGGCATTGTCCGCAAAGCTGGCATCAAGGATCAGTCCGGAGAAGTCCTGGTCTGTTGAAAGCTGGAACCTGTAGTTTTCGGCGCCCGCCACCGCCATCCATGAAAATTCCGGAACAAGTGCGATATGTTCGGAATGGTTCAAAGGATTCTGGAGCATGACCCGCGACACCGGCACAATGAATTGTGCGATGTTGATCAGGATCTGCCGGACTTCGTCCGACCAGATGTCTTTGCCTGCGTAATGCCCGCCCATGTTCCAGTGTACGATACTGCCGTTTCCAAAATCCCCGATGACCAGGGCGTCACGGCTTCTGGACCCATGGATGAGCGTAATGGCATTGAGCGTGGGGTCATGTTTGCGGTTCGTGACGCTGAAAGACCAACCGCTGGGGACCACAAAGGTTTCGGGGAGGTCGTCGGTTATCGGGTGTTCCGCCATCACGGTATATGTTTCGGATCCCGTGCTCCAGGATCCGCCGTAGGTAATCGGGATGATACTGTTCAGTGTCTGGTTGGTTGACCCGGACCAAGAAATCCACTCGGTTGACAGCATCATGCCTCCGTTCAGGATGTACTGGCGCAGATTATCCTGTCCGGCTTGCGGCACAGCCGAGGTCCAGGCAACGCCATTGAGCAGAATGACCATGCTGTATTCGGAGATGTCCTGGTTTGTGAATTCCCAGTATGGGCCTCCGACTTCCACATTCAGACCGGCATCTGTGATGATGACGGCAATGCTGTCCTGTGTTCCGGAATCATGAAGGATGTAGATATCCTGGGCGTGGAGCGCTGACGTCGCAAAGAGAGCGGTTAGTGCGAAGGCAGCCAATCGTTTTTTCATGGCGTATGTCCTTGAGAGATTTGAGGTGAAGTAAGAGGAAGAACATTTTCCGGGCCTTGCCAGATATAGAAATGCGATGTTTACATAAATTAATATTATTTATAATTATTTAATAGTATGGGTTTGGTCAGATTATCGGCTGTTCCGGAGGCGGTTGGCGTGCAGGATTTGTCTTTCTGGATAGACCGCAGTCCTCCCGTGCAATCATCCATGAAAGTCCTAATACAGGGTGGAATGGGGATTACGGGGTTGAACGAGTAACCGGTCGGAGGGACAGCGGTGGCTGTCAGAGCACCCCCAGCGGGATGGGGGTGTCGATGGTCTCGGAGATGGCGCGAAGCAGCTCGCGTTCTTCCACGCTCACCCGGTTGTCGACCGTGATGCTGTGGATCAGCGCTGTGAGGATATATTTTTTCACCGGGCTGGCGGAGGCGGCAATCTCGTCGAGTACCGGATCCAGCCGGACAGGCGTGCATTCATTCTCATCCAGCAGGGTCACGCCGTCGGGAACCACTTTGGAAATGGACCCGATTCCCGCATCCCAGGCCTGCCGGGTGTCGCTGCCGGAGGCGTGCGCCATGGCGGACAGCAGCACGGAGATTTCCGTTGACAGTGTTTTCAGGTGGTAGTGCCGGATTTTGGGTTCGGCGATGGGGGAGAAGGCCGCATCCAGCTGATGTACGACCAGTTTTTCCAGTACGAATTCAAACAGGCTGACCTGCTCGTCTTCCATGATGATCGAGTGGATGGTGTCGCGGAATGTTCGGTACTGCTGCTCGCTCATGTGGCGCAGGGTGGGCAGGGCCAGTTCGATGAGCGGCAGGAACCATTCGCGGTCGCCGTCCCGAAGTTCGGCAAGCAGTTTTGCGGAGTAATCCGCCATGTTCGGTTCCATTTTGTTGCGAAGCCACGCGGGGAATATGGCGGCTTCCGGTTTGCCGGCGGTATCCGTTTTCCGGTCGGCCAGAAGCAGGGCGATGACGAGCGCTTCGGCGCCGAACGGTTCGTGGGCCGCTTTGCGCAGAGAAGGGGGGATGCCGGCGAGCAGCTGTCCGGCACGGTTGACCTGGTCACCGTCGAGTGTGCCTATCGCTGCCAGGATTACTTCTGGACGCAGTGCGGGGTGTGCCGCTTCGAGTCCGCCTAAAGCTCCGCCTGCCACGCCACCCGCGGAAGCCGTTCCACCACCTGATGCTGCGCCGCCGGGCGCACCTTCGGTCCGGCCGA
>RECX01000085.1 GCA_007693825.1 Balneolaceae bacterium
GAACATGACGATCAGCGGATCGATGAACCGCTCGAACTGGGCCGCCATCACCATGTAGATGAGCACGAGCGCCATGATAATGGACATGAGGAAGTCGCGTTGCGCCTTCTGCTGCTCCTCGAACTCCCCGCCGAAATAGACCGAAAAGCCGTCCGGCATCGGGAATTCCCGGAGTTCGGTTTCGATCATGCCCACCGCGTCGCCGAGGGCCAGTCCGCTCACCAGGTTCGCGGTGATGTAGGTCACACGCTGGTTGTTGATGCGGTTGATGCTGGGCGGTGTGCGGGTGAATTCCTGGGTGACGACCGCCGAAACGGGTAAAATGGCGCCTTCGCTGCTGCGTATGGATATGTTGTCCAGATCGAGGATGGAGAGCCGGTCTTCTGGACGCAGCCGCACCGTAATGGGCCACTCCTCGCCGTTGACGCGGAACATGCCCGCACGGGACCCGCCCACATTGGTCTGTATGGCGCGGGCCACCTCATTCACCCCAAGCCCGAGCTGTGCTATTTTTTCGCGATCGAAACGGATATCCTGCTGCGGGCTGCCCTCGCGCCGGTCGCGTTCCACATCATTCACCCCGGGAATCCGTTCCAGGATCGTTATGAGCTGGCGGGAAATCTCGTCGGCTGTTTGCAGGTTGTTGCCGCGCAGCTGGATCTGCAGGGACTCGCCCGCGTCTTCACCGCCGCCGCCGCCGCCGCCACCGCCAAAGACGCGCCGCAGCACCCAGAGCCCCGACCGCGCCGAGACGCTGATATGGGCGCCGGGGATGACACCCCGCAATTTTTCGCGGATATCATCCGCCAGGTCATAACTGGAAATGCTTCGCTGATCGGGGGGACGAAGCGTCAGGTCGATACGCCCTTGACCATTGCGGATATCCTTGGAGTAATTGACAATTTCGTCCTGCGGAATGATGGCCTGCACCACCTGGTCGAGCTCTTCCAGATACTGGTGCACCACCGCGATGTTGGTCCCGTCGGCCATGGTCATTTGGATACGGACCGCGTCGGCGTCCACCTGCGGGGTGAGTTCGTAGGGTATCGTGCGAAAGCCCAGGACCGCCAGTCCGAATAACACAAATACGCTTCCGGCGATGGCCAGCTTGCGGTTCAGCGCCCGCTGAAGCAGGTTGCCGTATCCGTTTTCCAGACGCTCAAACGCCCGCTGAAAACGCGTACGCCGCGCGGGATCCGGATCGACGGGCTTGACGGTCAGGATCTTGCTGCCCATCATGGGCACCAGCGTCAGTGCCACGATCAGCGAGCAGAACAGTGCAAATACGACCACAAGCGCCAGTTCCTTGAAAAGCAGGCCGGTAATCGTCTGCATGAACAGCACCGGCAGAAAGATCACGGTAGTGGTCAGGGTGGATGCGATGATCGCCCCGGAAACCTGGCGGGTGCCGGTCAGGGCGCTCTGGTTGAGATCCTTGCCGTTCTGCCGCTGCCGGACAATGTTCTCCAGCACCACAATGGCATTGTCCACAATGAGGCCCACCCCGAGGGCCAGTCCGCCGAAACTCATCAGGTTCAGGGTGAGCCCGCCGAAGTAGAGCAGCGCAAAGGTGGCGATGATGGATATCGGGATGGAGATACCGATGATGAGCGTGGTGGAGCCGTTGCGCAGGAAAGCGAACAGCACGATAATGGCCAGGATGCCGCCCCAAACGGCCGCATTGCGCACATTGTCAATGGACGATTGGATGAACCCGCTCTCGTCGGTGATCACGCGAAGTTCCAGGTCGGACCGCAACCGGTTGATGCGCTCCACTTCCCGGTGGATCTCCCGCGCGACGGCCACGGTATTGGCGCCGGTCTGCTTGCGGATGCCGAAACGGATGGTGGGACGGTCATCGATTTCAATATAGCGCCAGATATCCTGATACCCTTCCCGGACGTCGGCCACATCGCCGACACGGATCGGCGCGCCGTCGACGGTGGTAATGATCGTCTCCCGGATATCGTCCACGTTCTGGTATTCGCCGACGGAGCGTACGTACAGGTCGCTGAGACCGTCCTTGACATTGCCGCCCGGAAGGGTGACGTTTTCGCGTCCGAGCGCCTGCACCACGTCCATGGCGGTGAGCCGGCTGGAGATGAGCCGGTCGCGCCGCAGGTCCACCTGAATCTCGCGGTAGATCCCGCCCCAGAGGTCGATGGATCCGACGCCGGGGATCTGTTCAAAGTTCTTGGCCACTTCCCGCTCCAGTACCCGTGTCAGGTCCGACAGTTCGCGGTTGGACCGGGCGCCGATCATGACGATGGGTGCGTCATTGGGATCGAATTTCCAGATGCGCGGCGGGTCGGCGTCCTCGGGCAGGCTGCGCCGGAGCCGGTCCAGTGCCGCCCGCACGTCATTCGAGGCCTCGTCAATATTCGTACCCTGGGTAAAACTGAGGGATACCCAGCTGCGGCCTTCCGCCGAATTGGAACGCACCTGCTCCACGTTGGCGACCCCGGCCAGGGCATTTTCAACCTGCTCGGTGACAAGCAGCTCCATCTCCTCCGGTCCGACGTTGCTGTAGTTCACTACAACGCTGAGCTGCGGATATTCGATAGGCGGGAGCAGGTCGATGGGAAGGTACCGGAACCCGATGGACCCCAGCGTGATGACGATCAGGAAGATCATCATCGTGGTGACGGGACGTGCAACGGAGCGATCGGTTATGGACATGGCTTGCTGAATCTTAGGCGTCAGGAGTGTAATTGTTGTTCCGTTTGGCCATTTTTTCCTGGATGATGTCGAACAGGTCGCGGCTCTGCATCTGCTGAAGGTTGAGGATATGGTCCCAGTCGACCGGACGCACATTGGCCCGCTCGGCTCCCCGCAGCAGCAGGTTGTGCCCCAGCGTGACGACCCATGTGTCGTTCGGGATCCCGGCGATGCCCGAAACCTGGCGTCCGCGCGCAACGACATCCACCGGAACAAAACGGACCGGTGAGGTGCCCGTGAGCTCCCGCGGCGGGTCTTCACCCTCGAAAGTCAGCTCCTGCCCGACATTGTCCGCGATGAAAACGCCATGCGTGCCGTGATCGGGATGGTGGAAAATGGCGTTGTTCGGCACCAGGATAGCCTGCTCGCTTTCACCGTATTTGACCGTGACGGTCACAAACATGCCCGGACGCAGGAACCTGTCCGGGTTGGATACTTCAATTTCAGCGGTGGTCGTGTGGGTGACGGGGTTCAGGAACGGAGAGATGCGCGTGATGGTGCTTTCCATGGACAATCCGGTGACCGAAGAGGCGATAATGGCCGGCTGGCCGGGGAAAATGTATCCGGTCATGCTCTCGGTGAGCACCATCTCGATTTTCATGGACTCGGGATCGCCGATCTGGAACAGGCGGGTGGAAGAACTCACCTGTTGTCCGACTTCGGCATTCCGCAGGCCCAGTACCCCGTCCACCGGAGCGCGGATGATCGTGTTTTCAAGTTCGTTCTTCCGTTCATCGATGATTGATCGCGCCTGGTTTTTGCGGGCGTTGTTAAGGTCCAGCGTGGCTTCGGCGGCTTCCACTTCGGCCTCCATGTTATCGAGCTCGGCCTGGGTTTCCAGGTCGCGGCTCCGCAGCTGACGGACACGCTCCAGGGATGTTTTTCTGCGGTTGAGGTCCGCCTCGGCCTGGCGGACCTGGGCGCGGGCGATTTCATATCCGGCCTCGGCCTGGCGCAGCCGGTCCCGGGCTTCCACGTCACGCAGGCGGGCAAGGATGTCGCCCTCGCGGACGGTGTCGCCGTTGTTGGCCGATACTGCTGTGACAGGCGCTGAGATCTGCGGGTAGATATCGGTCTGGTTGCGGGCCCGCACCGAGCCGGTCAGCGTCTCCTCAAGCGGGAGGTTTCCGGTGATCACCTGGATGGCCTCCACGGTGGGTGCCCGGTTGGATTGCCCTTGCCGGGCCTGATCCCCATCATCCGAGCAACCGGTAAAGAGAACCAGCGTTGACAGGGTCAAAAAGGTTGTGAATAATTGCGCTCGCATGGAAACCTTCTAAAAAAGGTGAATTGGAATAAAAATTTGAAAAAAAGTGATGTCAGAATGACCTGACATGCACAAATGTGGCAAGCAAGAAATATGCCAAAAAAACACTTTGAGATACATTCGGCTGCGGTTCATGTCTGATCATGGTTTTGGTGGTACGCCTCTTGCTAAATTTTCATAAAAGCGATGGGCTGTCCGCCGAAATTCGGCTGAATCAGCGAAATATCGTTAACGATATTTCGCCATTAAAACGTAAACGACAGCATCCCGGTATGAAAACCGGCATCCGCAAACGCCAAAAAACCAACAAAAGACAATCAGCGCAACCTAATACACCAAATTACGACAAATCGTTTGCCCTGTTTTGTAAAAGGTTTTTAAAATATGTTCTTTTTGTGGCTGTAACGTCTTGATGTGCCTGCATTTTTGCATCAATCGCCGGATGACCCGGCGGGTTGTGCCCGCGGGGGTTGCGATGCCGGATCTTTGTCGTCCCGCGTATCTTCGCCGCCCCGCGTATCTTTGCCGCCCCGAGTGTCTGCAGGAGCCTCGCCGTTCCATTCCAGGTAGCGTTCCCTCATGGCTTCGGCGTGTTTGCGGATGGATTTCCTGTCCCAGTCCGACGTATCCAGCGGCTTGTGGAAATGCACGGTCACGGTGCCCGGACGTGCGATGAGCGATTTCCCGGGGCAGAGCGCGTAGGCGCCTTCGATGTATATGGGCACGATGGGGTACTGCATCTCCACCGCAGCATGAAACGCGCCGCTTTTGAAGGGCAGGATCTTGCCTGTGCGGGAGCGCGTCCCCTCCGGGGCCAGCATCAGGGAGAACCGTTTCTTCTTGAGGTATTTGTACGCCCGGTTGACCTGCATGATCGCCTCGCGCGGATCACTGCGGTCGATCATGATCTGGCCGGACAGTCTGGCGATGGCCCAGAATAACGGGTTGTATCCCAGCTCGCGCTTGGCGATGTAGCGGACGCCGGGCAGGGCCAGAGCGGTGCCCACGAACAGATCCAGGGTGGAACTGTGGTTGAACAGGTAGACGGCCGGTTGCTGCGGCAGGTCGCCGTGGTAGTGCACCTTCATGCGGATCCCGGCCAGCAACAGGGCGGTGCGCCCGAACAGGAAACTGGTAATGCGGAAGGTCTGGTCCTGCCAGCGTCCCAGCGAAATCAGATTGCCCACCGCCATGATGACGATGCCGATGATGAGAATGATGATCTCGGCGATGAGGATGAGGACCATCCGCAATATCAGAAATAAACCGGGTTTTTTGCTCATGGCAGATTGTTTTTAGTTGCTCAGATGTTGC
>RECX01000197.1 GCA_007693825.1 Balneolaceae bacterium
AAAAAGTGGACCGGTTTAGATGGTATGGAAATGAAGGATGCTCCTCTCACAGGCGACCGGGTCATTTTCAACTGGCACAATTTTTTAAGCGGATGCACAGGCTGGAATCTGGATGAATGGCAGCTATGGATCGATCAGGCCAATAAAATGCGCTACAACACGATTATGGTGCATGCCTATGGCAACAATCCGATGTTTACGTTTGAACATTTTGGCGAGAGGAAGGTGTCGGGCTATCTCAACAACACCCGTTCCGGCCGCGATTGGGGGAATCAGCACATCAACGATGTGCGTCGCATGGTGGGAGGCGAAATATTTGATGCGCCGGTATTTGGCGCAACGGCATCCTTTGCCTCCGAAGAAAACAAGGAAAAAGAGGCGATTGAGCTGATGCAGCAGGTGTTTCAATATGCGGAAGACAAGGGGACCAGGGTTATTTTTGCTCTCGATTTCGACACCTGGATGGCCAATCCGCAGAATATCATCCAAAAAATGCCAAGAGAGGCTGTTTTTGAAATTGATGGTTTTCTTACGCCAAATCCAGATCATCCGGCCGGATTTGAATACTACAAGCAACAGCTGATCGCCCTCACGGAACTCTATCCGCAAATAGACCAGCTTTCGGTATGGCATCGCAGACCAAGTTTGAGACCCAGTCTGGGTACCATTTGGATGAATTTTTCTTACGATATTTTTCCGTCTGACTGGAAAATGGAATACGACCGGAAAATGGCGAAAAATCCTCATCTGGAAAGAAATATCGAATCCTCGAGCATGTTTGCCTACGGCAAGCTCATTGAAGCGATTCAAAGAGCGCGTGACGAGGTGAAACCGGAACTGGAAATCTCCAGCGGATCCTGGCGGTTTCATTTCATAAAATTTGCCGATGCGTTCTATCCGACCGATGTTCCGTTGTTCCCCCTGGACTGGGAAATCGTTTTTGATGAACCCGATGCGATTGAAACCCTTGCAAAAGCCGGCGCCAACCGCGACATGTACCCGATAATCTGGGCTCATCACGACGATCACCGCTACATTGGCCGCCCTTACACTCCCTGGAGCAATCTGTCCGACCGGCTGCGCGATACCAACTCAAAGGGATTTGGCATTATCCACTGGACGACCCATCCGCTTGATCTGTATTTCACAAGTTCGGGCCGGCAGGTATGGGAGCGCACCATGAATGAGCCGCTCAAAACTACCGTCGAAAAGTATGTCGCCACCAATTTTGGCATCGGTAACGACGAGCTTGTCAGGTATTACTACGATTGGGTAACGACGGGACCCATGTTCGGCCGTGAAACCTCCAATCACTTTGTGGATCTGGGAGGGCAAAGGCACGGACATGACCTCGAACCATGGGAAGTAATGGCCGAGAAATCAAGGCAACGGCTGGCCATGCTTGACGAAATCCCGGGGCTGCGCGGTAATGACTACCTGCAGTATCAGAAAGCCATGGAGGAGTTCTATATCTCGTTTTTTGAAAATCAGATGTTGTTTCGGGATGCTTTCAATCTGGCAGGAAACCAGCAGAGGGATGAGGCCCGGGCGCTTCTTTCCGGGACCAATCCCCGCAAGACCATCCAAAGATATACCGATGCGCACAAAACCATCGGGTTTACCCGGGGTGAACAGGCCCTGGTATTTTCCATGAACACGCGCTGGCTGGTCGACTACATGAATCTTGGCCAGAGATTGGGCATGGAACCCATCCGGCTTCTGTTTTCGCCGACAAATCATGATCCTCTGGCACAATCTCCCGGCAGGAACACCTACTGGGTCGATGAGGAGGAGAACTGGTGGCGTAGTCTGTGGGAACATGAACTGGATCACTGCTGCTTTTCGGAAGATTCTGATCCGCCTTCTTTGACTGTGATGGATAGATTTGAAATGAACCTCACAACGATGCACGGACATCCATTGCTTGCCGGCAGCTACCAACTAAACCTTAATTATCGGGCGGAGGCCCCACTCAGCGTATCGGTGCTTGAAAATGGGAACGTAATTGCCGCTGCCGATTTCTCATACGGGTCAAATCAGGGCGCCATGACTTTTAAAACTTCAAGCGGAGCAGTTGAACTTGTCATTTCGTCAGATAAAACAATGAACCTGCATGGTGTCAGCCTGACTTTCGATCCCTGATGTAAAAAAGCATTTGATTGCACGACATTTTCAGGCCGAATTGTCGGGGAAATCGTGATGCTGATCGTCTTTAATTTTTAAAGCTTGTATTTGCAACCCAATGAATTCTGAACAAAGAACTAAATTGCCCTGGGCCCGTGTAATCAGTTCCGTTGTGCTTGTCGCCCTGCTGGCAGGTGCATGCGGAAGAACCGGACAAGAACTAATCGAAGGAACATCGCCGAATAACCAATCGGTTACCCGTTCCGGCAGCTTACCGGTATCTGATGAAGAGACCCGGATTCAAACAACATTGCTTCACCCCACCATGGACATGCGCATCGGGTATCCGGCAATCATCGCTCCCGGCGAAGCCTGGCCTGCCGTTGAGGTTTCGGTTCCTGAGGCAGGTAACTTTCAGGTGAGAATTGTTTCTGAGGATACTGGAGCTGTTTTTCACGCGGCAAGTCCCATCCCGATGGCAGCCGGTGAGAGCAGAACCATTTCGTTTCCTGGAGTACCCGCAGAGGGTAGATATACTTTACGGATGGATCTGCTCGCCGGCGATGAACTGGTTTTCCGGGATGCATACTACTTCAAGGTGATGGATGTGGGTCAGTTGCCCGATAATCACAGTGTGGTCGTGCACTCCGGCGAAGATGGCAGGCTGGTGTATACACCCGATTACCTGGGCAACCGCATTCCCGATTTCTCCATGGTGGGGTACCGGAATGGAATGGATATTCCGTATGTCCCGGTCAGGCTTGAGCTGCAGCCGCAGCAGGGTGACGATACGCAGCGGATACAGGCCGCCATCGATGCCGTTTCGGCCATGCCGCTGGACGAGCATGGATTTCGTGGCGCCGTGTTGCTGAAAAGGGGCGTTTATGAAATCGGCGGCACCTTGTTCATCCGTGCCAGCGGAGTGGTGCTGCGAGGCGAAGGTCAGGGGGATTTCAAGGATTTCTGGCTGGATCCGGCTCTGGGACTCACTCTGGAGGAACTCAGGGAGTCGCTTGCCGATAAAAATGCGACCATACTGATTGCAACGGGCCCAGAGATGCGATGGATAATCCGATTGCAAGGAACAGGAGGCGCGCTCGGAGATATGGCTACTGCCACAGAAATTCTGGGCAACTATGTCCCCGTAGGTGCCAGCACCTTCTCTGTTGTAAACGCTGGTCACTTCAGCGTCGGCGACAGCATCATTGTTGAACGCAGAGGCAATGCCCGCTGGATCAGTAAAATTGGAATGGATTCCATTCCGGAGCCTACCAATGGCGATCCTGTTGTACAATGGAGTCCTGTAAATCATCAGTTCGAATATGTGATTACTGCCATTGATGGGAATCGGATCACCATCCACTCAACCCTCCTCAACGCGATCGAAAAGCAATGGGGAGGCGGACGCGTTTTCAAATACAGCGATTCCGGCAGGATCACCAATACCGGGGTGGAGAATCTGCGCGCAATCTCCTTCTGGCAAATGAATGAGCATGGGGTTGATGATACCCGCCACGCCGACATGTTTCTGCTATTCGATACCGTCCGTGATGGCTGGGCACGCAATCTAACGCTGGAACATTTCTATGGCAGGTCGGCTATAATGACCGGTCCTAACAGCCTGGGGATCACCATAAAGGAATCGTCCAACCTGATTGCTCCCCGTGAGTTTTATGCAGGTGAGGGATATGATCCCACCGGCAGAACCTATTTTGAAACCGGAGTTTACACAGGCCGGTATGGTTTTCACTTCGAAGGTCAGTATGGACTGGTAAAGGATTGTTATGCGGTAAATAACCGGCACGCCTATTTTGTTGGTCACTGGGTAACCGGCCCGAACGTGTTTCTTAACAGTTATGCGGAGCAAAGCCTAACCTGGAGCGCACCCCATCACCGTTGGTCAACGGGCGGACTATTCGACAACGTCAAAGATATGATCAGTATGATGAATCGCCTGAGCTACGGAACAGGCCATGGCTGGGCGGGCGCCAACTACGTGGCCTGGAATACCAAAGGTGTACTGGCCGTGGAACAACCGCCTACTGCACAAAACTGGGCGATAGGACATGTCGGAGAGCACAGAGATGGTCCGTTTCACAGCTGGAATATGGAAAGATTCGGGTTTAGCCACGGATACCTGGAGTCGCATGGCACCCGGGTCGAACCTGCGAGCCTGTACCTGAAACAGCTGGAAGACCGCCTGAGAGGTATTGATGATACATCACCGGTAAGGGGAGAATCTTCGGACATCGATAAAGATTGATTTTTGCCCGTTTCTGGCAATTTACAGACGGCGGCAGGTCGTTCGTATTGGTTCAGAATGACACATTAAGAAATTCAAAAATGCTATGAAACGCAGAAATTTTTTACAAACGACCGCTGGTCTATCCATGGCCGCAATCCTGAATCCATTTATTGCCGGTCCGGAAAAATTGATTGACGATACCGATCAACAGTCCGGCAGTAACATTCAACGCTTTGGAGATGGGAGGGACTGGTTCTTTGAAAAACGTTTCGGAATGTTTATTCACTGGGGGCTTTATTCCATACCGGCCTGGCACGAACAGCATCAGTGGCGGGGCCGCATCGAAAGAGATGAATACGTAAAACTGAAGGATCTCTGGAATCCTGCAAAATTCAACCCTGAACATTGGCTCGATGTACTTGAAGAAACCGGCATGAAATACATGTGCATTACAACCAAACACCATGACGGTTTTTGCCTTTGGGACACAAAACATACCGATTTTAACACGATGAACACCCCGTATGGAAAAGATATTATCGGGATGATCTCTGAGGCCTGTCAGAAAAGAGATATCCCCCTGAGCCTCTATTATTCCATAGCCGACTGGAATCATCCCAATTATCCCAACCAGGGAAGGGCGCATGAGCTCCTCCCTCAACCCCGGGATAATCCCGACTGGTACAAATATCTTGAATTTGTCAAAAACCAGGCTGCTGAATTATGCACCAACTACGGTAAAATTCATGGCTTCTGGTGGGATATTAACCGCCCGGCATACAGAGATCCATCTGTTAACGAGATGATAAGACGATTACAGCCAGATGCCGTTATCAATAACCGCGGGTTTGACGACGGCGATTTTGGCACTCCTGAGCGGGAATATCAGGCAGATACTTCCATATCTTTCGACAGGCCAACGGAGGCAT
>RECX01000084.1 GCA_007693825.1 Balneolaceae bacterium
GGGGGTACGAGTGGGAGCTGGAGGAGTCTCTGAGTCCGGGCGCGCAGGAGAATCTGGGCAAGGCCTGGAAGATGCTGCGGCAGATTCTCAGGGATCCGGGTCGACTGGACGAGCTCTTCAACCGCTCGGAAACTTCGACGGTAAAGGAATCAAAAAAGGAATCTGGAAACGGTTCAAAGGCATAATGACGGGAGGGTGAAATGGAACTGACAACACGTTACATGGGGCTTGACCTGAAGAATCCGCTGGTGGTAAGTTCGTCGCCCCTGACGATGGACATTGAGAATTTACGTGCCTGCGAGGCCCACGGCGCCGGTGCGGTGGTGCTGCGTTCGCTGTACGAAGAACAAATCGTAAACGAGCTGGAGGGCCGGCTGGATGAGGATGATATGTATCACTGGTATCCCGAGGCGGCGGAACATATAAAGAAAATCTCCAGGGGACAATTTCTGCGGCCGTACCTGAGCTACATCGAAAAAGTTCGCAACGAAGTGTCGTTTCCGGTGATTGCGAGCATCAACTGCTTCTCTCCGGGCAGCTGGACTTCCTTTGCGGAGGAAGTCCAGAAAGCAGGGGCGCACGCCCTGGAGCTCAATGTGGCAACCCATCTGCCCGGCGCCGGGGAGGAACCGGTGGCGCTGGAACCGGAACAGAATATCCGGGCCATCATTGCAGAGGTGAAGAGGCGGGTGGATATTCCTGTCGCCGTGAAGATAGGGCCCCATTTCTCCAATCTGATCGGTGCTGCCAGGGGCATGGAACAGGCCGGCGCCGATGCCCTGGTGATCTTCAACCGGTACTACCGGCCGGATATTGATATTGAGCAGCTTGAGGTGACATCCGAAAACTACCTGAGTTCACCGGGAGAGATGTCGGAGTCGCTCCGGTGGGTAGGTGTGCTGTCCAAAAATGTTTCCTGCGACCTGGCAGCCAATACAGGTGTGCACGACTACGAAGGGGTGGTAAAACAGCTTCTGACCGGTGCCACGGTGACGCAGTTCTGCTCGGTTCTGTACATCCAGGGACTGGGATACATCACCAATATGCTGGATGACCTCAAATGGTGGATGAAACAGAAGCGCTTTGCCTCCGTGGATGACTTCCGGGGGATGATCGTGGACGACAAGATCAACTCGGAGAAGTTTGAGCAGATCCATTTCCTCCGCAGGAACGCGCGGATGTTTGACAAAGATTGAACGGGCCGATGAGCGCGACCGGTGAGTGGACCGGTTTCAGAGCGCGACAGGTGAGCGGGACCGGCTTCGGAGTGCGAATACCCCGGTAAGCGGATATGCGGGTGATGAGTCAGTCTGTTTCCGGCTTGCTCAGCTTTTTCAGCCATTCAAACCATGCTTCCATGCCGTCGCCCTTGGTTGCGGAGGTCTCCAGGAACTCGATGTTCGGCTGGATCCTGCGCGCGTATTCCTTGGTTTTCTCGACATCGAATTCCACGTACGGCAGCAGGTCGATTTTGTTGATGATGCACAGGTCGGAATTGCGGAAGATGGTCGGATACTTGACGGGCTTGTCATCGCCCTCGGTCACGCTGATCACGACGATGCGCTTGGCTTCGCCGAGATCGAACAGGGCCGGACACACCAGATTGCCCACGTTTTCGATGAGCAGCAGGGAGTCGGGGTCGGGGGAAAGCTGCTTGAGGGCGCTGTTGACCATTACCGAATCCAGATGGCAGCCGCTTCCGGTATTGATCTGGATGACCGGTGCGCCGGTGGCGTCAATGCGCTCGGCGTCGTTCATGGTCTGCTGATCGCCCTCGATCACGAAAAACGGGAGCTCCTCCCTGAGCGCCGTGATGGTCTTTTCGAGCAGGGTGGTCTTGCCGGCGCCGGGGGAGCTGACAAAATTCAGCGCCGTAATGTTTTTCGCCTCGAAATATCCGCGATTGCGCTCGGCCAGCATGTTGTTGTGGGAGAGGATGTCCTGCTCCAGCTGGATTTCCCGGCTTTTTCCGTGATCATGGTGATGGCCGTGCCCGTGCGAATGTCCGTGACCATGATCGTGGCCATGCTGATGACCGTGTCCGTGGTCATGGCTGTGGGGATGGGGATGATCATGGCTGTGAGCATGCCCGTGCGAATGTCCATGACCATGATCGTGCGAATGATCATGCGCATGCCCATGACCGTGCGAATGCCCGTGATGATGGTGACTGTGCCCGTGGCCATGGTGATGATCGTGGCCATGCCCATGCCCATGCCCATGTCCATATCCATGACTGTGCCCGTGGTTGTGGGGCTGTGTATGTTCCTTGTCGCTTCCCGGCCGGCGGATGGTTACCACGCCTTCGGGATCGCTGCATCCGCAAGTTCCGCACATATCGACACCTCGGTGAGATGATTAAAAACGATGAGATAAAAGGAGAAAAAATATGGTTTTGTTTCCGGGCCGATAACAACGTCCGGGACCTTCAAGGTAATCATTTCGGGGCTCATTCTCAATCCGCCCGGCCCGGCCCGGCATGCCCCGCCCCAACGCCGGACCTGCCACTCATTCAACTTTCAGCGACCGAACCTTAAGCTCCTGGCCCCGCGTGATCTGCAAATCCAGCGAAGCGCATTCCGGGCATTCCTCAAAGTAGTCCCTCACCTCAAACTCTACGCCGCACTTCCGGCACCGAGCCTGCGCTTTCACCGGGTGGATGGCGACCCGCGCCTCACTCAGGATCGTGTCCCTGACCGCTACTTCCATGGCAAACTCCAGCGCCTCCACGATCACGCCCGACAGCGACCCCACCTCAATGTCCAGGTCCGTCACGCGCGTGGCACCGGCCTTCCGGGTTTCGGTCGAAGCGATATCCACAATGTTCAGGGCAATCGAAAGTTCGTGCATGGTCAGTGGTTTAAGTCGCCATTATGGCGGTTAATCGATTATGTCATTTATTCTGGTGCTTCGCTCGTCCAGCTCATCCATCCAAAATCCGGATCCCGTGCCCATCCAGCACAGAATACGGCTTGCCGGCACATTTCAGGCAGAGTTTGCGGTTCTCCGCTGTCGTCGCGGGAGTGTCCGGGCCTCTTGTGGATGCGTCCGGGTTTCTCGCGGGAGTGTCCGGGCCTCTTGTGGATGCGTCCGTATCTCTTGTGGATACGTCCCCGCCATCCACCATGCGGGTGGCCATCACGCTGTCGCCGCACTTCGCGCAGACACCGCTCTCGTGGGAGGGGGCGTAGTCCGGAACATCCACCCGGACCCGCTGCACATCGAACATGCGGTCGAAATCCAGGTTCAGGGTGCCGAAGGAGCGCTCCGCACCGCTTTTCCGGAATGCGGCCACGGCGGCATCGTCGCGCACCTGGTCCCGGACCACGCGCTGGTAGTGCCGGTCGAACTCGGGGAAGGCTTCGCGGACGTAGGCCGGTGATTCGTGGCGGGAGATGACGCGCACCCCGTTGCCGTCGCGCCGGGTCAGGGTGAACGCCGTCTTGCCGAGATCCTCGAAAATGAGACTGTTGTTGCCGAAAGAGCACCCGGTCACCAGCTGCACTCCGTCGGCGAAGCAGTTGTTGGTTTCGACGATGGCCAGCAGGTCTTCGAGGCCGTCGGATGCAGGTCCGGATGCTTTTTCGCCACCGGTTTCAGCGGGTTTGGCATCGTCGGTCACGCTGTCCGGATCAGCGTTGTCACGGTCAAGCTCTTGCATTGCATGCACCGCCGCCATCACGCCCATGGCCAGGCCCGGACAGTAGTGTCCGTGGAATTGGGCCGCCATTATCAGCAGTTTCTCCGTATCGCCGGCCATGATGTATCTCTGGATGGCCAGTCGCGGATTGGATTTGAGCAGGGATGTGTGGATGTGGTTCGATGCCCCGCAAGGCGTATCGTCCAGGTGCGAGGTGTTGCACGATTTGATGTCCAGGACCGGGGTACCGTCAACGGCATCGAGCCCGGTTACCCGCAGCCGGTTTCCATCGCGGCCCACAAGCCGCACAGTGGTGATGCCGATTGGGTTGGGACGGACCGGGGCGCGCGAGGCAAAGACACCGCGCACTTCGCCGGACCTGGTGGTGCGCCGCCAGCGGCCTTCCGCTCCCGTTTCCGGTTCTGTCCTGGATTCTGATCCTGCCCCGGTTTCAGTTCCCGTTTTGGTTCGCCCTCCCGTTTCAGGGAGATGAAAATGGAACACCACGTCGAGGTACTCGCAGCTGTCGATCATATGGAGGGCGTCGGCAAAGGCCTCGTCCACAAGGATGACGCTTTCTGCGTCCTGCATCTGCATGGCCTGAGCGGGATCCGTGCAGTCATTGCGGACAACGCCGACCGGATTCATGGAAAGTACGTGTGACATAGCCTGATCTGGTGTGAGTGATCGTGCGGGCCGGGATCCTGTATCCACAAATCCCGCATCCTCACCATCTTTTATTCTGAGTGACACTACCCTTTAATATAAACGCTTACATGAAGATGATTTAAATTACTATGCCGGCTGCAAGCGCAACAACAACAATCAGCGGTGCGGGGATTTTCCCGCTGGCCAGGAGTGCGACTGCCAGAACCACGGCAATGATGTTCTCAAGCTGGAATCCGCTGGCCTGCATGAGAATGACCGCGGCAATGGCGATGAGCCCGCCCGCAACGGCATTGATGCCTTTCAGGGAAATGCGCACCGCGCGGATTTTTTTGAGGTTTTCCCAGACCGGATAGACAAAGTAGATCAGCAGCAGTCCCGGAAGGAAGATGCCGATGCCCCCGGCGAGCGCCCCGCCGATCTGCAGCAGGGCCGAACCGTCGCGCGCGGCCATCCCGCCGGCATAGGCCGCAAAACTGAACATCGGTCCGGGCAGCCCCTGTACCAGGCCGTATCCGGTCAGGAACTCCTGGTTGGTCATGTACTCCCGGATCTGCACCAGTTCGCTGTGCATCAGCGGCACCACCACCTGTCCGCCCCCGAACACCAGGTAACCGTAGCGGTAGAAGCTCTCGAAGAGCACGATCAGGCGGTTTTCGGAGATGGCGGCCAGAAAAATTCCGCCGAGGGCGAAAAAGGCGAAGATGCCGAGATAGCGCCAGGGCGGATCCAGCCGGACCCGGTTCCAGATGTCTGATTCCCGGGCGATAATGATGCTGACCGCGCCGCCGATAACGAGCACCAGCGGAAAGATCCACGGATCGCGGATGAACCAGGTGGCAACTGCGCCGAAAATCATGAGCAGG
Organism: Balneolaceae bacterium; assembly: GCA_007693825.1. Classification (GTDB taxonomy): domain Bacteria; phylum Bacteroidota; class Rhodothermia; order Balneolales; family Natronogracilivirgulaceae; genus SKNL01. The sequence continues at coordinate 5,173 of RECX01000084.1, forward strand.
GCCGTGGTCGTGTCCGTGACCACCTTGCGGCCGATGCGGAACGCGGCGACGATGATGAAACCGACCGCCATGGGGCCGATGAAGCGGAGGATGTCCTCGGAGATCTCCCG
>RECX01000207.1 GCA_007693825.1 Balneolaceae bacterium
TTGACCTGGATGAGCAGGAAAAAGCACTGCTGCACGAGTCCGCCGACCATGTGCGCAAAGGGCTGGAAGATCTGAAGCGCCTTGCGTAGCGGACCGGCCATACCCTCGCCGTAATACAGGGTACACACTGTAATGCGAAGTTCGGATCGAATAAAAGTCCTGTCGGAAACTGGCAGGGCTTTTATTTTATCCGGGCGGGAACACCAAAAACGACATTAACGTCCGTTAGGCGAAGGCACGGTCCCCCAAACGCAGCATCAGGGAGCCGAAACCAGCACGATATTCTGTGCTACAAGGCCCTTTTCATTTTCCACCAGATCGAATTCGAAGATCAACTCCCTGCTGGGCAGGTAGCTGGTATCAAAATCGGCTTCAAACTGGGAAACATGAGCGAACACCGTGCAGTATGGAGATTCGGGCGATCGTGAGTCGGTGACCCACAACTTGTCATTTATCTTTGCCAGATATCGCATGAAACCATATCCCTCGTTGTGCGAGAAATCGTAGCACACACCACGCACCCGTGAACCGACGGCCCCCCACTCATACGGTGATTTCACCGGGAGCAGGCCGGGAATCACATATCCGGAGACATACAGATCAACCTGCTGCTTGAGAGCGGAATCCATATTGTCGAAACCGATAAGCTCCACCCGGCACCCGTTGTCCTGCATGGCATTGACCAGACGGACAAATTTTTCGCTATGCGCCAGCAGCACCAGCCGGTCCAGTTCACCGGCCTGCGACATGATGTCCACGGTCATATCCACATCCACCACACCCTGCGAAACCACTTCGCCGGTATCAGGGTCTATGAGCCGGTCCACCGGACGTTCAATCACCTTGTACTGAAAATCCCGCAGAACTTCACAGAATCGGGCTGTTTTTGCCTGGTAATTGTCGTCTTCACGCGCACGGCTGCGATCATAAGCCAGGTAGACGTTCAGCCGGGAAGCCCTGCCGCCGGTACGCCCGGCAAATTTCCGGAGTATGTCATAACGAAGACCGTATCCACCGTTCATGGTTACACTCACTGCGTCAACATAAATGCCATATTTGCCCATAATAATAGTTTCCTGTACTTAATGACTGCCAAAAAAATGGCTTAAATAGTAGTGAAAAATTACAACCTAATGATTTTGTGCCCAGAGAGTAATTATCTCTGTTACCTGCTTCTCACTGGCTTGCGATTTTGGATTTCAGTCATTCCGACGAATGCCAGTAAGACCAAACTTAACACGAATAACACCATCTTTGCAAAAAAAGGTTCAAAAAAATCAGTCCCGAAGCCATGTCCAACAGCAACAACCGCTCCGGAAAGCAGTACAATCATGATATTTTTAGGCATGCGATACGGAACCGGATAGACACGCTGCGTAAGCAGATAAATCAGCACCGCCATCGTCAAAAAGCACAGCAGCTTGACCCAAACGGCCCCTTGCATGCCATATTCGGGTACCAGTAAAAAATTTCCCGCCAAAGTGATCAGTGCTCCGATCATTGTTATAGCGGAAACATACCACATTTTTTCCTTTATAAACACACCTGCCATAAAATTCAGGAACCAACCCTGGAACCAGTAGGCCATGAGCAGCCAGGGCACAATATGAAGCCCCATCCAGTAGCGTGAATCGATCAGGGTACCATCCAGCAGAGGTATTCGGATCTGAACTACCTGCTCCACGAACAAGCCGACGGCAATGAAAACCGCTGCTGCTGCAATATTGAACCAGGTGAACACCTCGGCAAAGGTTTTTTGCGCATCATCGCTGCCGGACTGGCGCATGAAGAAGGGCAGCCAGGCCATCCGGAACATCTGTACCGCCAGCAGCATGAACACCGACAGCTTGATGCAGGCATTGAAAATCCCGGTGATGTCATCAGCGGTGTATTGCGGACCGTACAGCCGGTCCACCGACTCCTGCGGCATGTTGTTGACGGCAAAACGGCTGAGCACTTCATTGACGGCATGACTGAGTCCGGCAGGGATATAGGGGATCCCGAACAGGATCGCCCGGCGGAAATGCTCGCGTTTCCAGCTGCCGCGGTACAGGTCCGATGTAAACCAGACAAGCACCAGCACTGTCAGAAACGACGCAATGGCATTGCTCACCAGCACCGCCTCGATTCCCCAGCCGGCACCCATCACCAGATAGAGATTCAGCGATACATTGACGATCACGTTGCCCAGCCGGATCAGGGCATAGGTCAGGGTCTTGCGCACCATCCTCAGTTCGGCGAAGGGTACCACGGTCAACGCATCCAGCCAGAGAATGGCCAGCATCAGATAGAACAGGGACTCCCCGGTGAACGGGTGCATTCCCAGGGCGGCTGTCGGACCGGTGATCTCCCCCGTTTGCACCGATACGAACGCATCGAGCCCAAGCAGCGGCGCCAGCACGGGCATGAAGAGCCACGAAATCAGCACCAGCAAGGACGCCCCTCCAAAAACCGTCACCTGGATGGATGTGAAGACATCTCCGGCCCGCTCGCGCTTTGCCCCGTACCGCAGATAGGAGGATTCCATCCCGAATGTGAACAGGACGTTCAAAAAGACAATGCCCCCGAAGATCAAGCCGATGATCCCGTAGGCCGCCGGATCAAAAAACTTGGTGTAGAAGGGGACCAGGAGATAGTTGATGAAGCGTGCAGCGATACTGCTGATACCGTATACCAGTGTGTCGGAAAAGAGTTCGCGCAGCTTGCCCACGTAAAATCCCCTTATGGTTTCTGACGCAGAGCGTCCACGGCCATGATATAGCCGTAGAACCCGAATCCGCTGATCAATCCGCGACAGACACCGCCCGTCAGGGAGGTGTGCCGGAACGATTCACGCGCGTGGATATTCGACAGATGTACCTCAATCCGGTCCTGGGGAAGCAGGCTGAGGGCATCCCGAAGCACGACAGACGTATGGGTCAGGCCGCCGAAATTCACGACCACCCCGTCATACTCCTGGTCAACGGCCTTGTGGATGCGATCCACAAGCTCACCTTCATGATTGCTCTGAAACAATTCAAACCGGAAACCCGGAAAATGGTCCGACAGCAAACGCTCCAACTCTTCCTGGTCGCCGCTTCCGTAGTGCTCCTTTTCACGTCGACCGAGCATGTTCAGGTTCGGGCCGTGCAGTATCAGGATCTTCATAGCGGCGGCTCCCATGCATTGCCGATCTGCCCGGCCAACCGGGCCATCTCCTCTTTCGACATCTCTATTTTTTCGCCGAGTGCCGTTTTCTGCTTCTCACCATAGATCGGGATCAGGTGCACATGCGCATGCGGAACCTCCCGGCCATCTACAAGCACTCCGGTCCGCATTGGCGCCAGCGACACATCGATGGCACGAGCCACGCTTTTGGCAAAAACCATGAGGTCCCCGAGATCCGCATCCTCCAGGTCAAACAGATAGTCGATCTCTTTTTTAGGGATCACGAGGGTATGCCCCTTGCTGACGGGATTGATATCCAGAAAGGAGAAGAAGCGTTCGTTTTCAGCTATCTTGTAGCACGGTATCTCACCGTTGATTATTTTTGTGAATATGGATGCCATATTAGTTGGATTTGTAACAGTGACTCTGATAACAGCAAATCTGGTAACAGCAAAGCCGCAGGACCGTTATGGACCGGTACGATGCAAGGGACGGAACCATGTCTCCGGCCTGCTGTCCGCCAGTAAAACTAACCACAAAGTATCATAAAGTCAGGTTTCTTTCCAAGCTGTGATTTTCTCTTGAAAAAAAGCCTGATCATGGTTATCTTTGAAGTCTTTGAAAATTGCCTGAATCGGTAGCTCAGTTGGTAGAGCAACGGCCTTTTAAGCCGTGGGTCGTGGGTTCGAGCCCCACCCGATTCACCAATTCTCCTTTATTAGAAGCGCATCGGATATCTTCTGCATCCCGTGCGCTTTTTTTTTATCGATCCGGCGTCTGGCTGGTATGTGATTTGCGGCAGCGAACCCGGCACGTGCCGCAAGCGGATATCACCGCAAGGCAATGCAAGCGAAGGAAGCTCAGAAGATGAATCTCCCGCCGAAGGTAATGCTGTACTGGTCAAATCCACCAACGGTCCGCTTGGGTTCGGCAAAGAGAATGATTCCTTCCAGATCAAATTCCAACCCTCCTCCGGCGTTCAGGCCGAATTCATTTTTTGATTCCTCGGAGTCCGGCCCGGTTACGGGACGGTTGTACCGGTAACCGGCAAAGTGCGCCCCCGCCAGCACATACACCCGGAACACTTCCTGATTAACCAGATGGTAATTGATATTTCCATTCAGTTCGATAAAGCGGGGATTCTGAAACTGGGGATCATTCAACAGATAGTAGATGAAATCGGCGCCGATCCGGATGCCGTCCGTCAGGGAACGGTATAAGTTGACATTCATGCCCATCTCCCCGTCCGCGCCAACATCGAATCCGTATACCACCCCCAGCCCTATTTCGGAATCTCCGGCTTTTTTCTGCGCGTTGCCGGACAGTGGCAGCGTCAGGATCACTCCCAGGAGCAGGAACCGTAGCATCAGTCTTGTCTTCATGGCCTTTGGATATCGGGGTTCGGAGATGGAAAATCCACAAGGAAGCAACCCGGCCTCCGTCATCCGAGGATAATTAGCAGCAGGGCAGCGATAATGACCACGGAAAAGGCAGGGATCACCCTGTTCGCCGCAGCATTGCCGCCAATGAACCGGATCAGCAGATATTTGAATATGGTATTGGAGATAAGAGCCGTCAGGATAAGCTTCCAGCCCAGGGTGTAGGCAATGGTCCCGGCCTGCACTTTCTGGGAGACGGACAGCGTAATGGCATCCATGTCTGCCAAACCCGAGATTCCCGCAACAACAAAGAGCACTTCCGAATCGAGATATTCCGTGGTGGCGGCAATAACAAACAGGATGGCTACGTACACACCGCCGAAAGTAAGCGCCGTGCGCAGCTCACTCGGGTTGCGCTGCTCAGGCATTTCATGCTCGCTTTTTTTGACCTGCCGGTAGACGTACCATGCCACGACGATATTGACGGCAAACATCACGGCTATGGGCCAGATCATCTGATAAAAATAGTCCGGGGCCATGACACCGATTTCAATGGCCACCCTGGGATAGACCATGGCGGATGCAATGATGATCACCACGGCCGCGTGGAATCCCGCCGTTGGCGTCTGTGCCGTTATGCGTGAATAGCTGACCGTGGTCGCCGTACTGGATATGATCCCGCCCAGCATGCCGCCCAGAGCCGTACCGGCCCGGTCGCCCATAAACTTGTAGATGAGGTAACCACCGAGGCTGATGCCCGTGATCAGCACCACCAGCAGCCAGGTGCGATACGGATTGAACACATCGAACGGCCCGAACGTCTGGTTGGGAAGAATCGGGAGGATGATGAACGTGATCAGCACGAACTGCATGATCGCCTTGATATCCTTGCTCTCCAGCCGCGCCAGCGCGCCCCGGAATTGCGGTTTCAGCTGAAGCAGGATGGCCGTGCTCCCGGCTACGGCGGCTCCGATCACCCAGGGTCCGATAGTGATGTACGCCCCTACAGCATACATCAGGAGGATGGAGATCTCCGTGGTCATGCCGAATTCCGTACTCCCGCTCTTCATCTTCATCATGTTTCCGACCACGATGATGGCCACCACGCCGAGCAGGCCGAAACCAAGTATGAGCGGACTGTAGAACTGGCTCAAAAACCCGCATATGGTGCCGAAAACCGTCACGATCGCAAAGGTGCGAAACCCCGCAATGGTGGTGTCCTGAAGCTCCCGCTGCATCCCGACCAAAAGTCCCATCAGCAGCGAAATGCCCAGTGTCTGAAATACGGTATAAAGTTCTGGTTCAGGCATTGCAAGGATAACTACGAAGAAATTCCGTTTTCATCCTCAAAATATAGGAATCCTGAGCCAGCTTTCCAGTGGCAATCTTGCGCAAATGGATATGCTTCCGGGTATGCCGTCTCGGAAAGATTTCTCAGAACGATATGGAGAGCCCGCCCAGCACATGCCGCCCGGCCTGCGGATAGTAGTAGTTTTCCCGTATCTCCTGGCTGCCGGCGAAATACCCGAACGTGTAGCCATTCGACTCGTACATGTGGTCGAAAATATTATTGACCATAACCTGCAGACGGACATTCCGGACGTACTGCAGTCCACCCCAGTCCCATGAAAGGCGAAAATCATTGATCCACCACGGATCCAGCGAACGGTCGGGGTTCGATGTGTTGTCCAGGTATTGCCGCCCGACATAGCGCGAATACCAGTCGACACGCACATTGTCGTACCGCCAGCTCAGCTGCGACGCTGAAGTTACCGATGGCGAAAACGCAATGGTGGTATTTTCATGGAGGATCTCCTCCTGCCCGGCAAAGGCCCAGTTTTCATCGTACCGGTCAATGCGCTCAACAAATTCGGGGATGCGGTTCCTGCTCAACGCCACATTTCCGTTCCAGTGGATGGCGGCTGTAATCCGTGCCGACGCCTCCAGCTCAACACCCGCCCGGTAGCTGTCCGGCACGTTGGTCCGCACCGGATCCCCGACATCATTGATATCACCGGTGTTGATAAGCTGATTGTCGTATCGCATGTAGTAGGCATTGACCCCGAGCCGCACCCGCTCCCATCCGCCGCGATAACCGGCCTCCACATTGTAGAGCGTTTCGTGGCTCGGCAAGTAGGTCTCGGTCGCATCGGTGAAATCACGTCGCACCGGCTCCTTGCTGGACATACCGAAATAACCGTAGATACGCCCGATGTCACTGAGCGAATAGCTCAGGCCCGCCTTGGGATTGACGAAGGTAAACTGGTGGTTGTCGTCCAGTACGCGCTGATCGTTGTTGATGCCGTCCAGCGTGTAGTCGATATGGCGCACCTGAAGATCGGCAAGGACGCTCAGCCGCTCCGACAGGTCCACCATCGCCTTGGTATAGAAGTTGCCATCCCACTTTGTGCCCTTGTTGTCGTAGTAGCGGTCGCCCAGTTCGGCGGGACTCGCCACGCGGGTCCAGACAATCTCACCGAAGTGGTCGCCGTCGTAGTAGTTCAACCCGCCGCCGAAAGTGAGCTGCCAGCTGTCGCCGCCCTGGTAATCGGTCGAGAAGGTAACACCGCCGAAGTGGTTGTCCAGCCAGCGCTGGCGGACCAGGTCCGTCCGCGTGATGACCTCCGAGCCGATGACAACCGGATCAAAGCCGTAGGCAGAGAGGGCATTGTTCTGGCGGTACTCCTCATAGTAACCCGCACCGCGCGTATAGTGCAGCGACAGGTTGCCGGACAGCCGCTCGTTCAGACGCCGTGAATAGTGAAGCTGATAGTGCGTCTGCGTGTAATTATCGGTTTGATTGTCGTAGAAGCGTACCTGACCATCCGGATCGGTATACATTCCTGCCGGGTTGAAACGGCGGTTTTCGTTGATCTGGTCACGGTCTACGCCGTACCAGGCCTGGTAGGTCACCTCCTGTCCCGAAAACACATTCAGCTTGAGCAGCCCATCGTCCGTGTGACGCGTTCCGGATATGAAAAACGAGCGCAGGTCGGATGAGGCGCGATCGATGTATCCGTCCGACGTGATGTAGGAAAGGCGTCCGTCAAAAGCCCATCCGTTGGTCATGAGTCCGGTTCCCACGAGGATGTTGCTTTTGAACGTATTGAACGATCCGGCGCTTGTGTTGATCTCACCGTAGGGATCGGCCTGCAGGGTTGTTGTCTGCAGGTTGACGGTGGCCCCGAAGGCAGCCGGACCGTGAGCGGAGGTGCCGACGCCACGCTGGATCTGCACCATGTCCAGGGAGGATGCGAAATCGGGCATGTTGACCCAGAAAACGCCGTGGGATTCCGAGTCGTTCAACGGAATACCGTTGACGGTGACGTTAATTCGTTGCGGATCGACCCCGCGGATGCGCAGGCCGGTGTACCCGATACCGGCACCGGCATCGGAGCTGCTGATCACTGAGGGACTCATTTCCAGCAGCACCGGGATATCCTGGCCGAAATTCCGTTGTTCGATCTCTTCCCGCGTCACATTGTTATGGGTTACCGGACTCCGCTCATCCACCCGGAAAGCTTCCACCAGCACATCTTCACTGACGATGGTGGTCGGGATGAGGCTCACGTTTTCCTGGCGTTCGCCGCTCCAGTTCACGCGGACCCGGTGCGATTCGTAGCCGAGAAAGCGGAACTCCACTTCTGCGGGAGTACGATCGATGAGGCGTAGTTCATACATGCCGTTGGCATCCGAAGTGGTTCCGTGTTCGGTCCCGACCTGGATGATGGTGGCTCCGGGCAGCGGTTCGCGGGTCTGGGCATCCCGGACCACGCCGCTGATGGCCTGTGCCGCTGCCTCACCGAAGCTTGCTGCCAGCAGGATCGTGAAAAAGAATGGTAGTATGGATTTCATAGCTCCTCCAAATTTTGTGATTCTTCAATTTGAAGGCGCTGTACATCAGATGAGCTGTTTCCGATCGTTTTTCAGGCGCAATGAGCGCCGTTTATCTGGATCGGCAAGGTTTCCCTACGCCGGTATTACCCGGTTCAGGTGATCGGGGTATGATCTCAGCCCGTGCGTACAAGCACCCCCAACCTGTTTGGTTGTTCAACAGCTTAATATAGGCATGAATTGCGACTATTTCCAGTAATACCAGCTGTTCCGCCCGGCAGCATCAGACCAGGCGCCGAAGATGAAGCGATATCAGCATGAGCAGTGTCGTGGTACCGGCGGAAACGAAGCAGTAGATGCAGATGGCCTCGATGACAAAGATCATCAGGTATACCAGCCACATTGAAAAGAAGAACGCGGGGACGGTGAGAAATGGCAGGTAGCGCAGGGCGGCGGCTTTGCGCACATCCACCCAGATAAAAGAGGCCACAAGCATGACGGCGTAGAAAAGCACCCCGAACAGGGCCACAGGCACGGGTCCGATGGTGGAATACTCGCTGAGCGCCACCTCATCGCAGCCGGCGACAATGGTGCAGGTGGGCAGCGCGCCAACATAATGCGATGCCGTAAGGTACATGGCATCGGCAAATCCGATGAAAGCAATGACGATAAATGCGATAACCCACTTCAGGGAGGATGCTGACTGTGACATGGCCTTTTCTGTAATACTGAACTGGTGACCGTGGTGGAAATGTTTACCGTTGCCCGTGCTGAAATTGTTTACTGTCTCAATTTTTTCTGCCGGGAGGATGCGCTCACCCGGGCATGTCCTCAACTCTGGACGGATGCCGTTGCTCACGCGCTCCGTATCAGGAACAGGAATTATTTTTTGGAGAGAATCAGGTTGCGGTAGGCTTCCAGCGAATTGACACCCTGGGCATGCTCACCGTTGATGAAAATGGTGGGGACGGCCCGGACCCCCAGGCGCTGCCCGTCACGGTAATCCGATTCGATCCGCTCCATGAGTTCGGGATCCTCAAGGTCACGGTCCAGCTGCTCCATATCCAGCTCCAGGGATTCTGCGAAAACCCGGAAAATCGATTCCGCATCGCCGCGCGACCAGCGCTGCTGGTTGATGTAGATAAGGTCGTGCATTTTCCAGAATTCACCCTGACGGCCAGCCGCTTCGCTGTATCTGGCAGCAAGTCGGGAGTGCTGGAAATTCCGTAACGGGAAATGGCGATAGATAAACAGCGCGTCTTCTGCGAGCTCCTGGCTGAGCTGGTCATCCATCGAGGCATAAAAACGGCAAGCGGGGCACTGGAAATCACTGTACTTGACGACAACCACACCGGCATCGGGATTCCCTTTTTTCCAGTCGTTTTCCCTTGGCGCAAGGATGTCGGCGCTACCGCTGTTGGCGCTGTTCACAGCTGTGCGGGCATCCGAGTTGACAGCGGCCAGATCGGGCTGCGGGGCGGATGGATCTTCGCTCGCGAACTGAACCATGGCAAAGGCTACAACGGCCATCGCCAGAACGAGTCCGCCCCAAAGTGCGAATCTTTTATTCATGTGCTGTTTTTTAGGTTTTTTGCTCATAAGAATGAAAATTACAAAAAAGGGGGATTTTTTCCGACGACAACCTTCCGGCCCAAGTGAGAACTTTCAGGATCCGGTTTCGGCCTTCCGGCCATCGTGAGAACTTTCAGGATCCGGTTTCAGCCTTCCGGCCCTCGTGACCACTTTCAGGATCCGGTTTCGGCCTTCCGGCCCTCGTGACCACTTTCAGGATCCGGTTTCGGCCTTCCGGCCCTCGTGACCACTTTCAGGATCCGGTTTCGGCCTTCCGGCCCTCGTGACCACTTTCAGGATCCGGTTTCGGCCTTCCGGCCCTCGTGACCACTTTCAGGATCCGGTTTCAGCCATCCGGCAGTCAGGAATCATGGTACTACATAAAACTCGGCAACACGCAGGCGTATTGTCTCCGCTTCCTCTTTTCTGCCGAGACGCTCCAGGATGTCTGCCCGGGCGGCATGTGCGCTTCCGGCCACCCAGGAGTCAGGAAAGGAACGAACCGATCGCGTCAATAGTTCAAGCGCCTTCTCCAGGTCCGCATCGTACTCCATCAGGCGCTTCCCCTCGCGGTAGTCCTGTTTCCAGAGCCGGGCCTCGTCGGCCATGCGCCCGGCTTCCTGGAACACTTCAAACAGGGGAAGCTGCACCGTGCTGTATGTTTCGAGGATCTCCGGATGGCGCTGGTAGAAAAAATCCTCCAGTGCCATGACATAGGCCTCGGCCTCAAGACGATTGTACTCCGGATCCCGGAGCCGTTGTTCTTCTTCGGGATTTGTGAAAAATGAGGCTTCCACGATCACCCCGGGAATGCCGTAGGAGTTGCGGAGCACACTGGTGCCCGCCGTTGGAAAAATGGTATGGTCGGAGACCACGCTGACCGGTGCCTTTCCATTAAACAGATACTGGTTCATCCGGTCTGCCATCGCTTTTGCCAGCATCACCGACGCACCGTTTTCGGAGGCATTGCCATGGAAATAGACAATGGGAAAGTTGACTTCGGGGTCGGCGGTGGCGTTGTGGTGGACCGACACAAAAGCATCGGCCCCGTTTTCCACAGCCAGGCGCGCACGGTCGGACAAATCCACCTCGACATCCTCCGTACGGGTCAGCAGGACCCTGGCACCGCGTTCTTCGAGCAGGTCCCTGAGTATCAGCGCCACCCTCAGATTGATCCACTCCTCACGCTCACCCGCCGGACCAACGCGGTAATCGTCGTATGCCGCCGTGCCACCGTGGCCGGGGTCCACAACCACAACTCGTCCCTCCACCGGATCGCCGGCCTGCGGCTTTTCCATCTTCAGATGGGCCTCTGCGGGTTTTTCCGTCTTCTGGTGGCCTTCAGCGGGTTTTTCCGTCTTCGGATGGCCCTCTGCAGGTTTTTCCGTCATGAAATCGTAGATCCGCCGCGAAATTTCCGCGCCTGTACGGTTGGCATCCGCCCGATCCGGGACGTTTTTGGACAGGATGACCAGCACATAAGCGCGTCCATCGGGAAGATAGACGATGCCGGAATCGTGCCGCACCCCGGTGATCCATCCCGTTTTGTGCGCAACCGTCACACCCTCCGGAAGCAGGGCAGGGATCATGTCCCGAAAATGCTGGTCTTTCAGCACGGACAGCACCTGGCTGCGGTACGTCTCGTCCAGGACACTGCCCTCGGCCAGCCGCAGGTACATCATGGCCAGTCCGCGTGCGGTAACCTCATTATTCATGCCGGCACGGAAGGCCTCCATATCTTCCACGCCCCGCAGCACGCGGATGCCCTCCGCACCCATATCCGCCATGGCTCGGTTCACATTTTCGGCACCGACGTGCTCTATGACAATGTTCGTCGCCAGGTTCCCGCTGCGCACGATCATGGAATAGACCAGCTCGCGGATCGACAGCTCCGAACCAAGGTGATCATACAGCGCATCGCCGCTGTCACGGTCAATGCTCAGGCTGTACGTGCTCCCGTCGGCGATACTCACAAATTCGTTGCGAACGACAAGCTTGTCATCCAGGCCGAACCTGCCCTCCATGGCCTGCCGGTAAACTTCGATCATCACCGGGGTCTTCATGGTGCTGGCCGCATGGAACCATTCGTCGGCGTCGATGAACAGGTTGGTCTCCGGATTTCCGGCATCGATAAAAGCCACGGCATAATCCCCTTCCGCGGCTTCGGTGATCCGGAGGATTTGCTGCTCGAGGGTCGAGGTATCGCGGCCGGGTTGTGCGTCGCGGGCTGGCTGAGCTTCCCGGCCGGATTGCGCGTCGCGGCCGGATTGCGCGTCGCGGTCGTGTTGCGCGTCGCGGCCGGCTTGCGCATCCGGCGATCCGCAGGCGAACAGGAGCGGCATCAGGCAAAAAAGGACGGCGAAACAGGCGGAATGCATTTCCATGGTGAACATGATGATGGTGGAGTGATGGATTTCAAATTACCGGTAGATCAGCGCGTTGCCGACATCCTGCAGCGCATCCCCCGCGTTCAGGGCGCCGGCCACATCCACCAGAAAACCGTTGATGACCGCATAGACGACCTCGTCGCCGCGGCGCAGGATCAGGTTGGCGGGACGGCCGATCTGGAAACCGGACGGCTGGAGGGCGGTGGGACCGATGATATTGAGCGGGAAATCGGTGTACCGGCCTTCGGACGGCTCTTCCACACGGACGGCGGTGAAGCCGCTGCGCAGAAGCGTAAGCGCATCCACCCGTTCGAGCTCTTTTTCGGTGGCAAAGATGTCGGGGTAGACCATGCCGGAATCGACACGCATGCCGGTCGCATCCACCTCCTCGAATCCGTTGAAGGTGGACAGGTCCCCCAGCTCGCTGACGGTCCCGCGCTTGTAGAAGTCCGTTGCGCCGTTGATGTTCACTTCTGCACGGTTGACGGCCAGGTCGAGCTGGAACGCGTATTCCCGGAACGGGACGGTCAGGTTCCTGAAAATGATGCTGTGCAGCCGCAAGCGGTTCGGCGGAATGGCCTCGTACTGCTCAACGGTGTAGTTTCCGTATTCTCCGCCGGCGATGGAGCGGAATGACTCGAGCAGCAGCAGATAGTTCATTTTGCGGATGTACTGCTTTTCGGGGTCGTCTTTCAGTCCGCCGCTTTCCACCAGGATGGTGCTGGTGCCCCATTTCTGGATGTTGTCGCCGAAAGCGCGGGGTTCGAACGTGTCGGAGTAGGTGGCAACGTGGCCCGGGATGAACTCCTGCAGCATATGGTCGAGCCGGGCGATCAGGCGCATGCTGCGCTCCCGGACCGGGTTGATGCTGCGCTCTTCGTCAAATGCCGGTGCCAGGAAAGCGATGACGGTGCTTTTGGGGGTGCTGCCGGCCGAATAGCGGATGCTCTGGTCGTGCAGGTTGAAGCCGAAATCGGCATCGGTCTCGTCGCGCAGCCGCTTGAGGATCTGAGACCCGGTGGCCTGAAGCTGCAGGGCATCGCGGTTCATGTCAATGCCGAAAGCAGTACGCCGCTGATACCGTTCGGCACCGTCGGGATTCAGCATGGGTACGGCGTGGATGGTGATCTTCTCCAGGATTTCGGCGCGGACATCGTTGAACGCGTCATCGGCCGTCAGGAAATGGAATATGTCGAAAAGCGCCATGGTGGCCGTCGGTTCGTTGCCGTGCATCTGCGACCAGAGCAGCACCTGGATGTCGCCGGTCCCCATGGTCAGGCGGAAGATCTCCCTTCCCTCGGTCGAATATCCTTCCTGCACAAGAGTGATATCGGGGTGTCCGCCCAGCTTCCGGATCAGCGGTACGATGTCGTGATGCTTGAACCGCCGGTGGTTCAGTGACGGTTCGCGATAGGTGTCGTAGGTATCGTAAAGAAGCCGGGCAAACGAGGGGGATGCGGCTTCGGGGCCGGATGCGGCTCCTCCCGCACTGGAATCTGTTGTCATGGCAAAAAACAGTAATGTGATAAGGAATAAATGTGGCAAACGGTTGCCGGAAAAGAACTGCCTGTTCATCGGTGTCCGTGTGATGTTAATGAAAGGAAAAAAAACCATGAGAGCCGCAATATGAGTTGCGTTGCAACGAAATGAGCATATGACTGTCCCTCAGCAAGTAACGAAATGGCCATCAAAAAGATACCTGCCGCAATGTATCTGCCGCAATGTATCTGCCGCTGGTTACCTGCCGCTGGTCAAATATATCGAATGAACGTTCTGTTCCAAAATTCAGGTTGTAGCAACTAATTGAAAAAATATCCATTATTTTGGGATAATACTGCTGTACCGTTTCAAGATTTTCCTGCCGGACTGACCCTGGCTTTCAACAGATGACCCTAACCTGTGCCTGATTCACGCCATGACGCAACAATCTCTCCCGAAGCATCCTGCAATGAGCCTGTTCACCGGATTTGCCAACGGCAGCCGGCTGACCCGCCAGATCTGTCTGGTCCTGCTTTTCTCCCTGATACCGGTAATGGGATTTGGCGGGACGGGCGCTCCGGAGTACCTGCCCGGAAAAATCATCGTCAAGCTGGAGGATGAAAGCGTCTATTTCCGGAAACTCGAGGAATCCGGCATGAACAAAGGCCGAAACGGTGCCGGGCAGAATGCGGGGCAGCGGGACGGGCAGCACACAGGCCAGGGTGCGGGTGCGCATCCGGAATCCGGGCCAGGCGCCATTCTCTCGGCTCACATGGAGACGTTCGGCCTCTCCTCCATGGAACCGGTGTTTCGCCAGGGCGCCTCGCAGGAGATCACACGCTTCAAACGGGCCGGCAGCGAACCCGATCGGCTGCAGGAACTTGCCGCCGGCCTGGAACGCACCTATTTCCTAAGCTACTCCTCGGGCGATGATCCGCTGGAACTGTCCCGCGAAATCCGGAAACTGCCCGGCGTCATCTACGCAGAACCGCACTACGTGCATGAAACCACCGATGAATTCATGCCGGACGATCCCCTGATAGGCACCGAAGGCCACAATTACTTCACTGTCCAGAATTTCTTCAAGGCATGGGCCGTTTCGCAGGGATCTCCGGACGTGGTCATTGCCATCGTGGACAGCGGTGTCTACTATGAGCATCCCGACCTCATCAACAAACTCTGGCGGAATCCGGAACCGGGGCGGGCCGACCGCTTCTTCCCCTGGGAAATACAAAATGACACCATCGGCTGGAATTTCTGGGAAAGCGGGGATGTGTTTGCCGGTGAACCGCCGGTCCAGAACGGAAACCCGGTCGGCAATTTTTCAACACACGGAACGCACGTGGCCGGCACGGCGGCGGCCGACACCGACAATGGCATCGGAGTAGCCGGGACGGGGTTCCATTCCACGTTCATGCCCATTAAAACAGGCGGCACGCGTGATTATCCGCGAAGCATAGCCTACGGATATCAAGGAATCCTTTACGCCGCAGTCAATGACGCCGATATCATCAACTGCAGCTTTGGCGGCACCAACTTTTCCGAGTTCGGGCAGGATGTGGTGGAATTCGCCACAGCATCCGGTTCCCTTGTAGTGGCTGCCGCCGGCAACAACGGCAGCGATGTCCTGTTCTATCCCGCCGCCCTTGATGATGTGCTCACTGTGGGATCTGTGAACCGCAGCTTCACCAATCTGATCTCCCATTTTTCCAATTACGGCTTTTATGTGGATGTATTTGCCACCGGTGAAGGTATTCTCAGCACCGTCTTTGACTACTTTGAAGCGCAAAACCTGTGGGAGCCGCGTTACAGAACGAGCACCGGAACTTCCATGGCCGCTCCGGTCGTGAGCGGACTTGCCGCACTGATCAAGGCAGCCAATCCGGACTGGTCGCCGCAGCGCATCGCCAGCCAGATCCGCACCAACGCCAATCCCATCGACGATTCCAACCCCAACGAAATCTACGACAACAGGCTGGGCATGGGCCTGATCGATGCCTATGCCGCCCTGGTCAATATGAAACCCGGGCTGCGGGTCACCGACTACTCCTTCGAAACCGGTGACGGGAGAAAAATCAACCTTGGCCAAAAGGGCACACTGATCCTGGAGGGCGTCAATTTCGGTGCGCCTGCATCCGCATCCACCCTGACACTGGAAGTGCTGCAGGAGGGCATCAGCATCGATCCGGCAACCCGCAGCACAGGCGCTATCAATACCAACCAGGAATTTACCGCCACCTTCAACATCGACATTTCATCTGAGTACCGGCTGGATGAAATCCCGCTTTTCCGGCTGGATCTCTCCGAAGCGGCAAGCGATTACAACGATTTCCACATGATCGAATACGAACGGCTGATGTTTGACATTGTCGATATCAACACCATCACCACCTCCTTTTCCTCGGACGGGACTATCGGATACCTGGATGCGCTGTCCGCTTACGGGGGTGTCGGTTTTCTGCCGGGCGACTACGAGAATGTGCTTTTTGAGGGCGGTCTGATGATATCCGCTGTGGGTGAATACGATTTTCTCATAAATCCGGCCAAGGTTTTGGTAGACCAGGTGCGTGAAACTACGGACATCAACCGCGACTTCCTGCCCATCGACAACTACCGGTTCCGGGCTGCGCCATCCGTGTCCGATCTGGACGGACACGCCGTGTTCAAATCCACCGAACATCGCCTTGCCAAAGATCTCAGGGTGAAGATGGAAACGTACGCCTTTGATCAGCCGGGCCTCGACCAGGCCGTCATAGTTGTCTACGAGCTGATGAACGCCGGCCTGCACACCTACCGTGATCTGCACCTCGGGCTTTTCAATGACTGGGATATTCGCGATTCCGGCAACAACAACACGGGATTTGTCCCGGCGGACAGTCTCATCTATGCTTACGCTCCGGGGGGCGGACCTTATGTGACTTCCGCCCATCTCGGTGCGGTTGGAAGCGCATTTGCCATCGACAACGCATCCCCCATGTCGCTTATCGCTGCCCAGACACGCGAAGACAGCCTCCGTTTTGGAATTTACTACCGGGCGGATCAGTTCAATTTCGATGGGTTCACCGAAGAGGAAAAGCGATTGTCACTCACTGCCGGAACCGAACGCACCACCATATCCGGCACGGACGTTTCCCTGGTGACATCCACCGGGCCATATACCATACATCCCTACGCGAGCGTGCGCGCGGGTTTTGTCTATGCCTGGGGCGAAACGGTAACCGAGTTGCGCCAGCAGGTTGCGGCGGCCCGCGATCTGAATTTCAGGATCAGTCCGCCCGGCGAATACATCCACACACAGGAACTGGCGGACAGGGCCACCATTTACCAGAATTTCCCCAATCCGTTCAACTCATCCACCATTATCGAGTTTCACCTGGGTGAAGCGGGTCCGGCCGAGGTTACCGTCTACGATATTCTCGGGCGGCGCGTGGCCACGCTGTTCGACGGTGTTGCCGACGCCAGGGTCCAGTTCGTGAGTTTCGATGCCGCGCAGTTGGCCAGCGGGGTGTATATCGCCGTGCTTCGGGCGGAAGGGCGGACCGACACGATGAAAATGACCGTGGTGCGCTAGTTCCGGACCAGAATCCCGGGTCCGGTCTCCCGGGTTTAGTCTCCCGCCCTCCGTGGTGCGCTAGCTCCGGGCCAGGCCTCCTGGAGCAAGCCGGTCAGAACTGCTGCCTGTCAAACGCCTCCGCTTCTTCGCGGATGCGTCCGGCATCCTCCAGACGCGCACTGCGCCGTTCTTCCGCGTCCCTGTACCGCTTTTTCTGCCCATCGGTTTCCGGGATGACCTCCGGCACCGGAAGCGTGCTGCCATCCCTGTCGACAGCCACAAAGGAATAGAACGTGCTGGCACACAAACGCTTTTCCCCCGTGTCCAGATTTTCGGCGATGACGCGCAAGCCGATCTCCATGGACGTTCGGAAGGCGCGTGTGACTTCGGCTTCCAGGTTCACGACTTCCCCGACCCGGACCGAGCCAACGAACTGGATCCGGTCTACGGTAACGGTCATGGCATACGTGTTGCTGTGGCGCCGGGCCGCGATGGCAGCGCACATATCCATCCAGTGCATGAGCACCCCGCCCATGAGCGTCCCCAGCGTATTGCTGTCCTCGGGCATTACAAGGCGGTGCATGACCGAACGCGACTCGTCCACCGTTTTTCTTTTTCTGTTTCCCATTGTGTCTGGATACGTTTGTGCGGAACCAAACCGTTTCGGGTGGAACCGCTGTTTTAAAAATGCGCGACAGCGCCTTTTTGCGAAGCCGCCACGCGCCCGGAAGCGCCTCCTCCGATAATACGAAAAAACCTGTTTTTGTAACACTCAGGCCGGTTTCATAACTTTGCATCTGTAATAATCCTTCATCATCCCCTTTTTCCATATCTGTTATGACCATTGACCAAAGCAACCCGAGTCTTGAGATCCGGCCGCTTGAAATGAAAGACTACAAGGCCGTCATAGCACTGCAGGTCAAATGCTTCCCGGACATGGAGCCCTATGACTACCATTCCTTCCGGTCCCAGCTCAAGCACTTCAAGGAGGGCCAGATCGGTGTCTTCTTCGAGGGCAAGCTGATCGGATCCAGCAACAGCCTCATCCTCGACCTCGACGAGTACAGCTTCGACCACACCTGGGAAGAGATCTCCGACGACGGGTACATCCGCAACCACGATCCAGAAGGCGACACGCTCTACGGCATCGAGGTGATGGTGGACCCGGAATACCGCGACATGAAAATCGGACGGCGCATTTACGAGGAACGTACCGAACTGTGCCGCCAGCTCAATCTGCGGCGCATCCTGGTGGGCGGCAGGCTGCCGAATTACCACAAGCACCAGGACAAGATGGACATCTACACCTATGTCCGTTCGGTCATGAACAAGAAGGTATACGACCCGGTGCTCACGTTCCAGCTGCAGAACGACTTTGTCGTCAAACGCATTATCACCAACTACCTGGACGAGGACAGTGAGTCCTGCGGATACGCAGCACTGCTGGAATGGACCAATTTCGAGTACCAGTCCCATGCACCCAAACAGCGCATCACCTCCATGCCGGTACGCATCTGCTGCGTACAGTACCAAATGCGCAAAATCTCTAATTTCGAAGATTTCACCACCCAGGTGGAATATTTTGTGGATGTGGCTTCCGATTACAAGTCCGATTTCGTGCTCTTCCCGGAACTCCTCACCACACAGCTGCTCAGTTTCGAAGAGGAAAAACGTCCCGGACTTGCCGCCAGAGAGCTGAACAAATACACCGAAGCATATATCGAGTTTTTCCGGGACATGGCCCTGAGCTACAACATCAATATCATCGGCGGATCGCATTTCACGCTGGAAGAGGACAATGTGTTCAACATCTCCTATCTGTTCCGGCGCGACGGTACCTACGAAAAGCAGTACAAGATCCACATCACCCCCGACGAAAGTCTGTGGTGGGGCGTGCAGCCCGGATCCATCCCCAAGGTGTTCGACACAGACCGCGGCAAGATCGCCATCAACATCTGCTACGATGTGGAGTTCCCGGAGATGGCACGCTATGCCGTCGACAACGGCGCCAACATCCTGTTTGTGCCGTTCTGCACCGACGAGCGCCATGGCTTCACCCGCGTGCGCACCTGCGCCCAGGCCCGGGCCATCGAAAACCAGATCTACGTGGCCCTGGCCGGCACCACCGGCAACATCCCGTCGGTCGAGAACATGGCCATCCAGTATGCCCAGTCGGCGATCTTCACCCCGTCCGATTTCCCGTTCAGCCGTGACGGCATCGCCGCTCTGTCGGACGAAAACACCGAGATGGTCGTTTTGGCGGATGTGGACACCGAGGTGCTGCGGCGCACCCGCCACTCCGGCACCGTCATGCCGCTCAAGGACCGGCGCAAGGACCTGTACAGCGTGCAGTTCCGCGACCTGCCCGAGTACAGCAAGATCATGCCGGACGATCCCCCGTTCGACCCGGAAGGAGACGAGGATTTTGAATAAAACACGCTTGGGAACATCGCCCGCATCGCTGAAAATCAGATCCGCCAGGAAAACGGACATCCCGCATCTTGTCGCGCTCATCAGCGATGCCTTCGCAGAATATGGCCTGGCCATGGATCCGGCCATTGAAGTGCCGGACTTCCTCGCATTTGAGAAATCCTACGATTTCCGGAAAAAGCATCTGGTTACTGCGCTCTGGGACGATAAAATCACCGGATGCGGAGCCGTAACGATCGACGGCAAGATCGCCTGGATCTCACGCATCTATGTGCATACCGGATTCCGCAAAAAAGGCATCGCCACCGGAATCATGCAGCGGCTGTCAGAGATCGCTTTGGAATCCGGCACCGAAACCATCGAACTCTGGTCGGACACCCGCTTCACCGAAGCCCACCGTCTCTATGAGCGCTTCGGGTTCACACAGAGCGGACGTGAACGCGTGCTGCCGGACGATCCCAACGACACGGTCGAATACCATTTTTTTCGAAATCTTTAGACACCGGCTGTTGTTTACTGAAAATTCCGGAAGCGTATCCATAAGAAGTTTTCCGGTCAGCCGAAATCAATCAAAAAACCCGGTTTCACACATGATTACCATCATTGGCGCGGGTCCGATCGGGCTCGCCTGCGGTATAGAGCTGAAAAAACAGGGCCTGCCCTTTCGCATCATTGACAAGGGATGCCTGGTCAACTCGGTCTTCCATTATCCGACCAACATGACGTTCTTCTCCACCTCCGACCGGCTGGAGATCGGAGGTGTTCCCTTCATTTCACACGGCGTAAAACCCACCCGGCGTGAAGCGCTAGAATACTACCGGCGCGTGGCCGAAAGCTGCGAACTGCCGCTGCAGCTGTACGAAGAGGTCCGCGATGTGCGCGGGAAAGATGGCAGCTTTATCATATCCACCGACAAGGGAACCTATGAAAGCAGCAAGGTGATCCTGTCCAGCGGGTTCTACGGACACCCCCACCGCATGAACGTGCCGGGCGAGGACCTTCCCAAGGTGAAGCACTACTACGACGAACCCCATCCCTATGCCTTCATGAAAGTGCTCGTGGTCGGGGCCGGCAATTCGGGGGTGGATGTGGCCCTGGAATCATTCCGGTGCGGATCGGAAGTGACCATGGTCGTGCGCGAACCGCACATCAAGGAATCGGTCAAGTACTGGGTGAAGCCGGATATCGAAAACCGGATCCGGGAAGGCTCCATACGGGCATTCTTCAACTCCGAAGTAACGGAGATCCGCGAAAAGGAAGTGGTAATCCGCACCCCGGATGGCTGCCAGACCATTGAAAACGATTTCGTGATGGCCATGACGGGATACGAACCCGATTTTGGCATGCTTGAACGGATCGGGATCGATTTTGAGGGGGAGGAGCAGATCCCGGTTTACGATGAACAGACACACGAAAGCAATGTCCCGGGTGTGTATCTGGCCGGCGTGGTTTGCGGCGGGATGAACACCAGCAAGTGGTTCATCGAAAACGCCCGTACCCATGCAGAGCGCATCGCCGCTCACATCACATCCACAGGCGTCACATCCGCTGCGACGGAATCCTGAGTTCTTCGGGACAGAATCCAGGGTTCTTCGGGTCAGGTTCCAGAGTTCTTCGGGACGGAATCCAGGGTTCTTCGGGACGGGCTCCTGAGTTCAACGCGACGGGCACTGTTCCATTCCTGAAGAGAAGCTTTCAAATAGAGGCATGAAAGCGGATTACTCATCCCCGCAGACAAAAAAAAAGGGGTAAGCGATCTGCATCGCACCGCTACAACCTCCTGCCGCTGCTACCTTCCGGTCCTGACGGAGTTGAGAGGGAGCTGGTCGTGCAGAACTTACCCCATACTCAGAAAAAAAGGCCCACAGGAACCGTGCCTTGTGAGCCTGTTTAACGTGTGGAGCTACGGGGATTCGAACCCCGGACCTCTTGCATGCCATGCAAGCGCTCTAGCCAGCTGAGCTATAGCCCCGGTCATCAACAAAAAGAACATTTTTGATAGACGCCAAATATAACAAATCCGCGATGCTGTTGCAATAAAGGGCCGGTAAATAAAAATTTGCATCGACGGGTTTCAAATTCACATATCTGCCGGTAAAATTGCTATATTTACTTTTAGCGCAATTTTCGAGTTCTTTTTGTTTAGAACGATTCTGCTTCAGCCCTGGACAGGCCGGATCATTATCCCCAAATAACCGCAATACTTACCGGAGAATTTCTGTGAAACTTCCAAAATTTGCCACATTTGCCCTGCTTATTCTTTTCGGTTCCGCGATGATGCTCGGCGGATGCCGGACGACAGAAGAAATTGTTGACGATCCCGAGCTTGATTCCGATGGCGACGGGATTCCCGATCTGGTGGAATTGCAGATCGGCACGGACCCTTTCGATCCTGATACCGATGGCGACGGTCTCACGGACGGACAGGAGTACTACGAATACAATACCGATCCGCTGGTAGCCGACACCGACGGCGACGGTCTCTCCGACGGCGATGAAGTGCTCGTCTACGGAACCGACCCGCTCAATCCTGACACGGACGGCGACGGCCTTTCCGACGGCGACGAAGTGCTCATCTACCGCACCGATCCGCTCAACCCGGACAGTGACGGCGACGGACTCTCCGACTATGACGAAATCTATGTCTACGGCACCGATCCGAACAACCCGGACACGGACGGCGACGGTTTCACGGATGGACAGGAGATCGAGATGGGCACAGACCCGCTGGATCCCAACGATCCCGTGTTCATCGAAACGCTCCAGACCGTCAACTTCGACTTTGACCGCTCCAATATCGATGCGCGCGCCGCGCGCCGACTCAGTGAAAATGTGGAATTCCTGAAGGAAGCCCCCAACTATCGCATCCGTGTGGATGCCTACACCGACCAGGTCGGCGGCGACCAGTACAACCTTCGACTGAGCCAGCGCCGGGCCAACTCCGTAGTGACCTTCTACCGTGAAAACGGCATCTCGGAAGACCGCATCGAATCACGCGGGCTGGGCAAGGTTTCGGTCTCGCAATGCGGCCCGCAAGGTGATCCTGATGGACGGGGCTGCCGCGCAGACCGTCGCGCCGAGTCCATTCCGCTGCATCCGTTTCCACAGCGGCCGCAAATGAGCAGATAGCAGCG
>RECX01000082.1 GCA_007693825.1 Balneolaceae bacterium
TCCGTCAAAAAGCGTGATTGTTCAGGGCAGATGATACAGTTTGTCGTAGCTGCCTGAGAGTTCCATCATGACATACACCACCACACCGGTCACGGATACATACATCCAGATCGGCCAGGTCCAGCGTGCGATTTTCCGGTGGCGCTGAAAATCCTTGCGAATGGCGCGGTACATGGTCACCAGGATCATCGGCAGATTTACGATTGCCAGGATGATGTGGGAGATGAGTATGGCGAAATAGACCGGACGTATCCAACCGGTGCCGTCATAACCGACCGATCCGACCTGGTAATGGAAGATCAGGTAGCTGATCAGAAAGAGTGCCGAGAACAGAAAAGCCGACCACATCATTCTCATGTGCGCCGCTATGTTCTGTTTCCTGATGAATATGTAGCCGGCGAACAGAAAGATCGTGGCAATACTGTTGAGGACGGCGTTGAGCTGGGGAAGGTCGGTGAGTGTAAGCATCTGCGAATCTCCGTTTTACTGAGGGTCTGCGTTTCGAACGCTAAATTTAGCACAAAAAAGTGAAAAAGGGGGCATTCGGAAAAGAGAATCGATTATTCCATGTCCTTGAAAGGATTAGGGGCCAGCTTCGGGAACGGGGGAGATAAGTCTATTCCGAAATTCTTAAGATTGCATGAAAATCTGCACTTTTTTCTTTTTTTTAGCGGTCGATTTCGAGTATATTTATTGCCTGAATGCGCTTGTTTATGCAAGTGCTGGGGATAAAGGATAACAACTCACAAATCACGAGCGGCAGGTCCTGTTGCCGGCAGTGTCACTCCTTGTCCACAAGGTAACTCAGGTACATATCAGAACACGTAAAAGCTGTTTCTATGGCGCAGATTTTCCCTGAATGGGTGAACAGCATCCCTAAACGGGTGCAGCTTGCAACCATAATCATCATCACCGGCATCATCTTCGGATTCTGGTATTTCGGTTCGCCGGAATATCTGGAAGTCGGATACGCGCCGAACCAGCCCATTCCCTACAGCCACAAATTCCATGTCGCAGAACTGGGCCTGGATTGCCAGTACTGCCACGGTTCTGCCTGGAAGTCGGCTATTGCGGCCATCCCGTCCACCGAGACCTGCATGACATGCCACGAATACGTTGCCGTTGACAGTGAGTTGCTTCAGCCGCTTCGGGACAGTTGGGAAACGGGCATGCCGGTCGAATGGATCCGGGTTCACGACGTACCGGACCATGCCTACTTCAACCACGCCATCCACGTGAATGTGGGCATCGGATGCGCTACATGCCATGGCCGGGTGGACCGCATGGAGGTGGTGATGAAAACCGAGTCCATGAGCATGGGATGGTGCCTCGACTGCCATAACAATCCCGCCCCCCACCTTCGTCCGGTCGAAGAAGTGACCAACATGGCCTGGGAGCCGCCTGATGATCACTACCAGTTCGCACAAATGGTCATTGAGAAGCGCAACATCCACGCCCCCATCTACTGCAACGCCTGCCACCGATAATCTTTCATCCTTTCGATCCGTCAACATTTTTCAGAATATGGGAAAAGAGCAACAGCAAACGTACTGGCGAAGTCTGAACGAGTTAGCTCAAAACGAGGAATACCGCAAATTCGCAGAGCGTGAATTCCCGGAAAATGCCACCGAACTGTCAGACGGGGTTTCCCGCAGAAATTTCCTCCAGATCATGGGCGCTTCGGTTGCGCTTGCAGGTCTGGCTTCCTGCCGCAAGCCGGTGCAGAAAATTTTGCCCTACACGCGTCAACCGGAACATCTCGTGCCGGGCATCCCGCTTTACTATGCCTCTGCGGCTCCTTTCCGGGGAAGCCTGAACGGAATTGTTGTAGAGACCAACGAAGGACGTCCCACCAAGATCGAAGGCAACGACCTTCATCCGGGCAGCAATGGCAAGACCAACATCCGGCAGCAGGCGGCCATTCTGGAGCTCTACGACCAGGACCGCTCCCGCAAAGTCCGCCGTAACGGCGAGAGCAGCAGCTGGAGTGATTTTGTGGAATTCTGCAACGACCATTTCGCCGATACGGGACGCCGGATCGCATTCATATCGGAAGCCAGTTCCTCCCCGACACTGGACCGGCTCCGCAGGAAAGCGCTGGAAAAATTCCCGAATGCCCGCTGGGTGACCTTTGAAACATACAACGACGAATCCGTTTACAGCGGCACCGGCATGGTTTTCGGACGCCGCCTGCGTCCCGTGTATCATTTCGGCAAATCACAGGTCTCGGTCTCACTCGATGATGATTTTCTTCAGGATGGCGACAACGATGTTGCCTGCATAGGCGCCTTCGCTCAAAGCAGGGCGTTGCCGGATGCGGACGCCCGTCCCTCCCGCCTCTATGTTGCCGAAAGCAATTACTCGCTTACCGGGTCCAACGCCGACCACCGGCTGCGCATCAAAACATCCGAAATACCGCTGTTCACATTTGCACTGGCCGCCAGGCTTTCAGAAAGCGTATCCGGTCTCGAATCCTATTCCGGCTACCGCAATGATTTCAGCGACCACAGCTGGATCTCGGTGCTGGCCGAAGAGCTGCTGAACAACCGCGGGCAAAGCATTGTCACAGCCGGCGCCGGACATGATGCGGCCGTGCATGCCACCGTCCATGCCATCAACCTGGCGCTCGGCAATGCCGGTGAGACCGTATCCTATCTGGACGTACCCTATATCGCGGAAAACAACCAGGAGCATGCCTTCCGGGAGCTGGCCGGCGAAATGAAAGCCGGTTCCATCGATACCGTTGTCATGATCGGCACCAATCCGGTCTATTCGGCTCCGGCCGACCTTGACTTTGAGGATGCGCTGAACAATGTATCCGAAAAGATCCATCTCTCCCTGCACTATGACGAGACTTCCCGTGCATCAGGCTGGCATGTAAACCGCGCCCATTTTCTGGAAACATGGGGCGACGGCCACTCCTGGACCGGCGTCCGTTCCGTCATCCAGCCCATGATCCAGCCCCTTTTCGGCGGAAAGAGCGAGACCGAATTTCTCAAAGCCATTGTGGATGGCGAGGATGTGAGCGGATACGAACTCGTCAGGGAAACCTGGAGAGGACTGCTTACCGGTGGATTCGAAAGCGGCTGGAACGAGGCATTGCACGATGGGCTCCAGAAAGATACCCGCTATGCCGAAGCGACCGTTGCACAGGCCCCGGCTTTTCAGTCGCTGTCCGCCGAGTTTCTGGTAGTACGCCGCGATCAGCCATCCGATGCGGTTGAACTGGTTGTAAAGGCAGACCCGAAACTTCACGACGGCCGTTTTGCCAACAACGGATGGCTCCAGGAACTTCCCGATCCCATGACCAAGATCACATGGGACAATGTGGCGCTTCTGTCGCCCAATACGGCCGAGCGTTTCGGCATCCCCCCGGCAAGAACATTCGGTGACCCCAACCAGCAGGTCATCCGGATCACAACACCGGGCGGGACGGAAACCGAGATCCCGGCATGGGTGCTTCCCGGCCACGCAGACGACAGCATCACCGTCTATACCGGCTATGGCCGGCAGGGTGTCGGACGGGTTGCCGACCAGGTCGGGGTGGACACGTATAATCTGAGAACCACTGAAAACCGTCTTTTCACAACCGGCGTAGAGGTAAGCAGGGCCGGACGGACCTATGTCATTGCCAGCACCCAGGACCATCACAGCATGGAGGGACGTCCGCTTGTACGGGACGCCGATCTGGACTACTACCGGGAAAACCCCACCTTTGCGCAGGATGCGGTTTACGTTCCGGGCATTTACGGCGACCGGGAACATCCCGTACAGCTGTTTGCCGACAAGGAGTGGCCGGCCCACGAACCGCAGTGGGGCATGGCCATCGACCTGAACTCCTGTATTGGCTGCGGCGTGTGTACCATTGCCTGCCAGGCGGAGAACAACATCCCGGTCATCGGCAAGCGGGAAGTGCGCCGCGGACGCGAGATGCACTGGATCCGCACCGACCGCTACTTCAGCGGCGATGACCGCGGCAACCCGAAAGTCATGCACCAGCCCGTACCCTGCATGCACTGCGAAAGCGCACCCTGCGAGCAGGTATGTCCGGTCGCCGCCACCACGCACAGTGACGACGGACTCAACCAGATGACCTACAACCGGTGCATCGGCACCCGGTACTGCGCCAACAACTGCCCGTACAAAGTGCGCCGCTTCAACTTTTTCAATTACAGCAAGGAGTATCTGACGACCGGCGATGACCCGGAGATCATCCAGATGGCCATGAATCCGGATGTGACCGTACGCTTCCGCGGTGTCATGGAAAAATGCACCTACTGCGTGCAGCGCATCAGCCGGGCCAAGATCGATACCAAAAACAAAACCGGCGATTCGGTCAAGCCGCCCGATGGCATGGTCAAGACGGCATGCCAGCAGGCGTGTCCGGCCAACGCCATCACGTTTGGTGACCTGACCGATGAGAAAAGCGTGGTGTCCATCCAGAAGGGAAAAGACAGAAACTACGTGATGCTAGAAGAGCTGAATGTCCGTCCGAGAACCTCCTATCTGGCCAAAATCCGCAATCCCAACCGGGAAATCACCGAACAATCGTAAGCAACCGTTTCAAGCAGCTAACAAAGTCCACAATTCATGAGTCAGAATACCGCAACAGTGCCGGATGAGCGATTGGTGAAAGGCAATCACGACTTTGCCAGTATCACCAAACTGATCAGTGACATTCCACAGGAAAAGACACCGCTCTGGTGGTACATTGCCTTTGGCATTTCCAACATCCTGCTGGCCGTGATGCTGGCCATGGTTGTCTGGCTGATCTGGAATGGCATCGGGGTCTGGGGCCTGAACCAGCCGGTGGGCTGGGCGTGGGATATCACCAACTTCGTGTGGTGGGTCGGTATCGGTCACGCCGGGACGCTCATCTCGGCCATCCTGTTCCTGTTCCGGCAGGGCTGGCGGACCGCCATCAACCGCTTTGCCGAGGCGATGACCATTTTTGCGGTGATGTGCGCCGGACTCTTTCCCGCCATCCACGTGGGCCGCATCTGGACCATCTACTGGATTTTCCCGCTTCCCAACTCCATGCAGCTCTGGCCCAATTTCAACAGCCCGCTGCTGTGGGACGTGTTTGCGGTGTTCACCTATCTGACCGTATCCACCCTGTTCTGGTACGTCGGCCTGGTGCCCGACCTGGCTACGATGCGCGACCGGGTGAAGGGCAAGATCTCCAAAATGGTCTATGGCGCCTTCGCCCTGGGCTGGACCGGGGGCAACCGCCAGTGGCAGCACTACGAGA
>RECX01000081.1 GCA_007693825.1 Balneolaceae bacterium
CGGGACACTTCACCAAGCCTGGGGACGGCATAATTTACCATGTAGCCCAGCATCACGCCTGTGAACAGGGTCATGCGGCTGGTCCGGATCCCGTCCTGCTCGATAAGCTGCTTCCAGCGCTCCGCCCGCAGGTAATGGCTCAGGAGTGAAACAAACAGGTATGGCAGCAGCCAGAAATAGGTGAGCTTGCCCATGGTCAGGCGCAGATCGTGAAAAGAGACATCCCGGACGGCAAGCCACAGGAAAACGGCAGCTATGAGAATGCTGACAATAAATCGGAGGTACTTGTTCAGCATGCCGTCTATTTCCGAAGGTCTATGATCTCGGCATTTTCCGGGTATTCCAGCACAAAGACAGCTTCCGAATAGTCCAGATAATGCGCATCCGTGAACCTGGTGTTGAGTTGGTTTTCCATTTGGTCGACTGCCCGGATCTCATCCGGTGTCAGATCTGCATTCAGCCGGATGAACACCTCGGTAAATATCTCAAAGGGATCATCCGGACGAAGCAGTATCTCTGTCTGGTCGCCCTCGCGTGTTATTCCGGCCACCTGGAAGAGTTCATCGGCATCTGAAAAAAAACGCGAAGGGGCAAAATCGTCTTCCTCAGGTTCATATTCACTGATGATCAGCTTGTTTTGCCGCTCATTGTAGACCATCGAAATATCCCCGTCAACCAGCACCACCTGATGATCGGCGCGTATTTTGTACTTGTCCCTGGATATCCACAGCTCTCCGCTGATCACCTGCGTTTCGCCTGTGTACGAGTCTATCAGCTCATGCGTCATCTGCGCATGGAGCACCTTCCCCTGTTCAAATAGCTGTCGGACGCGATCCAGTTCATTTTCCGGAGCTTCGGCAGTTGTCCATGCCGTCGTTTCCGACAGCCCGGTTTTTCCCGTGGATGCGGTTGATAATGTGGATACGGTTGATAATGTGGATACGGTGGGTGCCATGAACACCGCGGAGGATGCCGGTACCGCAGATGCCATGGTCGCCATGAGCATAACAAATGACAGGAGAAAGCCCGGCAGGACTGCAGGCCGCACTGACACGCTCCTCTTATTCATCCAGCTCCCGCAACAGTTCTTGCAATTGTTCTTCATCTTCCACCAGTACTTCGCGGGCCGTGCTTCCCTGGTAGGGTCCGACAATACCCGCAGTATATAGTTGATCGATCAGGCGTCCGGCCCGGTTGTATCCCAGTTTCATTTTCCGTTGCAGCAGGGAAACCGATCCCTGCTGATGAAGTACAACCACTTTTGCCGCTTCTTCAAACCGTTCGTCCCGTTCGCTTTTGTCCAGCATGCCCGTCTGACCGTTCTCATCTTCCACCTCAGGCAGATAGTAGGGATGGGGGTATCCGGTCTGCTGACCGATGTATGCATTGATCCGCTCAACCTCCTCAGTGGAGACAAACGCATTCTGGAGACGGATCATGTTGATCCCGCCGCCGTTGTAGAGCATATCACCCCTACCAACGAGCTGATCGGCCCCCATGGTATCCAGGATGGTCCGCGAGTCGATTTTGGATGCCACACGATAGGCGACCCTGGACGGGAAATTTGCCTTGATGGTACCGGTGATGACATTTACAGAGGGACGCTGCGTCGCCACCACAAGATGGATGCCCACCGCCCGCGCCAGCTGCGCAATCCGCGCTATGGGTTCCTCGATCTGCTTGCCCGCCGTCAGCATGAGGTCGGCCAGCTCGTCGATCACAACCACGATGTAGGGCATGTACCGGTGTCCCAGGTCTGCTTCCAGTACATCGCTTTTGTATTTCACATTATACGATACGATGTCCCGGACCTGGGCCATTTTCAGCATTTCATACCGATTGTCCATCTCCTTGCAGACACTGTTGAGTGTCTGAAGCACCTCGGAAGTATCCGTGATAATCGGCTCCGAGGCATTCGGCAAAGTTGCCAGGTAGTGGTTCTGGATATTCCGGAAAAGCGAGAGCTCGATCTTTTTCGGATCGATCATCACAAACTTGAGATCGTCCGGGTGACATTTGTACAACAGGCAGGTGATGATGGTATTGATACCCACCGTTTTTCCCGAGCCGGTCGCCCCGGCCATGAGCAGGTGGGGCAGCTTGGCCAGATCCACCATGAAAACCTCGTTTTCTATGGTGCGCCCAAATGCCACCGGCAAAGCCATTTTGGTCTCGGCAAACTTTCGGGTATTGATCAGGGAGCGTATGTAGACGATCTCCGGATTTTTGTTCGGCACCTCGATACCAACTGCCGATTTTCCCGGGATCGGCGCAATGATCCGCAGGCCCTTGGTGGCCATTGCCATCTTCAGGTCATTGGCATAGCTCTCGATCCGGCTGATCTTGACATCCGGCGCCGGCTGCAATTCGTACAGGGTTACGGTGGGACCTACGATCGCTTCAATGCCGGTGATTTCGATCCCGTGACGGTTCAGCTTGTCGAGGATGACCATCTTGTTCCGGTTGATCTCCTCGTAATTGACTTCATTTCCTTCGTTGGGCGGCTTGTCCAGCAAATCAAGGGTCGGAAATTTGTACTTGATGAGCGGTTTTTCCACCTTTTTTGCCCGCTCGCTCTCAAGCTTGCGTTTGCCGGCTTCCTCCTCCGGCGTACCGCGGTAGACCGTGATGTCCATATCACTGTCTCCGGATTTCGGATCCCTGTCCCCGTCAATGCCTTCATCTCCCGCCGGATCCAGCCCGTCCCGCGCTGCACCGGTTTTGTCATCCTCCTTTTCTTTTTCCAGAACGGCCCTTGGGGGTCTGCCTTCCGCGGTTTCCAGCTGCTCGCGCCGCCTGCGTTCCTCCTCTTTCTGCCGTGAGGACAACACAAGGCGCTCCCACCGTTTCCGCTTGTCTTCCTCGGTGAGAAGCTCAACCTCTTCCGGACGCTCGCCGCCTCTCCCGCGGCCCGGGGAGTCAAAATCATCATCCTCCTCCCGCGCGTCACGCGACTTCGTATCACTGCGCCCGGAGCGGGCCCCATCCACCCCCTGTCCTGCATCCCGGCGACGCCGGAACAGCGAAACAAACCCGTCCCGCATCTCCTTCAGATTCTCGATGGCAGATTGGATATCTCTGTTGGTCAACAGGATAACCGCAATTATACTCAGGCTTCCGAGTATGATCACCGGGCCGTACTGGCCGGTAAGGGCCCTGAGAATATATGCAATGGCGAGACCGGAAGATCCGGCCCAGTCCACGGACACCAGCTCGAATTCGTTATGCAGCCATCCCATGATGGATGCGGCCAGTATCATCGCAAAAACGGCATAGAGCGATTTCAGATGGATCACCTTAAGATCCTTGTGCCTGAGGATATTCCATCCATACAGCATGACCACAAAAACCAGGACCAGGGAGAAGTAACCGAACAGGACCTGGACAAAGAAATGTGACATGTATGCACCCAGCGGACCCAGGCCGTTCTGAATGCGCAGGGCGGGACCTTGTCCGAAATCCAGGAGCGTCCGTAAATCCAGGCTCTGGATAATGGCAAAGTCTTCGCTTCGGTAGGTGATGATACTGATGGCAAGGATGGCTGCAATGGCGATCAGGATGATGCCCAGCATCTCCATTTTCCGTTCAAAAGTGAAAAAATCCCGGGGTTTCTTGTTAGCTTTCTTTTTCATTTATCTTATGGATAATACTCCTTCGTGCATGCCGGGAACAGACGCAAACAGATCCAACTGGCTGCAATAGTCAATATCCTCCTCGTATCCCAGTTCACGGAGCCTTTTTGCGTGGTTGCATTCTCTCAAAAGAGCGGGCATTTCCGCACCGAATTTCTCATACAGGCCGAACGCTACTTTCACGCCATCGGCTGCATCGACCGGCAGCTTCCTGTCAAAAAGCCTGTGCGTGATCGCGCCGGCGCATAACATATCCTCAATGGAAAGCCGGCTGTTCCAGCCCGAACAGATCAGCAGGATATCACCGTCATTATCCGATTTCAGCATGTCAACAACGGCCGATAAATTCAGAAAGCTGCCAACCAGCACGCGGGCGGCACTGCTGCTGCGGGTGATGGCGCGGGTTCCGTTGGATGTTTTAAGCAGGATCGTTTTACCGGATACCGCCTCCCTGGTGAACTCCAATGGCGAGTTGCCAAGCTGATAGCCCTCCACTTTTTTCCCATCCTTCTCACCGCAAAGAAGCACACTGCCGGCATCCAGATACCGGGTATAACGTCCGGCATCGTCATTCTCGGCGAGCGGGATGATTCCCGTGGCTCCGTTCTCAAGAGCTGTCTGCATGGTGGAACAGGCCCGGAGTACATCGATTACCACAACCGTCTTGTTCCGAACATCCTGTTCATTGAAGGAGATGGATGACGAAAATACATCTATTTCGTGTCTCATTTCTTTCTCTTATAGAATGGCGGCCGGATCACTTCTGCGGGATATTCCTTGTCCCTGATACGCATCATCACGGTGTTGCCCGGTTCAGCCTGTTCCGCCGGGATGTATCCCATGGCAATACCCCGGTTCAGCATGAATGACAGACCACCGCTCGTCACCTGTCCCAACACCTCGCCTTTCGTACTTGCGATCGCATGCCCGTTTCTGGGGATGCGCTTCTCTTCCTGTACCACAAATCCGCAAAGGCGCCGGCTGACGCCGTTCTTTTTCTGTTCAAGCAGGGCATCCTTGCCAATGAAACTTCCCTTGTCCCACTTGACAAGCCATCCGAGCCCCGCCTCCAGCGGCGTATGCTCCTCGGTCAGATCGTTTCCGTAGAGCGCCAGTCCGGCTTCAAGGCGCAGGGTGTCGCGCGCCCCGAGTCCGCACGGCATAATACCAAGAGGCTCTCCAGCCACAATAATGTTCTCCCACAGATCACAGACATTGACATGGCGGATGTTGCAGTACAGCTCAAATCCCTTTTCACCGGTATATCCGGTAGCCGAGACCAGGATATTGTCGTAGTCGGAAACCTCCATCGAGCGGAACTCGAACATGGGTATCTCGCCGGGGTTGTTTTTTGTCAGTTTCTCCATTATGGCTGCGGACTCCGGACCCTGGACGGCAATCAGCGCTATCTCTTCCGAAATATCGCTTATCTCCGCCCTGCCATTGTTCACCTTGAGGATCCAGTTGAAATCCTTTTCTATGTTGGAAGCGTTGACAACCAGCATGTATTCCTTGTCTGACAGGCAGTACACCAGCAGATCATCCACGATACCGCCATTTTCACGGCACATGACACTGTAATGCGATTTTCCCGCTTTCAGCCGGGCA
>RECX01000080.1 GCA_007693825.1 Balneolaceae bacterium
TGCCGTCCACCAGCCAGTTGTAGCCGATGTCGGCCCAGCCGCGGCCGTTGACGTGGAAATCCCAGTAGCTGCGGACCACCGCGGCGAAGTCGGAAGACGTGGTGTTGCCGGCCGAGTGGTGCACGATCAGGTGGGACACATTGGTGACGCTCCGGCTGGCGGTGTTGGTAAGATTGAGATGCGCGCTCCAGGTCACGCGGTCCACATAATCGGGAAGCGGATAGACAACGGGACTTTCAGCGGCCTGCGGGTCCATGTGGTCTCCGGATCCGGTTTCGGTTTGCGACGTCTCTCCGGTCTGCGGCGTCTCCCCGGTCTGCGGTGAAACCTGCCCGAAGGACTGCTGTCTGCGCAGGCGCCGTTCCTCGGGGGTATGGCGGCGGATTTCGGCCTCGATGTGCTCCGGAGTGGCACCCGGACTGATAAAATGCAGGATGAGGTCGCGCAGGACTGGTGCTTCCCCGTCGCCGTGACGCTGCACGGTCATCCGGTACTGGATGTAGCGGGTCTCCGGGTCGGCGAAAACCAGATTGCTGTGGTGGCGCTCGGAGTCGGCTTTGGTGTGGTGGTCGTAGCCCGAATGGATCCATTCGCTCCAGGTGCGCCCGTCGGACGAGGTGCGGAAATCGATGTCGATCAGGTGCGGGTCCGGCGTATCGGCGTCCCAGCTGGCGGCGATCGCGAGGAACGGGTCGGCGCCTTCGGCCGGCACGGCAACCGGAGGCGATATCCACCCGGCACGCAGGTGCCCGTCGGCCAGGGTGCGTCCCTCCGCCGTGATGCGCAACGCCTCCGGAAGCACTCCGTCCGCGTCCAATTCGGCAAGAGAGGCGTCATCATGCGCCGGAACATCGGCATCATCCGACAGAACGCCGGCATCATCTGCAAGGCCGGCAGCGGCATCCGGCAACGCGGCCGCCACGCCGACGGCCTGTTCCGGGGCGGGATGGTCCAGCGAAAGGGTTATGCGGTGGTTGAAACCGAGGGTGCGTTCCGACTGCTGCGCCTGGGCCGCCATGGCCGGGGCAAGCAGCAGTATCGTCATCCACAAGAAAGAGAGAAAAAGCGCACTGGAATAGTTCATATTTCTGGAGTTTGAAGATCGTTGGTTGTTAAAACCGGGTGGATGGGGTTGCCGATGGACAAGGCTGCCGGGAAGTTGTGATTATCAGGTGAATGAGTTTACCGGGTGGATGGGGCCGCCTTTGGCGTGTGCGCGACAGCCCCTGCGAGACGTTGTTTTCGCGGTTTTCGCGTTATTTTATGAGTGTCATCTGACGGCTGGAGACATAACTGCCGGCATGCAGACGGTAGATATAGACACCGCTGGCAAATGAGGAGGCATCGAACGAAACCTGATGAGTGCCGGCGGACTGCCGCTCGTTGACCAGGGTGGCCACGCGCTGGCCGGTGATGCTGTAGACATCCAGCCGGACCTGCTTCGATTCGGGCAGTTCATAGCGGATCACGGTCACCGGGTTGAACGGATTCGGATAATTCTGCTCCAGCTGGTAGCGATCCGGCAGACCGGCCAGTTCATCCCCGGCAGAAACACCTTCGTCGTATTCGGGACCTTCAAGGTAAAACGACCAGATACCGTTATTGGGGGCCAGCACGAAGACATCGAACGAGCCGTCGCGGTTGTCGCGGACCGTCAGATCGCCGATGTTGATGGTGGTGCGGTTGCTGGTACTTCCAAGCGGTTCGCTAAGAAATACCGGGTAGGCCGACCGGTTGGTTTCGGCGTCGCCCGGCTGTCCGAAGAGCGTGTGGACACGCAATTTGCGGTCTTCGGGATGGAACGCGAAGAGGAATTCACGTCCCTGGTAGGAAGCGTACTGCAGGGCACTGAGGTTGTTCTGGCCCTCACCGAAGGTAACGAAGCCCACCGGGTTGACGTCCTCGTCGTATTCGCGGATGACATCACTGCGCAGTGCACCGGCAAAGAAGCCGCGGTGCTCGCCCCTCGTCTTGGGTGCTATGGCCGCCTGGCGTCCCCACTCCTGCATGCCGGCAAGGTCCAGGATTTCGTAATAATCCGTGTCGGAGGCGATTTGCCCGGCATCACCCCCTGTGACAGGCCGCGGGATGCCGGACGTGCGGATTACTTTCCCTTCCACGGAGACCGGTGCAAAGATTTCGACCGTCCCTTCACTGACCGATCCGGTCACCGAGAGCTGGTCGCCCAGCCGCCAGGGTTCCTGGCCGAACTGAAAAATATCCAGCATACCGCCGGATGCGGGATCCAGGACCAGTATCTGGAAAGGCTGGTTTGCCGCGTTGACGGTCCGGTTGGACATCACCAGGTAGCCGTCGTCGGTCACACGCACCGTGGCGATGAAAAAATCACTGGCAAGCGGCTGCCCGATGCCATCCGCGCCGCCGGATACCGATTTGGCGGGAGCGTCCTGCAGAGGCAGCACGTCCAGCACCGTTCCGTCTTCGGCATCGATCATGTAGATCTTCGGTCCATCGCTGTTGCTGGCGACGTAGACCACGCCGTCATGGTAATCAAGGCTCAGCTCGGTTTCACTGGCGCCTGAACCCATCCACCCGAAGGCGTTTTCACCGTCGAAAGAGCGTTCCCAGGACTGTTCGACCAGCACCTCGCCGGGATCGAACCAGCTTTCCACAAGCAGCGCCACCTGGCGACGAACTTCGGGGAGCATCGGGTAGAAGGTGTTGCCGGGGCAGGATGTGGCGGTTACGTCCCTGTGCCCAAGGATGTTCCGGCGATTGATTCCGGTGGGAGAATGCAGGGAGGAGCCGAGCGGATCGATCCCGCGCTCGTCGGCTTTCCAGGCGAGGACCTCGTTCATGGTGGCAACGGCGATTTCTGACGGACGGATATTGGTGTAGTCGCCGATCACGCAAATGCCCATGGAGTTGGTGTTGAATCCGCCGGCGTGGGTGCCCCTGACATTTTTGTTGCCGTCCAGATTGAAGGCGCGTCCCTGATAGATCACCCCGTTGGGATCCACCAGCCAGTTGTAGCCGATATCGCCCCAGTTGCGCGAGTTGGTGTGGAAGTCCCAGTAGCTGCGCACCACGGCGGCAAAATCGGAGGAGTTGGTGTTGCCGGCGGAGTGATGCACCACCAGATGCGTGACGTTCGTCGGGGTGCGGCTGGCCGTATTGGTAAGATTCAGATGAGCGCTCCAGGTCTCGCGATCCACATACTCCGGCAGCGGATACGAGCCGTTGCTCATGACCTGGTCTCCGCCCGACTGTTTGAACCTGCTTTCGTCCGTTTCGTAAGAAGGCCCGGTGCGATTTTCCGGGGAAACGGTGCGGTTTTCCGGGGAAATGGTGCGGTTCTCCGGCGACTTGCTTTCAACGGTTTCAAGAAGCGCTGCTCCGGAAGCGCCCGGACTGATAAAATGAAGCCTGATCGCGGATATCATCGGGATCCGGCCGTCGCGATCACGGTCAATGCGCGCCCGGTACTGCACGAAGCGGGTCTGATCGTCCGTAAAGACCAGCTCGCCGAAATGCAGCCCGTCTTCGATCATTTCGTAATGATCATGGCCAGCGTGCAGCCAATCGGACCACGATTCCCCGTCCTTTGAAAAGCGAAGATCAAAATCCACCAGGCCCGGCGCTTCCCGGTCGGCCTGCCAGCTGCCGGCTACGGCCAGGAACGGTTCGGGGGCGTCGATGGGAACGGCGACCGGAGCCGACAGATACTCCGTTACGGCCGATCCGAGTCCGGCCGGCTCATACTGCTGGATGATGTTCCGGGAGGGTCTCCGATCTATGGCGGACTGCTGCGCCACCGGCTCCAGCCGGAGCTCCGGTGCGGTCTGCGGACGGTCTGATTGCTGTCCGGCATGGACAACAGTTGCAAATAGCATCACGAAGGCTGGGATTAGCAGCCACACCGCCTGCGAAAGGCGCGTAATTGAATCACATATTCTCATTTTTTCAGAAATTTTCAGGTAGGTAATAGCAGTATGTCGTTTGGTTTATCGCTTAATAATCAGATCCGTTCAGATTGCATCGTACCGGAGCGTGTCAGATCTGGTCAGATCTGGTAGGGATCTGTCAATTCAAATCTGACCGGGGCAATTCAGATCTGGCCTGACAATTCAAATCTGTCCGGAGAAATTCAAATCTGGACCTGCCAGGGCAACACCTGTCAGGCCGGGGAAGAGCCTGCCAGCCAGGGTGGAACCTCTCGGGTCATCTGAACCATTCCAAAAGCTGCGGATGACTTCCGATGCCTACGAACGTGTCAAGCCGCCAGTCGGCCACCTGATTGTTCTCAATATAGAGATACAGTCCGGTCGAATCCTCCTGGTAGATCGGGAGGATCCACACCTCTTTGTGCCATCCTGATCCGCGTTGTCCCTGCCGGATCATGCTCATCGGCTCGCCGATCAGTTCCAGAAGTTCGTCGACGCTTCTGCCGGAGACAACCAGTTCGTTGTGCTCGTTAAGAAGCGGCTTGTATTGCGGATTGATCACTTCCGGGGGGATGGTCACGACGGGCCGGTCCTGGTTCGCCTGCTCATCCCGGTCAGTACGATCCTGCGGTTCCAAAGCATTCGCAACGGCGTTCGGGTCATCCTCATACCTGTCCCGGGTCACCTGGCCCTGTTCCGGGATCGCTTCTTCATCCACACTTTCAAGCTTCGGGGTGTCGGGCTCCACGGGAGTGTACGTCTCGATGACGGTATCTTCGTCCGCCGGATCAGCCACGTCATCGCGGACATCCTCCAGTTCGATCGGTTTCTGCTCCGGAGCATCGGGCACAGGTTCCTCTTCGGAGTTGCATCCCATTGCCAGCAGAGCGATTAACAGTGTCCCTGTTATGAATCTCATCACAAACATACGCTGTAGATTAAATGATCACATTCCCGGCAGCAAGCAATCATGGATAAACCTGACGCTGCATCAGGGAAACATGGCAGCGGAAAGCCCGAAAACGGACACGCTGCATAACCTCAAAATAAAAAAATACCGCGGTTATTCCATCAGAAATCGTATCCGTGATCCTGTGCGGAATCTTTTCTTTGGCGGAATCGTATGGTCCCGGGTGGATGCGGCCGGCTGCCTGTTCATTGTTGGGATCGGATGGTCCCGGGTGGATGCGTCCAGCGGTGGGTGGTCACCGGATGCGCCGGTAGTACTCCTGGAACCAGGGCTGCGCCTCGCGGCGATTGCTTTGGCTGCCCTTTTTTTTCATATCTGCTTGTTTTCCGAAACTTCTGTACTTTCCACAGGAATTTCTGATAT
>RECX01000079.1 GCA_007693825.1 Balneolaceae bacterium
CAGAATTGATGATGACCCCTTCATCGTATGCCATCATGATGGGGCAGGAGGATCATGGGCGGTGCGTCATTCACATGCTCAACTTCGAAACCGCTCCTGGCCCCGGAACATACGACGTGGAAGACACCGAGGAGGTTCGAACGGCAATTGTTTGTGTTTTTGAAACGATGGAACCACTGGAGCGGCTGGCTTCCTATTCGGGTACCTTTACCATCACTGAAATTGACAGAAATTATATCATGGGTCATTTTGACATGATGGTCAGGGGTCCCATCAGTGGCAAGGAATTTCGTTTGCACGGTGAAGTTACAGCAGATAATGTCCCTTCGGATCTGGATTTCGGGGGGAGCCAAAATCCCTTTATGAGGCAGTAACTTTTTTGGGGGCTGCGCAATGACTCATAATGCCGACAAGCGTAGTCACGATGGCGAAAAGCCCGAATGGATTTTCGCCATCACACCCATAACGAAGATAGCGGTTGATTGTCGGCAGGTAAAATAAAGTTCTTCTGGATCTCTGTTTATGTGGATTACTACTTTGCCAGTGCACTTAACCGTTTAATTGAAATTTCTGTAGATAGTGGGTAAATGAAAAAAAATTTATTTACAGCCTTCCTTTTCCTTTTTCTTTTCCTCTCCATTGATCATTTGGCTGCCCAGGAGCAAGCCAGGTATTCCAACCAAACAAACAATGCCCCCACCTCTGAAAGCTTCCAATCCACAACTTTCAATGGCGCCTGGTGCTGGTTTTCGGATCACAGGGCAGTGTATTCATAAAAAAACGCATCCAAAATGAAAAATCATGTAATAAAATCCGGTGTTGGCATATCACTATTCATGGCATTGACAGTGGCGTGCACCGCTGAGAAAGAACAAAGCAAGCCCAATATCGTGATCCTGTATGCCGATGACATGGGCTATGGCGACCTGAACATTCAGAACCCCGACTCGAAAATCCCCACTCCCTATCTTGACCAGCTTGCCTCAGAAGGCATGCGGTTCACCGATGCGCACAGTTCTTCGGGGGTTTGCTCTCCAAGCCGCTATTCCCTGCTCACGGGAACGTATCACTGGCGCAGGCAGCACAGTATTGTTGGCTCTTTTGGAGGCCCATTTTTTAACGATTCCGACATCACCCTTCCTCAGGTCCTCAGAGATAATGGATACACCACCGCAGCCATAGGCAAGTGGCATCTGGGATGGAACTGGGAATTTAACAGCGAACCATCAGGTGAAGTAACACTTTTCAATCGAACGCATACATACTATTATCCCAATGAGGTTGTATGGGATAAACCGGTTGCCGGCGGACCGGTGGATCGCGGGTTTGACTATTATTTCGGTGATGGTACCATCAATTTTCCACCCTATGCGTGGGTAGAAAATGACAGGATCCTGGAAGCACCCACGGAAGTGATGCTGCCTGATAATATCGGGTACGAAACAGCGGAAGAAGCATGGGAGTTTCGTCCCGGACCGAGGGTGAAAGGCTGGAATCCCTATGAAGTGTTGCCAACCATGACCGAGAAGGCCGTAGAATGGATTTACAATCAACGTAAAGATCAACCTTTCTTCCTGTATTTTTCGTTTACTTCGCCCCATACCCCGATTATTCCCAATGAGGAGTTTATTGGTAAATCAGACGCAGGTGGTTACGGTGATTTTGTTTATCAGACCGATTGGGTGTCGGGACAAATTCTCAATGCGCTGAGGGAGAATGGGTTTGATGAGAATACGATTGTAATTTTCACTTCAGACAACGGCCCGGAGCGGTTTGCTTATGAGCGGGCCGTGAAGCATGACCATTTCAGCATGGGTGATCTTCGAGGCCTGAAAGTGGACATCTGGGAAGGAGGCCACCGTGTGCCCATGATCATCAGATGGCCCGGGCATATTGAACCGGGAACAGTTTCCGATAAACTGATTTCACAAATCGATTACATGGCAACGCTCGCAGCTGCGACCGGAATTACGCTTCCAGATGGTGCAGCTCCCGACAGTTATAATTTCCTGCCCACGATGCTGGGAAAAGAGTATGGCTTCCCGGAAAGAGAAATAGTAATACATAATACCTATGCAAGCAGATGGGCCGTACGGCAGGGAGACTGGCTCTACATGGATACCAATTCGGGCGAACACCGGGTAATGCCCCAATTCTTTAAAGAACTCAGAGGGTATACCGATTTTGAAACGGAAGGATTGCTTTTCAACCTGAAGGATGATCCCGGCCAACGCGTAAACCTCTATGACCAATATCCTGAGAAAGTACAGGAAATGGACCGGTTGATTGACCTGTACAAAGAAACGGGCTATCTGATCAGAGATTAAATTCCAAATTAAGGTTTCAGTTCTCAATGAAAAATGCAGCGCTATCCATTGTAATTGCAACGGTCTTCCTTGGCTCGTGTCAACCTGAAAACGCGCAGGAGCCGCTTCAGTTGTGGTATGACCAGCCTGCCGCCAACTGGCAGGAAGCCCTCCCGTTAGGCAATGGGCTGACAGGTGCCATGGTTTTCGGCGGGATATCCACCGAGCAATTCATGTTGAATGATAACACGCTCTGGTCGGGCGGACCCAATCCGGGAAACAGGGAAAATGGTCCGGAAGTGCTGTCAAAAGTCCGTCAGGCCGTTTTCGATGGGAACTACGCCGAAGCCGACAAGCTCTGGAGGGGAATGCATGGCCCTTACTCTTCCCGCTACCTGGCCATGGGCGATTTGTTCCTGGACTTCCCGTTCTCGGACGATGCTGCAGCAAATTATCACCGAAGCCTGGATCTTCGAAAAGCGACATCCACGGTATCCTTCACAATCGATGGAGTGAATTACAATAGAGAGTCATTTATCAGCTATCCCGACCAGGTCCTGGCAGTAAAACTCACATCCAACGGCAAGGGCAACATCACGTTTGATGCGAGTTTAACATCGAAATTGAACTATAACGTGAAGGCCATTTCATCGGATTACCTGGTCCTGAAAGGCAAGGCTCCAAGCTATGTCGCCCACAGGAATCATGAGCCCGAACAGATTATTTACGAACCCGATGGGGAAGGGATGACCTTTGAGATACACCTTCGGTTGATACCTACAGGAGGACAGGTAACGGCACAAAACGGAACCATTGGAGTAAAGGATGCGGATGAAGTAGTACTCCTGGTCTCCGCCGCCACCAGCTTCAACGGATTTGACCGGTCGCCGGCCTTCGAGGGAACGGATCCTGCGCCCATTGCCCGAGGCAAACTCGATGCAGCTTCTGAATTAAGTTACAATGAGTTACTTGAAAGGCATCTGGCCGACTACCGAAAGTATTTCGACAGGGTGGAATTACATCTTGGTCCGCAGCAGATGGATTATCCCACCGACGACCGGCTGCTGAGAGTTAACGACGGGCACCAGGACAATGGGCTTACAGCGCTCTATTTCCAGTACGGCCGTTACCTGATGATTGCATCCGCACGCAAGGGTACGCCTCCATCCAACCTGCAGGGAATTTGGAATCCGTTCGTACAGCCCCCCTGGGGGAGCAACTACACCATCAACATCAATACCCAGATGAACTACTGGCCCGCAGAAATCACCAATCTGGCTGAGTTTCATCATTCGCTTTTTGATTTCATGGAGGGGCTTGCGGTTAACGGGGCCGTTACGGCAAAAACCAATTATGGTATCTCTTCCGGATGGCTTGCACACCATAATACCGACATCTGGGCAAAGACTTCACCCACCGGTGGCGAGGACTGGGATCATATGGGGACACCCCGCTGGACGGGCTGGCCGATGGGCGGAGTGTGGTTTACCCAGCACCTTTGGGAGCACTTTCTTCATAATGGTGACAAGGAGTTCCTGGAGCAGAAAGCATGGCCGCTTATGAAGGGTTCGGCGGAATTTTTGCTCCATTGGTTGGTCGAGGATGAAAACGGCTACCTGGTAACCAATCCGTCGACTTCGCCCGAAAATTCCTTCGGACTGGATGGCCAGCAAATAGCCATATCCATGGCATCTACAATGGATATGTCCCTGATCCGTGAATCGTTCTCAAACATGTTGCAGGCTGCCGCATTGCTGGGCATCAGCGATTCTCTCACCGAAAGGATAGAAAAAGCAATTCCCCGCTTGTACCCCTTCCATATTGGCAGGTTGGGGCAGCTGCAGGAGTGGTATCGGGACTGGGACGACCCCAACGACACACACAGGCATATATCGCATCTTTTCAGTCTGTTTCCCGGCAACCAGATCACGCCTCGTTACACTCCCGAGCTGGCAAGTGCCGCCATGCAAACCCTTGATCATCGCGGCGATATCAGCACCGGATGGTCCATGGCCTGGAAACTGAGCTGGTGGGCCAGGCTGAAGGATGGCAACAAAGCCTATCAGTTGTTCAAGAGCGGACTCACCTATGTGGGGCGCAAGGTGGAAGGTGGCTCGCGGGACGGCACGGGGGCCAATCTTTTCGGCAGCGCCCATGGGCACGTTCAGCTTGATGGAAATTATGGCGGAGCGGCGGGTATAGCCGAACTGCTCGTACAGAGTCATGAGGGGTATATCCATCTGCTTCCGGCGTTACCCGATGATCT
This sequence comes from Balneolaceae bacterium, assembly GCA_007693825.1. Lineage (GTDB taxonomy): Bacteria > Bacteroidota > Rhodothermia > Balneolales > Natronogracilivirgulaceae > SKNL01. The sequence continues at coordinate 4,573 of RECX01000079.1, forward strand.
GGCCGCCGGAGAGGTTAAGGGCCTGGTCGTGCGCGGAGGTTTCGTAATTGACATGAAATGGGATAACGGACAGCTGGAATCGGCAGTCATTCACTCCAGACTGGGTGGAAAGTGCAGGATTAAAGTAAAAGGGACCCTTACCAGCAGGGATGTCCGGTTGAAGCCTGCAGAAGGAGAGAATCCGAATCCTCTTCTGTCAAAACCGGATATAGCTCCTTTCCTGAATAACGCATTAAGCGAACTTCCGGAACTTAATCCCGGTTCCGGCAACAGGTATGATTTCCAGACGGTGGCAGGACGTTCGTATCGGCTCAGAATGACAAATTAACTGGCAGTGAATGAAGGCAATCGGCATTGTCCGCATAAAGCAATAACTGAAAATTCAATAAAACACATAGGGAAGTTGATTATGAGGCATTTATACATCAGGGCAGCACTGCTATTCATTGTTGCCCTGGGAACCGGGTGCACAGCCACCGCCCAGGAAGCATTCGACACATCTTACTGGGAAAACAACATTTTTCACCGACTCGAAGAGGCACCTGTTGACGGGGGATTTGCCCAGGATGATTACTGGGTCTGGGGAAGCTCTGTAATAAAAGGCGACGATGGGAAATACCACATGTATGTTTCGCGATGGC
>RECX01000078.1 GCA_007693825.1 Balneolaceae bacterium
GCGCGCAGCAGGTGGTGCGCCTCTTCCTGGTTCTGGCAGTGCGTGCCCAGTTTTTTCCACAGGTAGGGGACCGCATCCAGCCGGAGACAGTCGGCCCCGGTGTTGACCAGGTGGATCATCTCCTCGAACATGGCGTGGAAGACATCGGGATTGGCATAGTTCAGGTCCCACTGGAATTCGTAGAAGGTGGTCCACACCCACTTGTCGATCTGCGGGTAAAAGCTGAAGTTGCCGGGTGCGAAATCGGGGAACACCTCGATCAGGTGCTGCTCGTACATGTCCGGCAGCGCGCGGTCGTCGAACATGTGGAAGAAGCGCTGGTAGCGCGGGTGTCCGCTCATGGCGGCCTGCGCCCATCCGTGCTCCTTGGCGGTGTGGTTCATCACGAAATCGAGCACCAGGTTGATGCCCTCCTGGTGGAGCACGCGCGAGAGCTTGCGCAGGTCGTCGTAGGTGCCCAGCCGGCGGTCCACATCGCGGAAGTTCTGCACGGCATAGCCGCCGTCGTTCAGCCCGTCGCGGGGACGCAGCAGCGGCATCAGGTGCAGGAAATTGATGCCCATCTCCTTGAGATAGGGGATTTTGTCGCGCATTTTCTTCAGGTCGCCGGCAAACAGGTCCACATACAGCACCCCGCCCACCAGTTTTTCACTCTGGAACCAGAGCTGATTCTGCTCACGCTCCTTGTCCAGCTGCTGCATGTCCTTCCTGCGGTCCTTGAGCCCCTGCACGATGGAGTCGAAGATGCGGATGATCCAGAGCTGCTGCTCGTAGCCGTCGCCGTAAATGGCTGTGTAAAACCGCCAGAAATCGTCGAAACTTTTGTTGATGCGCCGTTTGAGGAACGGGTAGCGCTTGTAGTTGGGTTCGAAACGCTCAAGGATCTCCCGCTTCATCAGCTCGCGTTTGTCGCCTGACTTCCACTCCTTCCGGGTGATGTTCAGGGGGATGTACTGCGATACCGAACGCGGGTTCCAGGTTTTTAATGCCATTGGTGCTTATCTGTGTTGCTAAATGTACTGTCTGTTCTGTTGCAAAATGTGCTGCCTGTTACGCTTGCTGCTGACGGGCCGTCCATTGTGATCCGGCGGTCCGCTTTTTCGGTTGGATGCGGTTGGCGGACCCGCGACGGACGGAGCCGGTATGGCATTCATCAGCGCAAGCCGTCAATGACCGCATCGGGCAGTTTCGGCGTGGCCCCTTTGCGGGCGAACACCTGCGCGGCGTAGCGGTTGGCCGCGGAAATGGCCACGTCCAGCGGCGAATTGCGCAGCAGGTGGTGCGTCAGTCCGGCCGTGAACGCATCGCCCACGCCGACCGAATCGCCGTTGGAATCTTCGATCGGGTGGACCGGCTCAATAAGGTGCTGGTCAGGCGTGATCAGCTCGGCGCCGTCGCCCCCTTTTGTGAGGCAGATGATGCGGACCTTCTTTTCGGTGAACAGCCAGCGGTTCAGGTCGTCCACGCCGAACATGCGCTGGATATCCTTCCACTCCTGCTGGTTGAGTTTGACCACATCGGCCAGGTCGAGGCTGGCTTCGATCACCTCTTTGGTGTAGTGCGGTGGACGCAGGTTGATGTCGGCGATTTTGGTGCACGCCGCAGGTGTCTGCGCGAGGAATTCGCGGATGGTGCGGCGGCTGATCTCGTCGCGCTGCGCCAGCGTGCCGAAGCAGACGGCATCGGCGCTCCGGGCCAGGTCGAGCCACTGCGAGGTCATGGCCAGCCGGTCCCAGGCGGAATCCAGGGGGATGGAGTAGGACGCTTCCCCGTCGGTCATGGTCACTTCCACCGTACCGGTCGGCGCCACCTCATCTTTCTGGATGTATGCGGTGTCGAGTCCGTTCGAGATGAGCACATCCAGCAGCTCCCTGCCGTCGTCATCGACGCCCACCCGGCTGGCGGTAATGCCCTCGTTGCCCAGCTGCCGCGCATGGTATGCGACGTTGGCCGGGGCACCGCCGGCGCGTTTGTATTCGGGGAACACATCCCACAGAACTTCTCCAAGTCCGACAATGACCGGTTTCTTCATGATAGTAATCTTTTGATTCCGGGTTGCGTACTGTCCCGCCTTACGGCGTTTCAGACTTTTCTATAATAACAGGACTTAATGTAGAGATGTTCCGGCATTAATGAAAATGAAAGGAACATGACGACTCCCCGTCACACAGAAACATGTCGGCATCAATCCGCGGCCGGATGAATCCAAGGGCACCTCAATCCGTGACCGTGGCGGCCGGGGAGGGTGCTTCACCGGAGGCGTCGCCGGTCCGGCCGTGCCATGACGGCAGTTTGCTCCGGAGCCAGTCGAAGGCCGAGGTCACCGAGACGTACACGATGGGGATGAAGATCAGGGTAATGAGCGCCGATACGGAGAGCCCGCCGATGACCACGCGCGCCAGGGAGGCCTGGATCTCGCCGCCGGCACCGGTTCCGATGGCCAGCGGCAGCATGGCCAGAATGGTGGTGATGGTGGTCATCATAATGGGACGCAGGCGCAGTTTGCCCGCTTCCACCACGGCCTGGTAGAGCGGCAGCTTCTGCTCGCGGCGCATCAGGTTGATGTAGTCCACCAGCACGATCGCGTTGTTCACCACAATGCCGATGAGCATCACCATGCCCATGAAGCTTTGCAGGTTCAGCGTGGTGTTGGTTATCAGGAGCGCCGGCACCACGCCGATAAGGGCCAGCGGCACCGAGAACATGACGATCAGCGGATCGATGAACCGCTCAAACTGCGCCGCCATGACCATGTAGATGAGCGCCAGCGCCATGATGATGGACATGATGAAGTCGCGCCGGGCGCGCTGCTGCTCCTCGTACTCCCCGCCGAAATAGACCGAAAACCCTGCCGGCATCGGGAACTCGCGCAGCTCCGCCTCGATCATGGCCACGGCATCGCTCAGGTGGACCCCCCGCTCCAGGTTGGCGGTGATGTAGGTCACGCGCTGGTTGTTGATGCGGTTGATGCTGGGCGGCGTCCGGGTGTATTCCTGGGTCACGACCGATGAGACGGGCAGGATGGCCCCCTCAGCGCTGCGGATGGAGATATTGTCCAGATCGAGGATGGAGAGCCGGTCTTCGGGACGCAGCCGCACGGTGATGGGCCACTCCTCGCCATCCACCCGGAACACTCCGGAGCGCGTGCCGCCCACATTGGTCTGGATGGCGCGCGCCACCTCGTTGACGCTCAGCCCGAGCCGGGAGATCTTCTCGCGGTCGAAGCTGATGTCCTGCTGCGGGTTGCCCTCGCGGCGCCCGCTCTCCGCATCGCTGACCCCGGGAATGCGTTCCAGCATGGTCACAAGCTGCCGTGAGACCGTTTCGGCCTGCACCAGATCGTTGCCGCGCAGCTGCAGCGACAGGGACTCGCCCTCGTCTTCGTTGCCGCCGCCGCTGCCGAAGATAAGGCGCAGCACCCAGATGCCGGACCGGGCCGTGACATGTATGTCCGCCCCGGGAATGACGCCCCGGAGCTGCCGCCGGATGTCGTCGGCCAGTTCGGTGCTGGAAATTCGCCTCTGTTCGGGCGGCCGGAGCGTCAGGTCAATGCGCCCCTGACCGTTCCGGGCCTCTTTGACATAGAAGCGGACCTCCTCTTGTGGTATGATCGACTGGACGATCGGGTCCAGCTCTTCCAGATACTCGTGCACAACGGCAATGTTGGTGCCGTCGGCCATCACCATCCGGATGCGGATCTGGTCCGAATCCACATAGGGCGTCAGTTCATAGGGGATCAGCCGGAATCCGAATACCGACAAGCCGAACAGCACCAGCACCCCGCCGCCAACCAGCAGCTTGCGCTGCAGGGCGCCTTCGAGCACTCTGGCATAGCCGTTTTCCATCCGCTCGAAAAAGCGCTGGAACCGGGAGCGTTTGGCCGGATCGGGATCCACCGGCTTCACGGTCAGTATCTTGCTGCTCATCATGGGCACCAGGGTGAGCGCCACCACCAGCGAACACAGCAGCGCGAACGCCACCACAATGGCCAGCTCGGTGAACATGAGCCCGGTGATCGTCTGCATGAACAGAACCGGGAGGAAAATGACGGTGGTGGTGAGGGTGGATGCGATGATCGCCCCGGAGACCTGCCGGGTGCCGATGAGCGCGCTGTTCCTCAGATTCCTTCCGTTTTGCCGCTGCCGGACAATGTTCTCCAGCACTACGATGGAGTTGTCCACAATGAGTCCGACACCGAGCGCAAGCCCCCCGAACGTCATCATGTTGAGGGTGAGTCCGCCGAAGAAAAGCAGGGCGAACGTGGCGATGATGGATATGGGGATGGAGATGCCGATGATCAGCGTGGTGGAGCCGTTGCGCAGGAACGCAAACAGGACAATGACCGCCAGGATGCCGCCCCATATGGTGGCGTTGCGCACGTTGTCGATGGACGACTGTATGAACGCGCTCTCATCGCTGATGACCACGAGTTCCAGATCTGACCGCAGGCGGTTGATCCGCTCCACCTCCTGGTGGATGGCCCGGGAGACGGCCACGGTGTTGGCCCCGGTCTGCTTGCTGATGCGGAACTGGATGCTGGGCTGATTGTCGATCTCAATGTAACGCCAGATATCCCGGAAACCCTGCTGCACGTTGGCCACGTCGCCGACCCGTATCGGGGCGCCGTCCACGGTGGTAATAACGGTCTGCCGGATGTCCTCCACCGACAGGTACTCGCCGACGGACCGCACGTACAGGTCGCTGAGGCCGTCCTTGACATTGCCGCCGGGCAGGGTAACGTTGTCACGTCCCAGCGCCTGGATGACATCCTGTGCCGTCAGGCGGCTTGAAACGAGCCGGTCGCGCAGCAGGTCGACCTGGATTTCGTTGTAGACGCCGCCCCATGTCTCAATGGATCCGACGCCGGGAATCTGCTCGAAATCCTTGGATATTTCCCTTTCGAGGATCCTTGTGAGGTCGGCCAGGTCGCGGTTGGAGCGCGCGAACATGCGCACAATGGGGGCGTCGTTCGGGTCGAATTTCCAGAGGCGGGGCGGATCCGCATCCTCCGGAAGGGAGCGCCGGATGCGGTCCAGCGCGGCGCGCACGTCGTTGGAGGCCTCATCCAGGTTCGTTCCCTGGCCGAAACTGAGCGACACCCAGCTGCGCCCCTCCGCCGAGTTGGAACGCACTTCCTCCACATTGGCCACACCGGCCAGGGCATTTTCAATCTGCTCGGTGACAAGGAGTTCC
>RECX01000076.1 GCA_007693825.1 Balneolaceae bacterium
CCATCCCGAACACGGCCGTTAAGCTCCTTGGCGCCGATGGTACTGCCAAAAGCGGAAGAGTAGGTCGTCGCCTCATCTTTTTTTTTATCTGCACCCCCGCACACTACCATAGCGGCCCGCAGCCCGCCAGACCACCCCCTCTGGCCGACTGCGGGCCGCTTCGCGTTTACAGCACAAAGCATATCCAACAAGGTCCAACCACATCCAGCCACATCCAGCCACTTCCGAACAGGTCCAACCACATCCAGCAAAGCCACCCGGTTCTGATTTTCGGCCCCTGCGCTGCCTTGCCTCCGGTGCAGCATTGTCCTGAGCGCTGCTTTGGCCTCAGCGCTACTTTGGCCTCAGCGCTACTTTTTTTACACGGCCTTGTGTATTTTCCCTCGACCCGGTGAATGGCTACAGCGACAAGCTGCACTCATCGCCACGCCACAGTACAGATTATGCAGGACCACTTCATGAACCCAGACTCGGAAAATTCGGGAATAACCAAAGGCGCAGGCAACAGCCAACCGGATCACGTTGACATCAGCATCATCATTGTCAATTATAACGTCAAGGAATTCGCAGCCAACCTTCTGGAATCACTTGAAAAGGCGAAGAACAAGTTCCGCCTTGAAGTATTTGTTGTGGATAATGCCTCCTCTGACGGCTCCGTCAGCTACCTGAAACGACGATATCCGAACGTCACCTACATCGGGAACCGGGACAATGCCGGTTTCGGAAAGGCCAACAACCAGGCCATCCGGCTTGCCAAAGGAACCTATACACTGCTGATCAATCCGGATACGATAGTCCGTCAGGACACCCTTGAAGTGATGTACAGGCATATGGAGGAACATCCGGAAACCGCAGCTGCCGGTTGCAAAATGCTGAATCCGGACGGTACCTTCGCTCATGAGTCGCGGCGAAGCGTGCCAACACCCATGACCGCACTCTGGAAAATCCTTGGACTTACACGCCTCTTTCCACGGAGTAAACGGTTTTCTGCCTATTACCTGGGCGGGGAGGACGAAAACAGGCAGGGAAGGGTTCCTGTACTGTCCGGTGCCTTCATGTTCTTCCGGACGGATGCGCTGAAGGAAGCCGGTGGCTTTGACGAGCAGTTTTTCATGTACGGAGAGGATATCGACCTGTGTTATCGGGTCCGGCAAATGGGATGGGAAATCGATTACGTGCCTGAAACCAGCATCATCCACTATAAGGGTGAGAGTACCAAAAAGGAGAACCTGGACTACGTCGTCACGTTCAACAAAGCCATCTATCAGTTTTTCCGGAAGCACTACAGCTTTGGCTATACCCTGTTTTTCCGGATTTTCATTCTGTCGGGCATCGTTCTGAAAGGCGTCATCTCCTACCTGTCCACCGTCATCAGAAAACTGGCACAGCCGATTACCGATCTGGTACTGCTGAATATCCTGGTAATCCTGTTTTTCATCTGGCGCTATGAGATCCCTCCAACAGCCATTATCAGCATGTATCACATCCAGTACCTGTTTGTGAATCTCCTGCTGAGTGTGATTTTTATCGGTTCTGCCGTCTACTACGATCTGTATGGCAAGAACCGGTTTTCCATCCCGGCAGCGATAAAAAGCACGATCATCGCATTTGCGGGAGTGGTGGTCATAACCTTTTTCCTGCGGGATTTCGCTTTCTCCCGCCTGATACTCCTCCTCAGCTGCATTTCGGGTGTGCTGATCCTGAGTACCATCCGGCTGTTTCAGATCAACCTTTCCAGAAAAGCGACCAACATCCCCGGAAGTTTTCTGGAGAGGAAGGTTCTGCTGGTCGGACTGAACGACAAAACAGCGCAGCTCATCCGCAAGATCCGGTCGCGTGCCGACTGGAGATACAAACTGGTCGGCCTCGTGGCTCAAAATCCGGATCCCGATGTCGACGAGATCGAAAACGTACCGGTCATCGGTGACCGAAGGTCCATACTGCAGCTCGTCCGGTATCATGAAGCCGATGAGATCATCTTCATCCTGCCTGCGGTCGACCATGACCAGATCCTCAGGATCATTTCGGAACTCAGGGGTACCTCCGTCTACCCGAGGATCGTCCCCGATTCGCTCGACTACATCGTGGGCAAGACCAATGTCGATTATCTGGACGACATACCGGTGATGGATGTCAACCTTCCCTATTTCTCCAGGTGGAACCTCTTCCTGAAACGGATCCTGGACCTGTCGGTGTCGCTCCCCCTGCTTATTTTGCTCACCCCGGCGATGCTTCTGCCGGTGTTGATCCGCCGGAATAAACGCACGCCGCTCAGGATACTGGTCTCGGATGCACGCGCCCATACCATCCCGCTTTTTCTGCCGTACGGTTCACACAAGTGGAAAAACAGGTACCTGCTTCTCTGGCATGTGGCAGCAGGGAGGGCAAGCATGGTTGGCGCCCCGATTGTGCCCGGCCGCAAACCACGGTTTGCCAATGTGAAACCCGGACTCACCGGATTCCGGCAACTCTCCGAGAACCGGCTGTATCACGAGGATGAGAAACAGATGCACGAGCTGTATTACCTTCAGAACTATTCCATCTGGCTGGATCTGGACGTGCTGGTCAAAACGCTTATCTATCGCCACGCCACCCTTGAAGGGATCGATCACCAGCCGTGATCTGTCGGCAACAGTGATCGTCCGGCAGCTCAGCCGCTGTCACACCCGCGCGGTCACTTTGGCGGCCATGGCGGGATACCATTCATAAAAGGTATCATCCTCTATGTGACTGCGGATCTGTTCCATCAGCCAAAGGTAAAACGTCAGGTTGTGTGCCGTTGCAAGCTGTATTCCCAGGATTTCCCCGGCACGGAACAGGTGATGCAAGTATGCCATGGTATGGTTGGTGCACAGATCGGAGTGAAATCCATCGTCCGCCGGAGCGAAATGCGTCTTCCAGCGGGCATTTCTGACATTGATGATGCCGTTACGGGTGAAAAGCATGCCATTGCGGGCATTGCGGGTAGGCATGACGCAGTCGAACATGTCCACCCCGCGCGCCACCGATTCCAGCAGATCGCCCGGGGTGCCGACCCCCATCAGGTAGCGCGGCTTGTCGCGCGGCAGCAGATCGGTGCTCAAGTCAGTGATTTCATACATTTTTTCCACCGGTTCGCCGACACTCAATCCCCCGATGGCCATGCCGTCAAAATCCATGCCGGACAGCACTTCCACCGAGTTGCGGCGAAGGTCAGGGTAGATGCCGCCCTGGCAGATGCCGAACAGGTACTGAGGGTGTCCGTAGCGCGCGGAGCTCTGCTGGAATGCCCCGAGGCATTCGCCGGCCCAGCGGTGGGTAAGTTCCAGTGATTTGCGCACATAGGATTCCTCCGCCGGGTAGGGCGGACACTCGTCCAGGACCATCATGATGTCGGAACCGAAAATGCGCTGCGTCTCAACAACCTGAGCCGGTGTGAACTTGTGCGGGGAACCGTCCAGATGGCTCTTGAAGACAACGCCGTCCGCTTCCACCTTGCGGATGTCGGACAGGGAAAAGACCTGATATCCACCCGAGTCGGTCAGCAGGGCCCCGGGCCAGTTCATGAACGCATGGAGTCCGCCGGCCTGTTCCATGATGCCGGTGCCGGGACGCAGATACAGGTGGTAGGTATTGCCCAGGATGATGGGCGCATTGATTTTCCCGGTCAGGGTGGCCGTATCGACCGCCTTCACCGTGCCCGCCGTTCCAACGGGCATGAAGATCGGAGTGGGAATGGTGCCGTGGCCGGTGACCATTTCCCCCCGGCGGGCTTTGCCTTTCGACGTTTCTTTTATGAGCCGGAACACGTTATATTATACGGTTACTGAAATATTTGTGACTGTAATGAAGCTCAAATATAACGAGTCGCCGACGTAACCTGTAACCGATTCCTCTTTTTTTTGCTGCCCGGGAGAATAATGCTTCCGCATGTGTTGCAATACCTCATATTAATCCAGTTTCTAAAGCTATTGATTTGGATAAAGCCAGGGAAATATTCAGTACCATTATCAGTGATTTCATTTTTCTGATACTGGCATGGTACATCTTTTACTATATCCGGTTTGAACTGGGGTGGATGAGCGCCCCCTCGGGAATCGGGCCTTACAGTCTGTTTGTGCCCGGAGCGGTGATATCGGTTTTCTGGATCGCCATTTTCGGTGTGTTCGGGCTGTACCGGCATCTCTACCTGATATCGCGCTTTGATGAAATCATCAGGGTAGCAAAAATCACTATCATTGGTACGCTTATCCTCTTTTTTGTGCTGTTTATCGATGCGCTCGGGTGGACCTCCGACAATCTCCACCAGGCAAAATGGGTCACATTGACCTACTGGCTTGTTGTACTGGGATGCGTATCCACCAGCAGATTCATCCTCCGTACCATACAGAAACATCGTGCCATGCGGGGCGAAGGGCTGCACCGCGCGTTCATCGTCGGTACCGGTCCGGCCGCACAATCCGTCCACGAAAATCTGAACCGTCACCGCACCTCCGGGATGAACGTGGTCGGTTTCCTGCGCCTGAACGGTACGGAACCCGATGAGATCAGGGTGGACAGGGCCATGGTCATCGGATCGATCGACGAGATAAAAGAGCTGATAATGGATCACAAGGTGCAGGAGGTTATCGTAGCGCTGGAGCAGGAAGAGCGGGATAATCTGATCACCATTCTGGATCAGATCGACATACCGGACGTATCGGTCAAGATACTGCCTGACTTTCACCAGATGATAACCGGGCTCAACCAGACCAACCAGATCTTCGGGCTGCCGCTGATCGATGTGATGCCGGACCCGATGCCCACCTGGGAGAAGTTCATCAAGCGCCTGATGGATATTTCGCTGTCGCTGCTGATACTGATCCCGGCCATTCCGCTGATGCTGATCATCACCGCGCTCGTCCGCATAACCTCTCAGGGCCCGGCCATTTTCCGGCAGAAACGGGTGGGCAAATATGACAGGAACTTCACCATGTACAAGTTCCGGACCATGTTCATTGATGCGGAGAAGGAGAGCGGACCGGTCTGGGCCACCGACAACGATCCCAGGATCACGCCGGTCGGCTACTGGCTGCGCAAACTGCGGCTCGATGAACTGCCGCAATTCTTCAATGTGCTGAAGGGGGATATGAGCCTGGTTGGGCCTCGTCCGGAAAGACCGTATTTTGTGGAACAATTTAAAAAGAAGA
>RECX01000075.1 GCA_007693825.1 Balneolaceae bacterium
GAGTACCCCATGGCATAAAGCGCCCCGACGATGGCGCCCATGCTGGTGCCGGTAACCAGGTCGACCGGGATTCCCGCCTCCTCGAAAACCTTGAGAACCCCGATGTGGGCCAGGCCTGCCGCTCCGCCGCCGCTGAGCGTGAGGCCGACGACAAAATCGTGGTCAAAGGCCGGTTTGCGCTCTGTATCCTGAGACAGAACGTGACCGGTAGTTACCAGAAGGAACAGGGCAAGGAGAAGCCATGCCCTGATAACTGCAATCCGCAAGAATTTCATTGGAAGCCCGAATTACCGGCGGTTCGCCGCAATTATTCACGAGTCCGCCGCATGCCCGTTCCCTGACAGCGAACGGTATCTGACTAACAGTTATATGACGCAGAGCGTTTACGTGCAGCGTTCAAGTGCCGCATTAATTACATCTGACGCAACGCTGCACGATGGCCGCTCACTTCACGGTCCAGGTCTCTTCACCCGTGAGCAGCTGCTCCAGGTCGCCTTCTCCGTGCCGTTCCATGGCAGCGGATATCTGGTCCCGGACAAGCTGTTCGTAGGTCGGACGCTCTTCGGCCAGAAATACTCCGAACGGTCTGGGCAGTTTGCCCTCGCGGGTGTTGTCATCAAACAGGGAAGTCAGCAGCCAGGCCTTGTTCCGGTCTTTTTCATCGTGGACCCAGAGGTCGTCCTTCGACCATTTGCCGCTTCTCAGGTCGACGATTTCCGGCCGGCAGCCATCCAGGCGAACGCCAAAGGCATCGCCGGAACCGAATACAAGCGGTTGCCCATCCTCAAGATAGAGGCTGGTGCTGTCCCGGAGCGATTTGTCGGTGTAGGGGCTGAAGGCGCCGTCATTGAAGACAATACAATTCTGGTATATTTCCAGGAAAGAGGTGCCTTTGTGTTCGGCGGTGCGCTCCAGCATGCTCTGGAGATGCTTTGGATCCCGGTCCATGGCGCGGGCTGCGAAAGAGCTGTTGGCGCCGAGTGCCAGTGCCAGGGGATTGAACGGACTGTCCACAGATCCGGCCGGGGAGGTTTTGGTGACCTGTCCCTGCGGTGAAGTGGGCGAATACTGTCCCTTGGTGAGGCCGTAGATCTCGTTGTTGAACAGCAGCACATTGATATCCAGGTTCCTGCGCAGCAGGTGGATGATGTGGTTGCCACCGATGGAGAGTGCGTCTCCGTCGCCGGTAACCACCCACACGCTCAGGTCGGGCCGTGCCACTTTCAAGCCTGTGGCGATGGCCGGCGCCCGTCCGTGAATGCCGTGCATGCCGAAGGTGTTCATGTAGTAGGGGAACCGGGAAGAGCAGCCGATTCCGGCGACGAACACGATGTTTTCAGGCTCCAGGCCCAGTTTCGGCATCAGGTTCTGGACCTGCTTGAGGATGGTGTAGTCACCGCATCCGGGACACCAGCGGACTTCCTGGTCCGATGCAAAGTCCTTCGCCTGCAGGTTTCCGTTGGTCTGGGTTTGGTTGGCAGTTTTTTGGGTGCTCATAATACTGTATGATAATTCGTTTGGTCGGTAAATTTCGGGCAAGTGGGGTTACGGGTCCCGGTGGGGGGCGCCGTCAGGATTTGCACATTTGGATGATCTTTTCCTTGAGTTCCGCTACCATAAGAGGCACACCCTGTACCCGGTTGAAACCTTCCACCGGAAGCAGGAACCGTTCTCTCAGGATTCGCGAAAGCTGTCCGCGGTTGATTTCGGGGACGAGGATCTTCCCGAAGCCGGACAAAAGGCTTCCGAGGTTTTTCGGGAAAGGATTCAGATAGCGCAGGTGGAGGAAGGATACATCCATTCCGTCCTCCCGGGCTTCGCTCACGGCGGATTTGATGGTTCCGTAGGTGGAGCCCCATCCAACCACAAGAAGCTTGCCGGTTTCATTGCCTTCGTCCATTTGTTGGTCGGGGATGAAGTTGGCGATCATATCCCGCTTCATCTCGCGCATCTCGGTCATCTTCTGATGATTGTCCGGGTCGTAGGAGATATTTCCTGTCTCATGATCCTTTTCGAGACCGCCGATGCGGTGTGCCAGGCCTTTTGTACCGGGGACAGCCCAGGGTCGCACCAGGTTTTCATCCCGTTTGTAGGGGAGGAAAGGTTCACCGTCCTGCCCGTTGTCGCGTGCTTTTTCAAAACGGGGGTCGACGGGTTTGAGTTCGGGAATTTTCGGCAGCTTCCAGGGTTCGGCGCCGTTGGCGATGTAGCCGTCGGTGAGCAGCATCACCGGAATCATGTGTTCCACGGCAATCCGGCACGCTTCGTAGGTGACGTCGAAGCAGTCGGCCGGGGATGAGGCGGAGAGGATGGCAACGGGTGCTTCGCCTGCCCGGCCATAGAAGGCCTGCATCAGATCGGACTGTTCCGTTTTGGTCGGGAGCCCGGTAGAGGGTCCCGCCCGCTGTACGTTGACGATCACCAGCGGCAGTTCCAGCATGGTGGCCAGGCCGATGGCTTCGCTTTTGAGGGCGACGCCGGGACCCGAACTGGTCGTAATCCCCAGGCTGCCTCCGAAGGATGCGCCGATAGCCGAGGCTACGGCCGCGATCTCGTCCTCTGCCTGGAAGGTGGTGACACCGTAATTCTTGAGTCCGGAGAGTCCCTGCAGGATCTCGGAAGCCGGGGTGATGGGGTAGGAGCCGAGGAATACGGGGAACTCGGATCTTTTTGCCACGGCGGCGATGCCCAGTACAATGGCATCGTTTCCTGTGATATTGCGGTATGTTCCCGGCTCGATGGGGGCCGCATCCACGCTGTACCGCTCGCTGAAGAGCTCGGTGGCAATGGCATAGGTGAACCCGTCGTTGAGCGCCTTGATGTTGGCTTCGGCAATCCCGGGTTTTTTGGCAAATTTCCTGTTCAGGAACTGGATGGTGGAATCCTTCGGCCGGCTGAAGAGCCAGTAGAGCACCCCGAGGACGAACATGTTCTTGCTGCGGTCGATCTCCTTGAGCGTCAATCCGGTGTCCTTCAGGCTCTCGCGCGTCATCTTGGTCACATCGATCTCGATGACAATGTAACCGGAGTTTTTGGCATCCTGTATCGGGGTATCTTCCGGGGCATATTTGGCCAATGAAAGGTCTTTTTTCCCGAAACCGTCAGTGTTGGCAATGATGATGCCGCCGGATTTGAGAAATTTGAGGTTGGCCTTGAGTGCGGCGGCGTTCATGACGACCAGCACATCGCACATATCGCCCGGGGTGTGGATGGCCTTGCTCCCGAAATGGATCTGGAAGCCGGACACTCCGGCAACCGTTCCTGCCGGGGCGCGGATCTCAGCCGGGTAGTCGGGGAAGGTGCTAAGGTCGTTGCCCGAGAGGGCGGTGGTGCTGGTGAATTGGGAGCCGGTAAGCTGTATGCCGTCACCGGAATCGCCTGCAAAACGGATGGTGACTTCCTTCTTCTGCTTCTCAATAATACTCATGGTCTTGAATCGCAAGGATCGGTTTTAAAATTAGCGGTATATGTAGAGGAATTACGTATAGCATTAACATGATGTTGTGCCCTGTAATGATTTGCATGTCAGTGCTTTTTGGATTCACTACACTTATTACGCAAAGAAACATCAAAAAACAAGTAAAATCGGCTGTAAAAAAGGGGTTTTTTTGGTGATTTTCAGCGGTCTTCCGCCGGTTTTCGTGAAACAGGGCTGCCGGACTGCAAGCCGTGGCGCATGGAGACCGAAACACGCTCTTCGGAACGGCACACTTTGAGCTGGCCGCAGCCGGCGTTGATATCCTCGCCATAGCACCAGCGGATGTCGACAGGAAAGCCCGCTTCCTCCAGAATACCCTGGAAGGCATCGATTTTTTCTTCCCCGGTACGATTCAGTCCGGCTTCCGGCACATCATTGTACATGATCAGTGTGATGCCGGCACGCAGGTTCCCGAGATAAGCCACAAGCTTCCGGGCGTCTTCCGGACGGTCGTTGATGTGTTCCATCAACAGGTACTGGATGGTGGGTGTGCTGCCGGTCTGGCGCTGGTGAAAAACGAGTGCGTCACGTATTTCCGGGAGGCCGAGACGGGAACTGACGGGCATGATCTCGTATCGTTTCTGTTGATCGGCGGAATGGATGGATACGGCCAGGCGTACCTCGGGATGGTCCGATGCCAGCATGCGGATCTGCCTGAAAAGTCCGACAGTCGACACGGTGATCCGCGAGGGTGACGGGCCGGGTGCTTCCGGGTCCCGCATGACAGTCAGCGCATCGGAGACAGCGCGGTAGTTGTGCATCGGCTCACCCATGCCCATGAAATAGAGGTGGGTCAGATCGGTATTCAGTTCCTGCCGGACCACCACCTCCGCCTGACGTACCTGTTCCAGCAGCTCACCGGTGGTGAGGTTGCGGTGGAAGCCCATGCGTCCGGTTGCGCAGAACGAACATCCAAAGAAACAGCCGATCTGCGAGGAAATGCTGGCGGAACATTTCCGCAGCGTTCCGTCCGTCCATTCGGGGATGATAACGGTCTCGGCCAGATGTCCGTCATGCAGCACAAGGGTGAGCCGGTAAGAGCCATCGCGGCTGCGGCTCAGTTCGTGCTGCCGGGGGCGGCGGATCACGGCCACACGCGAAAGGGATTCGCGTTCCTCTTTTGAGAGGCCTTGTATCCCGTCCACTCCGCTGACACGCTCGTGGAATACGGCCTCAAATACTTTTCGCCGTGAGTCCGGGCGGAATCCCAGGTAATCGAAAAAATCATCCCATTCGGTCAGGGAAATATCATTCAGGTCGACCGGTAGTTGCTGTAGCAGATGATGCTGTCGGGAAGACATGGGGTGCTGTTGTAAAAAATTGCGCCCTGAATCTCCGGGATATTTTGCAGGGGTTGGGTCCGGGGGTTCAGGCGGTGTTGCAAATAACGGAAATTAGGGCATTTAACAGTGCAAAAGCAAAGAAAAAAAAATAATTGCCGCTGGCAGGATACGCATCCACCAGAGTTTTAAAAAAAAGATTGCCCGGGTACAAACTTGCTGTTGCAAACGGGTTTCAAATCTATTACAATGAAGGTAGACATTGCTACTATTACCACTACTCTTAACCCAAAAACGACTGAGGGTGCTTATGAAAGAAAAAGAGCTTCTCGACGCCGCGGAGAGCGGTGATCTGTCAATAATCCGCAAGTATGTTATTGACGAAGGACT
>RECX01000305.1 GCA_007693825.1 Balneolaceae bacterium
GTGGCGACGTAGACTGTCAATCAGGGCAAAGGCCCCGGAAGCACGGCGAACAAGGAGCATTTCCAGTACCTGTTCGAAGACGGCGAGCGCTTGCACCCGGAACCCCGTCCGTTTGACAAGGTCAGACAAAAGCTTATTAAAACAAGGAAGCTGATCTGGATCAACGACAAGGTTGGCGAGGCATATACCGAAATAACAGGAGAGGCGCCGAAGGCGGTGCCCGGGACCCGGTTCCCGAAATCGCTGGTTTTTGTCCCGCTTTTGAACGGCGACCAGATACTGGGTTACGTCAGCCTGCAGAACCTGGACCGGGAGTTCGCATTCAGCGAGGCGGATGTGCGCCTGCTGGGTACCCTGGCCAACAGTATGAGCGTGGCGCTGGAAAACGCGCGGCTTTTCAGCGAAACTATGCGGCTTCTGGCCGTGACCGAGCAGCGAAATGCCGAACTGGCGGTGATCAACAGCGTGCAGGACGGACTGGTGCGCGAAATGGACATGCAGGCGATCTACGAACTCGTCGGGGAGAAGATCTGTGATGTCCTGAACACCCAGACCATGATCATCCGGACCTTCAACCACGATGAGGGCCTGGAGTACTGGCAGTATGCCGTGGAGAAGGGGGAGCGCATCGAGGTGGATCCGCAACCATTAATTTTTGCAAGTGAAATATTGATCGATACCAAAAAGCACCTTCTGATCAATGAAGATTTTGAAGAGTTTGCTGTCAGGCACGGAGATACACCCACCACAAAAGGGCTGGCCCCCAAGTCAGCCATTTTTGTGCCGATGATCGTCGGGGATGTGGTCGTCGGATCCGTAAGCCTGCAAAACGTGGAGAAGGAGCACGCTTTCAGCGACAGCGACCTGCAGCTCATCACCACGCTGACCAACAGCATGAGCGTGGCCGTCGAAAACGCCCGCCTGTTCAACGAAACCACCCGGCTGCTCGGCGAAACCGAGAAGCGGGCGGCGGAGATGCAGACCGTCAACAACATCAGCCGGGCCATGGTGTCCCAGCTGGAGTTCGACAAGCTGATCCAGCTGGTGGGCGAGCAGATGAAATCGCTGTTCAACGCCGATATCGTCTACCTGGCACTCCACGATGTCCAAAGCAACATGCTCCACTTTCCGTATACCTACGGCGACGACACCATGGCGTCGCGGCCCTTCGGCAACAACATCACCGAGAAAATCATCAGAACCCGCGAGCCCCTGCTGGTCAACCAGGATCTGAAGAAGACCTACGAGCAGCTCAAACTGCACAGAAGGGGCGAGTGGGTGGAATCCTACCTGGGTGTGCCCATCATCGCCGGAAAACAGGCCATCGGGGTCATCAGCGTCCAGAGCAAAAGCACGGAAACCCGCTTCAATGAAAGCGACCTGCGCCTGCTCACCACCATCGCCGCCAACGTGGGGGTGGCCATGCAGAACGCCGAGGCGTACCAGAAGCTGCGCACCGCTCTCGACGACCTGAAAGCCGCGCAGGTGCAGCTGGTCCAGCAGGAGAAGCTGGCTTCGCTCGGACAGCTGACCGCCGGCATCGCCCATGAAATAAAGAATCCGCTCAATTTCGTGAACAACTTCTCGGATCTGAGCGAGGAGCTGATTGCCGAGCTGACGGAAGCCATTGACCAGGGCAGTTATGACGAGGCCAAAGAAATTGCCGCGGATATCGGAAAAAACCTGCATAAGATCCATGAGCATGGCACCCGCGCGGACGGTATTGTGAAATCCATGCTCCTGCACAGCCGCGGCGGTTCCGGCAAGTTGGAGCCGGCGGACCTGAACGGCGTGGTGAAAGAGTATGTGAACCTGGCATTCCACGGAATGCGCGCAGGCAAGGAGCCCTTCAATGTGGACATCGATCTGCAGCTGGATGAAGGTGTCGGCGCCGTGCCGATGATCGCCGAGGATTTCAGCCGGGTCATCCTGAACCTGTGCAACAACGCCTTTGACGCCATGCGCGACAAGCATAACGCAATCGCGGCAGGGAACAGAGAGGCCGAAAAGTACCTGCCGAAACTGTCCGTCAGCTCAAAAAAGGACCGCGATGGTATCGTGATCCGGGTCCGGGACAACGGCCCGGGCATCCCCGATGACGTCATGGACAAGATCCTGCAGCCGTTTTTCACCACCAAGAAAGGTACACAGGGGACCGGGCTCGGGCTGTCCATCACCAACGACATCATCAAGGCGCACGGCGGCGAGCTTAACATCGAATCGAGCACAGATCAGGGAACCACTTTTGTGATCCGGCTGACGTCCAACGCCAAAGCACCCGTCAGCACGTGAGAAAAACGCAATCTCAATCCTATGCCCACTCAAAATAACATACGACCCGGCGACAAGCCCCCGTCCATCCTGCGGGCTCCGGGAGTGCTGCAACAGCCGTGGATGCGACTGGCTCCGGCGGCGCTGTGCCTGCTGGTAATCCTGCTGCTTCCGGCCCGGGGCTGGACTTCGGACACCGCGGACACGGCCATCGAACCCCGGTTCATGTCCGTTACGGCCGGACTTTCATCGCCGGCAGCTCATGCGCTGCACCAGGACAGCTACGGCTTGCTTTGGATCGGCACCGAAAACGGCCTCCAGCGGTACGACGGTCACCGCTTTGTTACGTACCGGAACGCACCCGGCAATCCCGCCAGTCTGCAACACAATCTTGTCTGGGGGGTGGTGGAAGACGCCGCCGGGACCATCTGGGTATCGACCGAACAGGGTATCTCCAGGTTCAACCGCCGTACAGGCGATTTCGTCAACTACAACATCAGCGAACAGTTCGGCATTTCAGGCCTGGAGGGCGGCAGGATATTCAACATCATCATGGACAGCAGCAATCGCCTGTGGGCCCTTGGAGTGGAGGCCGGGCTGCTGCGCTACGAACCGGAAGCCGATACCTGGGAGCGGGCCAACTATGAGCCCGACGACACCACCGGCACCATCACCACCGGCGATTTTCTGCTCGGTTTCACGGAGGATGGCCAGGGCCGCCTCTGGGCCGGCTCCACCACCTTCGGCCTGATGGCCAGGCAGCCCGGCGGCAGCGCCTTCCGTCCCGTCGAAATCAACGAAGAGGGTCGCATCGACTTCACCGACCCCCTTAACCACATCACCTTCCTGCATGCCGACGCCGCCGGCATCATCTGGATCACGGCCAGAAACGGGGTCTACAAATACGACCCCGAAACCCGTTCGCTGAAAACCATTGCGGAGTACGACTACGCCCGGAACTTCCTCTGGAACCACTGGAACTGCATCCGGGAGGATCCCGAAGGGAACATCTGGATCGCCAACAACATGCGCGGAATCCTTAAATTCGACGGCATTTCCGACGAATACCGGGAGATCCCCGTATCCGGCATCGGCCGGGTTGCCGACGGCCGCTCGGAAATGATCGCAACCAGTTTCATCATCGACAAGTCCGGCATCTTCTGGTTCGGCACCATGTCCCAGGGCCTGATGAAATACGATCCCATGCGGATGCCCTTCACGGTATTCACCCACGACAGCTCGGTGGAAGGGAGCATCAGCCAGAGCAGTATCTTCGGCATCCTGGAATCCCGGGTGCATCCCGGCACCATCTTTGTCGGGGCCAGGGGCGGGGCCGGACTCGATATCCTGGACCAGGAAACCAATACGTTCCGCCATATCCCCATTCAGGTGGTGGAAGACATGCACGGCGGCGCGGCACGCACCATAGTGGAGATGGAGGACGGCTCCCTGCTGGTCGGCACCTGGGGCGACGGGTTGGTACGGCTCGATCCCGGCTACAGGGAAGTTGCCCGCTACACCGGTGATCCGGACTCACTCGGAAGCATCTCGGGCAATTTCGTGAGGATCATGAAACAGGATCCCGGCGGCAATGTGTGGGTCGGCACCACCACCGGACTGAACCTGTACGATCCCGGGACCGGGCAGTTCCTGCGGGTGCACAGCCTGAATTCGCGCACCTACCCGCCGGAGCTGTACGGCATGGTATCGGAGCTGCTGGCGTCCGATGCCAAAATCGCGTCCATCGAACAGGTGGAAGAGTACCAGAACCTCACGCACACCTTCGAAATCGAGGAGCCCGGCAGCTACTTCGTCGTGGTCGCAGGCGAAGGCCTGGGCGACATGATGTTCGACTACGGCTGGCTGGAAGACGACTCCGGCAACCCCGTCTGGACCGCCAGGCACGACGACTCCTTCCATGCCGGCGGCTCTCCAAAAAACAGGTTCTTTGTGGATGAGGTTGTGCTGGAAGCGGGCGTGCACCACCTGCGGTACCAGACCGACGGCAGCCACAACCACGAGAACTGGAACGAGCCGCCGCCGACACTGGTCGACCTGTGGGGCATCGCCCTCCTGAAGGTTGCCGAACCGGGGACCGCATCCACCATAAACGAACTTGCCGACCGGGCCCGCGATGAACTCAGCAATGACCGGCTTATCAGCGGAACCAGCATCCGGTCCATTGAAATCACCGGAAACTCGGTGTGGATCGGCAACGATTTCGAAGGCCTGGAAAGGATCGACCTGGAAACGCGCCGTGTCACGACGTGGCTGCACGACTCCAACAGCGACAACACCATCGCCGGCAACTCGATCCAGGAAATCCACGCCGGTGCGGACGGTATCCTGTGGGTCACCACGCTGGAAGGGCTGAGCCGGTTCGATCCGGAAACCGAAACGTTCACAAACTATACGACCGAGCACGGACTCCCCACCAATCTCACTGCCACCGCAGTTCCCGGCGATGACGGAGATATGTGGATCACCACGCAGAGCGGTCTCTCGAGGATGGTGACCAATCCGTCCATCGGACAGGTTACGTTCATCAACTACCACACCGAAGACGGTCTGGGCGGCGATGCCTTCCTCCCGCTCACCTCCATCAGGGCAAGCAACGGGACCCTCTATTTCGGCGGGGAACACGGGCTGGTAGCGTTGAGCCGAAGTGTCAGCAATCCCGTTCCGCCCGACATCATCCTGTCCGACATCCGGGTTGCCAATGTGTCGGTGCTGGACATGGAGAAAGGTTCGTCCGTACCCTCCACCCTGTACGATCTCAATGAAATCAGCTTGTCGCATTCGCAGAACTTTCTGAATATCGGGTTCCGGGCGCTGCACTTTTCGAACCCGATGAAAAACCAGTACGGGTACA
>RECX01000074.1 GCA_007693825.1 Balneolaceae bacterium
CGGTACCGGGCGGCGTCGGTTTCACGTCAACCGCAGAGGGGCCCTACTCTCACCGAGTCGTTTCCGGCGGGGATGAGACCTTCCATGTCATTGCATTGGAGCTGCTCACGCCTCCGCCCGCCGAGGCCGCTCTCCCGGCTCCCCGTTCAGGGACCGCGTTCGAACTGGTAATGGAGAATTACCGGGGCCGTGCCTATCGCATCATTCTGGCCCCGGGCGAATCGACCGGATCGTTTACAAGACCGGCTGGTACTGCCCTCTTCGCGGTGTCGGCCGGGCGCATCAGCGAGATCCCGGACGGTAAACCGTCCAGGCTGTGGGACTTCGAAACGGCGGACTTTCAGTGGTTCGATACGAGTGAAACACTTTCCATTAAAAACGAGGGCCCGCTCCCCATCGAGCTCATAGAGATCGAGATCCCGGCCGGTGATCCTTCATCGGCTGCCGCTGTAGTAGGCGCCTGGGGGCTAGTATCTATGGATCGGCATTTCGAGGACGGACGGGTCGAACCTCATATGGGTGAAGATCCCGCAGGCCGCCTCGTTTACGATGAGGCAGGGCGCATGATGGTCTATCTTGCAGGACGTGACCGTGCCCAATTCGCGTCATCGGTTAGAAGCGCGGCCACCCCGCAGGAGCTAAAGAGCGCTTTCGACACTCAAATCTCCTACTTTGGCACCTATTCACTTGACGAGCAGGCAGGCACGGTCACTCATCACGTCGAAAGCGCCTGGTACCCAAACTGGACCGGGGCACAGCAGGTTCGCTTTTTCGAACTTGAAGGCGACCGGCTGCGTCTCAGCACACCGCCTATCCTTGTCGATGGCATTGAAACACGCGTATACCTTACCTGGGAGCGACTGCAATGAAAAATCTGGCGGGAATTTCTTCCAGGCCCTTTCCACCGGCAGCGGCCTCATTGAACTTGAATTTGCTTTCTCCGGACAGGATGCCCTCGAGTACCTTCAAAGCAATCAGCCGCCCGATGTGCTCTACATTTTTTTCAGATATCAACATGCCGGGGATGTCGGGCTTGCAGCTGCTTGACAAAGTTAAATCACAGTTTCCGCAGATCCAGGTGAGTATGACTTCGGCGTACGGCGATGATGAAAATTATCAACAGGCGATTCGCTCGGGCGCCAAAGAGTTTTTCACCAAGCCGATCGATTTTGAATCGCTCAGAGCTGAGCTCAGGGAGATGATCAGGCAGCCAGATTAATTCTTGAAAAACAGGTAAAAGTACATCAGCATCGACCGGATGCTATAAAATTCTAAACCGATAAATCTATCCGCATAATTGGAGTTACCAATGAAAATACCGGCCAAATCACTCTTTGTTTCTTTGTCGATAATGCTCTTTATAGTCCTGTTGCAGCCGTCTGTCTTGTTTGCCCAATCAGGAAATGAAATCTTCCGGCACATATCCACCCGCGACGGCCTCTCGAACAATTTTATCTGGAAGATGATGCAGGATTCGAAAGGCTATATCTGGATTGCCGGAAACAGCGGGGCCGGCAGGTACGACAGTTATAATGTAACATCGTTTATCAATGATCCGGCCGATGAATCAACCTATCCCGGCGGCTCCGCTTTTTCTTTTTTCGAAGACAACACAGGGTTGATCTGGATCGGTTCAAGCTCAGGAATCAGCCTATACGACGATGAATCAGGGTCATTTTCACTGCTGCAGACACCCGATTCCGTGCCGTCTCCAAGAGCCATTCGTGAATTTATCCGCACAGATGACCAATCCATTTGGGCGGCCGGAATTGGTGGACTGTACCGGTTTCTGCCTGCAACATCTGATCCGGACATATTCACTACTGAATTTTTCAGCCTGGATGATGTGGCGGGCGGGGGTATTGAAACCTGGTCGGTTCAGCAGGGGCCGGATGGAAAATTGTGGCTCGGCACCACACGTGGGGTCTATACCTTTGATACGGAGGGTCACAGCTATTCAAAACTGCAATCTTTTGGTGATGAAATCGATGAAGTTTTAAACAATCAAATTTGGCAGATACTTAGAGACAGCAACGACCATCTTTGGTTTGCTTCCGAAGGCGGACTTGCCCTGTGGAAAGAAGGCCATGCTGCACCTGAGCGTATTACCACGTTAGGAGGCAGTGAGATCAATCTGACAAATCGGTTGATACAGTCTCTGTCGGAAGACAAACATGGAAATATCTGGATTGGTACGGGTTATATCGGTGCCTTGAGATATCATCCCGAAACCGGGAGCATACAGTCATTCAGAAGCAGTACCACTACACAAAACAGCATTCTCGAAGATGATATTCACTATGTATTCGCAGACCATGACGATAATGTCTGGTTCGGGTACCATGATTTTGGCGTCAGCGTGATGTACACCCCGCCATGGGATTACAGCTATTCCCTGTTACCCGAATCAAACAATCCTGATCATCCGGTTAACAACATTCAGGATATTGCAGATGATGATGACGGAAATTTATGGATGGCTACAGCGGTGGGATTGGCCAAATATTCACAAGAGAGCAACTCAATGGAGCTCTTTACTCCCGATCCACAAAACAGGTCGCCTGATAATGTAGAAAATAATGTCGCAGGTTTACTCATCGACAATGGCAAAATACTGGTAAGAACCCCCCGGAATTCCTTTTACGAATTCGACATCGAAACAGAACAGTTTACAAGAATTGAATTTCCGGAACCTGTCCGTCAGTTCCCGCCTTTTTCAATCAAGAACAATGCATTTAATGATACGTACTACTTTATCGGTACCTGGACCCGTGAAAAATTGTACCTGGTGAACCGGGAAACCCTGCTGGTTACTGAATTAGATATGCCGCGCCGCGACCCGGATTTCAGTGTTGACAGGGCAATTATTCCAATTGTCAGTCCGGATGGAACAGTTTTTATCAAATTTGATTACCGGGACAATCTGTTTGAATTTAGCGGGGATCTTTTTCTGTTCGATCCCGAAACCGTTTCGGTTTCTCACGTTGAATTGGATTATCCCGACAACATCACGACCTATACCCCTCCTACATTCTCTAAAAGTCAGGAGGGAATTTACTGGCTTCTCACAAACCAGGGTTTGCTGCGAAGAGATGTAATCAATGGCAATAATCAGTTTTTGTTCAGAAATGAAGCGGGTGTTCTGGGTGAATCGAATGGGCGGATAATTGAAGATGATCAGGGAAATTTATGGCTTGGAGCACTCTCACGAGTGTACAAGCTGGATCCTCTTTCGGAAACAGTATCTGTATTTGAAGCAGAACCCGGAAGAAAACCCGCTTTTTTTGGGTTTCCGGGCATGCTGCGAAATGGTGATCTTGTTTTTTCAGGGCCTGGTGGATTTGTCCGCTTTAACCCGGAAGCACAGGCCGATCCCGGTGTGATACAATACATCCATATTACGGAGCTCAAGGCAGGTACAGATACCTATCGCACGATCAACCCGGAAGAGAACTACAAACTTGATTACTCCAATAACAATATTTCGTTATCATTTGTCGCTCTGAATTACAAGGATCCTTCAGCCACCCGGTACAGGTACCGCCTGGCCGGCTACAACGATGACTGGCAGGAAATCGGGGTACAACGGAATATTTATCTCGCAAACCTGCCTCCGGGCAATTACACCTTTGAGGTTCAGGCCGCTCAAAATTTTGGGTCATACAGTGAAACAACAGCCGGGCTGAATATTTCAATACTCCCCCCCTGGTGGAGAACCATGCCCGCTTACCTGTTTTTTGCGTTGTTATTAGCAGGAAGTGTATATACGGCAGATCGTGTGCAGCGCAAAAGAGTCATCAGCAAAGAGCGGGAAAAAGCCCGTGAAATAGAGCTTGCGCAGGCCAAAGAGATCGAAAAAGCCTACATGCACCTGAAAGCCGCTCAGGACCAGCTCGTGCAGCAGGAAAAACTGGCCTCCCTCGGGCAGCTCACGGCCGGCATTGCCCATGAGATTAAAAACCCGCTGAATTTCGTGAATAATTTCTCGGAGGTGAGTCTGGAGTTGGTGGTTGAGGCGAGAGAAGGGCTGTCAGCTTTCAACTCTCAGCTTTCAGCCAAAGGTGAAGTGGAGAAAATTGATGAAGCGCTGGAAATCCTGAACGACATCGAGGCCAACCTGAGCAAAATCCACGAACACGGCTCCCGCGCTGATGGTATCGTTAAATCGATGCTGCTACACTCGCGAGGTGGTAATGGCAAGATGGAGCCAACGGATTTGAATGCACTGGTGAAAGAATTTACTAACCTCTCCTTCCACGGAATGCGGGCCGGCAAGGAAGCTATCAACGTAGATATTGAGATGGATTTGGATGATTCGATAGGTGATGTACCATTGGTTGGGGAAGACTTTAGCCGGGCGATTCTCAACTTAACCAACAATGCGTTTGATGCTATGAGATCGCTAAGCGCTGAGCGCTCTGCGCATGGCGAATCCTACAACCCAAAACTAACGGTCCGAACGAGATCAGAAAACGGGAAAGTCTCAATTGAAGTCGAAGACAACGGGCCGGGTATTCCTGATGAGATGAAAGACAACATCCTGCTGCCGTTTTTTACCACGAAGAAGGGCACACAGGGAACCGGGCTGGGCCTGAGTATTTCGCATGATATTATTAAAGCGCATGGCGGGCAGCTGGAGATCCGGTCGCAACCCGGAAAAACCATTTTCCAAATACACCTGAGCCTATAATGGATATGATTAAAACAGCCCTGCTCGCCTTTGCGATGATCCTCATACAGGATGCGTTGCTGGCGCAACAGAATGCTTATATCTCCGGACCTTCCGAGGAACAGATTGACAGCCTGCAACACCGATTTCTTACCGAAACCTCCGACCAGCTCCGCATGGGCCTGGCCCGGGAACTGGCCTTCTATTACACCGAGATCAATCCCGATACGGCCCGGTATTTTGCCGATACGCAGCTGCAGCTGGCCAGGAACCTGGGCGAGCGTTTGTGGGAAGGCGACGCGCTCTGGCTCTCCTCCTATATCATCTTAATCATGGGCCAGTATTCGGAGGCGTTCACGCTCAGTTCGCAGGCCCTGTCACTGCTTTCCGATCCATCCACAGAGCGGCAGGTGTGGGAACCCGGAAGGCTTTCGCTTGCCGGTACCCCCGAAGCGG
>RECX01000151.1 GCA_007693825.1 Balneolaceae bacterium
TCACCATCGTGCGCCGCGACCGCAACAGCGACGACTGGTACCTGGGCAGCATGACAGACCGTGAGGGACGCACGCTGGAGGCACGCCTCGACTTCCTGGATGACCGGCGGGACTACGTCGCCGAGATCTACCGCGACGGGGAAGAGG
This sequence comes from Balneolaceae bacterium, assembly GCA_007693825.1. Classification (GTDB taxonomy): domain Bacteria; phylum Bacteroidota; class Rhodothermia; order Balneolales; family Natronogracilivirgulaceae; genus SKNL01. The sequence continues at coordinate 148 of RECX01000151.1, forward strand.
CGCACTGGGAAACCAACAAGTACGATATTGTGATTGAGCACAAACTGGTGAACAGCGAAACGGTGATGCCATTGGTGCTGGCGCCCGGCGGCGGACAGGCCGTGCGTTTCCGTCCCGCAGAACCCTCCGACCTCGAAGCGCTGCCGCGTCTGTAACCAGGCTCGGAAAGCCTGCGGCCCCCGGACCTCATAGCGCTGCCGCGTCTGTAATCCCGGCCGCCTTATAAACCGGAAGACCGGGCTTTCAGTTACCATAACAATTGGGTAATTTTAGACCCGTTGAACAGGGATTCTTTCTGCACCATACATGCATGGGTAAACGCCGCAGTCATGGTAAACGCCGCAGTCATGGTAAACGCCGCAGTCATGGAAAGCTGCAGCTGCCATGGAAAACGCCGCAGCCATGGAAAGCCGAATCCGTCATGTAAAACTGCATCTCGTTCGATCCGCTACCGATATTTATATTTTCTTTTGTCATGAACCGACCTTTACTCCTGACCACACTTGTGATGATCACAGCGATGTTATCTTACTCCTGCCGCACTGTCAAAGAAGCCGGGCCCGAGGATATCGTCACCTCCGTGACCGGTGCATCGGCGCACTGGGTATCCGCCGACCGTCTCATCTGGGACAGCAGTCCCCTGGCCCACCGTCATGAAATCCGTTACAGCCAGAAGGGGGCCATCGGGGTGGATACCAGCGGGGTTTCCGGCGGATCGATGATCCCGGTCGGGAGCCAGGTCCGGCTGGACGGTGAGCTGGCCGACAGATACCGCCACATTTCCGACCGTCCGGCTTTCCGTGTCGATGCCGGCAGGGACGAAATCTCCGAGGCGGTAAAAGGACAGCTCATCGCCATTGCCTACGACCGTCGCGACCAACCCGTCGCCGCCACGCGCGTGCAGTTCCCCGGCGTCATCGACGAGCTGTTCTACTATGACGGCGAGCTGGGTCCCGTTTACCGGGAGGATGAGCTTTCCGTCCGCCTCTGGGCACCCACCGCCATGTCGGTCACGCTTCTGATCTATGATGAGCAGAAGAATCTGGTGGATACGGTCCTGCCGGCCATGACGCTCCCGGAAGACGGCGTCTGGCGCTTCAGCGGTGCGCGCGGCGACTGGGACCGCAAATTCTACCGTTACGAGGTCACCGTCTATCACCATGTCAACGGACGGTTGAACACCTACGAAGTGACCGATCCGTATTCGGTCAGCCTGGCCATGGACAGCCGGTTCAGCCAGTTCGCCGACCTGAATGACGACGACCTCAAGCCGCAATGCTGGGGCCGTCTCAGCAAGGAGCTTCCGCATCCCGCCGACATCACCCTCTACGAGGCGCACATACGTGATTTCAGTGTCAACGACAAAACGGTTCCCGAAGAACATCGCGGCACCTACATGGCTTTCCGGCACAACGGCCTGCTCGACCGCAACATGTCTGACGGCATGGCACACCTCAAGCGCCTCTCCGACGCCGGGCTCACCCATCTGCATCTGCTGCCCGTCAACGATATTGCCAGTGTCATTGAAAATCCCGCCCGCCGGGTGGATCTGCACATGCCCTATCGGCGCATCTGTGATGTGCTGCAGCATCCCGGCCTTTTTGAGCAGTGCGAGCGCCGGCAGTTCATCCCCATACGCGAGGCCTTTGAGCAGATGGTGGACGAAAACCCATCCACCCACCTGGTCCAGAAGCCCTACAGCCTGCCCGGACGCATGCGCGGACTCGCTGCTGTCGACGGCTTCAACTGGGGCTACGATCCCTTCCATTTCAATGTGCCGCAGGGCAGCTATGCGACCGATCCCGACGGGGTGGCACGCATCCTCGAATTGCGCAAAATGGTGCAGTCATTGGCACAGATCGGGCTCAACGTCGTGGTGGACGTGGTCTACAACCATACCTTCGCGTCCGGTCCCGCCTCACGGTTTTCGGTACTGGACAAAGTGGTGCCGGGCTATTACCACCGCTATAACCCCGACAGCGGCGCAATGGAGACATCCACCTGCTGCGAAAACACCGCCGCCGAGCATGCCATGATGGAGAAGCTGATCATCGATTCGGTGCTGCTCTGGGCAAAACACTACAAAATCGATTCGTTCCGGTTTGACCTGATGGGCCACCATCCGCGTTCGGTGATGGAGCGGGTGCGGGACGAACTGGCAAACCTGACCCTCGAAGAGCACCAGGTGGATGGTGCCAACATTTACATTTACGGGGAAGGATGGAATTTCGGCGAAGTGGCCGACGACCGGATCTTTGTCCAGGCCACGCAATTCAACATGGGTGGAACCGGCATCGGCAATTTCAACGACCGCAGCCGTGATGCCATCCGCGGCGGCAATTTCACCAACAATGGTCGCGCGCAGGGATTTGTCAGCGGACGTTTCCTGTTCCCCAACGAAGAGGCCGATCCCGGACAGGCAGAGGATCTGGCCTGGCTGCTGGATGCGGCCGACCGGATTCGCGTGGGGATGGCGGGCAACCTGGCGACCTATCCCTACATCAACCGGGAGGGCAGGCGTGCTGCCGGCGGCGACGAGATGATCGGTTTCGCCCTGCAGCCGCAGGAGTCGGTCAACTACATCGACAAGCACGACAACGAGACGTTCTGGGACAACACCCAGGCGAAGCTGCCGCTGGATATGGGAATGGACGACCGGGTGCGCGTGCACATGCTCGGCAACGCCTTCATCAATTTCGGGCAGGGCGTGCCGTTCTACCAGATGGGAACCGATATTTTGCGCTCCAAGTCGCTGGACCGCAACAGTTTTGACTCCGGGGACTGGTTCAACGCGGTGGATTTCAGCCTGGATTCGCATCTCTGGGCGCAGGGGCTGCCGCCGGCATGGGACAACGAGGCGCGCTGGGACGACATCCGCGCGTTGTTCCGTGATGCCAGCGTGGATGTGCGCCGCGAGCATATGGAACTGGCCCACCGGCTGTTCCAGGAGCAGCTGCGCATCCGCTATTCTTCGCCGCTGTTCCGGCTGCGCACGGCAGAGCAGATCCACAAGCGCCTGGCGTTTCACAATACCGGTCCGGATCAGGAGCCCGGCATCATTGCCATGACCATTTCCGACGGAACGTGTGCCGGGGAGCCGCTGGATCCGAAGTACGACGGCATCCTGGTGATTTTCAATGCGGATAATCAGGCGCGTGATGTGGTTCTGGATCTGGAAGGGATGTCCTGGGAAGGCCTGGAGCTCCACCCGGTGCAGCATCAGGGTGCCGATCCGGCAGTCCGGCAGACGGAGCACGAAGGCAGCAGTTTTCAAATTCCCGCACTGACGGCCGCCGTTTTTGTGATGCCGCAGAAAGAAGCGCAGGGCTCGTTTGTCTGCAACGACTGAGGCGCATCCATCCACAAGAAAAAGGGAGCTGTATTGAATATCAAATAAACGGTCCGGCGATTTTGAAATTCGGATTCGTTTGGGTACTTTTTTCCATAACCGGATTCGGTGTATCGGTGATGCCGCCGTTTCCCATCATGTATTGTTCCATCACCTTGCCCTGGCAGTGACCATTATGTTTTGTTCCGTCACTACGCCGTGGCAATGACCATCATGTATTGTTCTGTCACCACGCCGTGGCATTGATCATTATGTATTGGATGTACGAGTTGTATTGCATGCACGAATTGTATTGCATGCACGAAGCAGCCATCGCCAGCGAGCACAGAGTGCAGCCGCATGTTATTGAACGCATCTGTTTCGACTGGCAGGATGAGGCCTGCTTTTATGCCTGATGAAGGTATCTGCCTGATGCAGGTGCCTGTCTGTTGGCGCGGCTTTTTTAATAATTTCAGTGGCTTTCAGCCAAATACCTAACAATTAGTTATATGAGTACCGGAGCGTTGATCCTGGTCCTGTCATCCCTTCTGATCATCGGGGGTGGACTGGCGCTGTTCCTCTGGGCGTTTTTCAACGGTCAGTTTGACAATATACAGCGGGGGAGCATGCTTCCTTTTGACGAAGAGGAGCCGGCAGGAAAGCGTACCGACCAGATTTTCGGGGATGAAGAGACCCTGAATGAAAAAGAACCCTACAAAGGAGAAGAGAAAATCCGTGGATCCCGGAAGTAAGCAACCCAACACGTTATCTGTCAGTGAACTTGACCGCAGGGCGCGGTTTGTCGTGATGTTCCTGATTCTGTCCGGCATATTCTGGCTGCTGTTCGGAACGCTGCTGGCTTTGGTCGCCTCTTTGAAGATGCACTTGCCTGACTGGCTGGGCACGGCCGGATGGCTCACTTTCGGCCGCGTGCGTCCGCTGCATCTGAACACCATGGTTTATGGGTGGGCGTCGCTCACCGGTGCCGGTGTGGCCCTGTGGCTGCTGAGCCGGCTGCTCAAGGTCCCGGTCATGCTGCGCGGGTATATCATTGTGGCCGGGGTGATCTGGAATATCGCCCTGCTGGTCGGCAGCATCCAGATCCTGGCCGGCAGCTCACGCGGCATTGAGTGGCTCGAGTTTCCGGTGTCGACCATGGTGGTGATCGTGCTCTGCGTGATCATCCTGTCCGCCTCGGTATTGATGATGCTGGTCATGCGCAAGGTGAAGCAGCTGTACGTGTCCGTCTGGTACCTGATTGCGGCGTTCCTCTGGTTTCCGCTGCTCGGCCTGGTCTCGTCGCTGCCCATCTTCGATACGCCGACCGTGCAGGCCGGCATGAACTGGTGGTATGCGCATAATGCGCTTGGGCTCTGGTTCACGCCTGTGGGTCTGGCCGCCGCCTACTACTTCATCCCCAAGGTGCTCGGGCGGCCGATCTACAGCTACGGCCTGTCGCTGCTCGGTTTCTGGGGACTGGCGCTGTTCTACAACTGGAACGGGTTCCATCATCTGATCGGCGGGCCCGTGCCCACCTGGTTCGTCACCATTTCCATATCCGCCAGTGTGATGATGATAATCCCGGTGGTGGTTGTGGCGGTGAACCACCACATGACGGTGGTCGGTTCGTTCCGGGCCGTGATCAACT